>JBAPOI010000520.1:0-5555 GCA_049279555.1 Candidatus Sulfotelmatobacter sp.
GGTTCAAAGCTGATTGCTGAACGCAGTCGCTAGGCCCTGAGTTCAGCCAACAGCTGCTTGAGTGCCGCTATTCCTGCTTTATTAGCTGCCGCTATGGTGCGAAAAAAGATTGGCGATTGCCGTATCGGGCTCAATCTCCCGGCTCGATAAATCTCCCACCTCCACGGTTTCGGAGGGGGTGCCCTATTCTTCACGACAAACGCATAGTCAGTATCGTCAAAACGGAACTTAATCATGTGTGATTCATGCGCTCGGTGACCACCAAACACAACAAGCAACTGCGCCAGCGCTTAGCGGTCGCCTTCGCCGCCGATTTCCTCGACGAGGCGGACAAGGGAACGCCTCAGTTTAGCGTCACTGATCTGCATGAACGCTCTGACCAGTTTCAATCCATCGGCCTCGGCAAGAAAGTCGGAGACGTAGGCGGGAAATGGCGCCTCGCCAGTTCTCTGTGACATTCCTGCCGGCTGCGGAGCGCCTTCAAAAAAGAACGACACCGGGACTTGCAGAAAGTAAGACATCGCCTGCAACCGGCTGGCGCTGATGCGGTTTGTGCCCTTTTCGTACTTCTGCACCTGCTGGAAAGTTATCCCGAGTTGATCTGCAAGGGCTCCCTGGCTCATCCCAAGCATCAGGCGACGCATCCGCACCCGGCTGCCGACATATTTATCGGTGGGATACGGGACTTTCGTGGCCATTGCGATCTCCGCTGCGGATTCCGCACTCCGCAGTCCCTTTCCCTTTTTCTTGTCGTGATTCAAACGTGAATGCAATAGGAGCCACGCCGTATGGAGCTCTCCGCAACCAATCCCACCCCGCGGCTCAACAGAGCACCACAACAGGGCCAAACCTTCCAAAATCCGTGACGTGAATTTTAGCGTGAAGGGCGACTCGTATTTGCAAGGCGGTTAAGGGCAGTGATGATCTGCTGCTCGTCGATCTCATCGGGATCGTACGGCCGTCCGTACCAATCGAGCGCGGCTTGCCGCTTTTTGTTTTGCTTGCTAGCGATATTGTTTAGGAACTCGTAATAGCCGGGAATGCCGCCGCAATCCTCTGGCGGGCATCGCCTCTCCCCGCCGAGGAACTGCGGATAGAGGGCTCCAGGTTCGGCAGCTTTTAGTTGTTCGACAATGATCCGGTGCTGCCAGTTGTCGCCCATGTCGTAGAGATAACCGATCTCTCTCACGCCGCTGGCCAAAAGTGCAGACAATTTAGTCTTCGCCACATCCTTGATTCGTTCATTCCAATCAGCATCGTTTGGCACGAGCATGCTGTAACTCCGCCCGTTGGCCGCTAACTCCCACAAGTGACAATCCAACCACCCCATGATTGTTTGGATCACGTCGTGCACGGCCTTGAGCGTCATCGACGTTCGCACGCCGACGCGCCGCCAGATCAGCGGCTTGATATCCTCAAGTTCAATCCGAAGGATCGCAATCTCATCGGGCGCGGTCATACCGCGAGTGTGACCGCCTCTGGCCTTCGGCGCAACCGATCCCGCGCCGCCGCGTCTTCCCTTGTAATAGCTCGAACGGCGCGATAACCCCGACCGCGACTTTCGGGGCGTGAAACCCAACCATTTACGATCTTTTGACACTGATAAGGAAATGCGTCTTTCCTTATCAGTACCTTCCGCAGAAGATACGCCTCTCCCTTCGGTCCAGCCTCATCGCTGGCAAGCTTCCAATCCGCAAATTGGGCCAGCGGATTGCCTCCGATAATGCCCGTTATCGGAACCAATTCGCCGCGCCCAGCAGGTGAAAAAAGTTTCTGGAATTTCGCGGAAATGCGTTGATCATTCCCCACCGGTTACACGCAAGACCGGTCGCAAAATTAATCCCCCTCCCCCAATTACGACCCTGCTCCCCTGGTCGCGCTTTCGGCTGCACGTTGCTTGCATCCAGCACGCGACGCTAGCCGGCATCCTCCGGCGTCACATAACGAATAAGTATTTTCAGTTTTCTGTTCTTTATCGCCAACGGCCCCCGTTATGATTCAAAAAGGATGCGGCGCGTTCCTTGCTGGGAAGGGACAGCGGTGTCCGTTGCTAACGCGTCGTAGGCCTCCATCCGTTAATAATTCCGGGTTATGTTCGGTTGGCCCGGCGGCCGGCCTTCAGGTTATGAGCCCCCATTGATCTCGTCAAAATATCAATAAACTCAATGTTTGCAAGGCAGCTTTGTGCCGGTTTTGTGCCGTGGAAAATCTGGTAGACAATTAGACGGGCTGGAAGTCTTTCGCCCCCGCAACAGCCTTGCAGGTCGGGCATCCGCGCCGGATCGTGACCGGGGAGCGCATGGCATTTTCCGGTCGAAATGCAGTCAAATAGACCTGCTGGTCGTCGGCGGCGCTGAGAGTGCCGCCCAAATGTCGCAAGAAATACCCGGTGGTCAATAGTCCAGCCCAAAACGAAACAAACGCAGCGGTCGGAATCGGCGCGTCGCTCGGGTCATCGGTCGGATGCAGGCACTCGGCGCAGCCCAACCCCAATCTATGGAACGACGCCATCGCGGACCAGTGTGTCGTCGCGCCGACGCCAAGCCAGTTGGGATTCGCCCGCTGAGCCAGCCAACGTGTTGGAATGTCATCGACGCCGACTAACACGGCTGTGGCGGGGCGCATGGCATCGACGTGGCGTTGCTCATAGCGTTCATTGAGGGGTTGGATTTGTAAGCCGGACCCGTTGCAGACGGCAGCAAGGTCTTCAGCTTTGAGCGTCTCGAGATGAGTGCTTAGCAGAAGCATGTAACGGTTCATATTCGATAGCGCGCTGCGGTCGGGCTCGATGATACGCACATTGCCGCTCACGCCAGGAAGTCGGGCGAGTGCGTAAAGAACCGAATTGATGATCGCGCCACCGCTAATGCAATCAAAGTCTCCAAGATTGGCACGGATGGGTGCGTCGGTAGGCGCAAGTGCAAACTCAGCGTCAGTAGTGTCGGCGAAGACACTCGTCATGCGGTCCGGATTTCGGGCGAGGTGTTGGAGCTGCTTCATCGCCACCTTGAACGCCTCGGTTGCGGCCATCGCCGCCGCGGTCATGGCGCCAAGCGGCCAGTTCTCGGCAATCCATCGGGTGGCTTTCTCTGGAGCGTCGATGCGCCCGCTCCAGGATGTGGCATTTAAGCTGAGATGCCGTCGCGCGCGCACCGGAATCTTCGAATCGCCGAGGACGATTGCGAGGTCGACCGCCGACCGCGGCGGCCCAACGCTGAATTGGATTCCTGGCAGGAGATCGGCGCCGAGTTTCACAAGCTGGGAAATCATTTGACCGTTGGAGAGCGGCGGTTGCGGACCAATAAGAGGCGTGTCAGGGCAAAGCAGGTGCACCTGATGTCCCGATCGGGCTATGAGCAACGCGGAGGTCACAAAGGCGGTCTGGGCCGAGTGCGTGGCAATGTTGGCGCTGTCCGAGATCAGCGCCACGCGTGTACCGGTGAGCGTGCCGAGCAGGGTATGGTCATCAACGCTGTCGGCGACCTCGTCCCGGATCAACAGCAGCGTGCGATCCAGCGCCTCACGAAGGCTCATGTGAGCACCAGCCTCGACGGGATCGCAACTTCCTGCCAGTCGCCATTGGCCTGAATCTCGGTTAGGTAGGCGTCGCTTAAGTCGACCGAACCGAGGCCGAAGTTTGGTATAACAAGCGACAAGAAGCCGGGTTTGTGGATGATCGGAAAATCGTCGTCGGTTTTGGAATGAAAGGCTTCCCCGGGGTGGGTGTGAACCTGGAAGCGGATGCCACTGTCGGTATCGCCCAGCTCCATCCAGAAATCGCTGAGCCAGTGGTCATCCAGCACAAAGCCGCCGAGATGCGCAGAGTGCTTAGGGTGCACGACCCGGGTGATGATGTCTGGCTTGGCCCAGGAGCTGACCCACAGAACCTGACATTCGGACCGGCCGCGTCCGCAGGTGCGGAAATGCTGGAAGGTCTCTTCCAGCATCCCGCGCGCCAGTTGATACACCACGCTCACGCCCTACCGCCCTTGACCTTGCTCGGTCGCAGCAGCAGCACGTCATGCGGCTTGATGCCGGCTTCCTTGATGGTCTGCGAGTCGGGCAGCTCGGTGGTGCCCTTGAAGAGCGACAGCGTGTGCGGACTTGGCAACGGTCCGAAAGCCTTGATCGCCTCATCGAGCAGGCGCTTGACCGTTTCCTCGAGACGGACTTCGAACGGCTTCTTCACGCCGTCATAGAGGACCTGGACCGCGAATTGCCGGACCTCCTCTTCCTCGCGCATCGCCTCCGCAATCTCGGCCTCAGCCTTGACGATGTGGCGCTCGGCGTCGCGCTCCTCCTTCAAGGCAGTCGCGAGATCGTGTTCGGCATTGCGCAAGTGTTCGAGCGCGACGCCATCGCACTGGGTTTGGTTGTTGTCGTTCATGATACACCTCTGGATGTGTCTGGCTTGATTGCCAAAATGGCGGGTGCCATTTCCGACTTGTCGCCAGTTCTGTATAGAATCGTATTGTAATATCTAACGGATGTTTGTCAAGGACCCACAAAATTGTATAGACAAGACGAACGAAATTAAGTACAAGTGGCTGGAATCACAGGGGAACTTAATGTCACTGGCGACTAAGCTTCGAGAACTCAGAACCCGAAATCGGCAATCCCTTCAGCAGGTCGCTGACGGCGTGCGTACCTCGAAGACCCATATCTGGGACTTGGAACAGGGAAACAGCGCGAACCCGTCGCGAGAATTGCTGGAGCGTATCGCTACTCACTTTCGGATAAGCGTTTCGGAACTCTTGGAGGAGGAGCCGAACGCCACGGGAGAACCATCGGATCTGGTTGCGCTCTATCGGGATCTTAAATCGCTTAGCGACACTGATCGGAGAACGATCGAGGCGGTGATGCGCTCGCTAAAAGAGGCAAAAAAGAATTCATGACAGTAGCGCGAATTGATCTCGCGGATGTCGGGTCGCCCGAAAGACTCGTTATCGAAATTCTAAAGGCTGAGCCTGATTTACCAATTCCTATTCCCATCGAAAGGCTGGCTTTTCAACTCGACATCGCGGAAATCAAGGAACTCGAAACTGACGGCTTCGTCGGTGGCCTCATTACGAACGAGACAAAGTCAACGGGCGTCATTCTGGTCAAACAAAACCTTAGAAATGAACGGCGGCGTTTCACAGTCGCACACGAACTGGGGCATTTCCTGATCCCGGCGCACAGGCCAGGAAAAAGCGATCGCTTTCTTTGCTCGCTTAATGATTTACTTGCGCTCGATTCGAAAATCGCTGATCGACGGCTGAGCTGGGAAGCCGAGGCCAACCGTTTTGCGTCACTGCTGCTCGTGCCGCCACCGGTCTTTCGCAAGGACGCAAATTTAAGCAAAGACCCCGATCTCCAGGAAATCGTCCGTCTAGCTGGGCAATATGAAGTCAGCAAAGAAGTTCTCGGCCGCGCATATGTCAATTATCGAGAGGAGCCCGTGGCGTTCGTTGTTACCCAAAATGGAAAGGTCTTGCGCTATTTCTATCGCAAGGAAGATTTCCCGTTCGTAACTGTGCGATGGGGCGCGCCAGTTCCGAAAGGTTCGCTTCTAC
>JBAPOI010000521.1:0-1916 GCA_049279555.1 Candidatus Sulfotelmatobacter sp.
GCGTGGTGCCGGTCAGGAGTTCATACAGCAGCACGCCCAGCGAATAAATGTCGCTACGGGTATCGGTGCCCATGGCATCCGACTGTGCCTGCTCCGGGCTCATGTATTCCAGCGTGCCGACGATAGCGCCGAACTGCGTGAACATAGTCTTTTCGGTCAACTGCTGATGCAGCGCCTTGGCAACGCCAAAGTCGATAATCTTGGGAAGCGGCTTGCCGTCGTAGATCATCACCAGCACATTGGACGGTTTGAGATCGCGGTGAATAATGCCCTTTTGGTGCGCATGCTGGACGGCGTGGCAGACTTCGACGAACAACTCCAGCCGCTCTTGGGGCGGGAGCTGTTTATCGTCGCAATACTGAGTGATGGGGATACCCTGCACCAACTCCATGGCGAAGTAGGGGCGGCCGCTGTCGGTGCAGCCGGCATCGAGCACTCGGGCGATGTTAGGGTGGTCCATCATGGCCAGCGCCTGGCGCTCGGCCTCGAAGCGGGCAATGACCGCACGGCTGTCCATGCCCGGCTTGATGATCTTGAGGGCAACGCGGCGGCGGACCGGCTTCTGCTGCTCGGCCATGTAGACCACGCCCATGCCACCTTCGCCGATCTGCTGCAACAGTTTGTAAGGGCCGATAACAATGCCTGGGCCCTCCGAATCCGAAGCGTGCATCGAGGTGAGGTCAAGCTCGCCTTCGGCAGCCGGCGGCTGATTGAGAAAGGCATCGGATTGATCGTGAGAAGCAAGCAATTCTTCGACACATTGCCGCAATTCCGCGTCGTCGGCGCATAGACGATCCAAGATCGCCTTTCGAGCGGCGGCGACGCTCGTTTCTGCCGCTGCCAAGAATATGGTTTGCACGCGCTTTGGATCGACCGACATGCGGGGATTCTCCGTGGAGTTACTTGGGATTGGCCTCCTATTTCTCCCTGCGACTTTTTTAATTGAAGCTGTCGAAAATTTCCAAAAAAATCCAGAATTATTTCGTTAGTGCTCGGCGCAGCCAAGCGCGAGCGTAGGTCCATTTTTGCCGGGCGAGATAGACGGTTATTCCCAGGATTTCAGCCACAACTTCATGAGAAAGCCCGGCAAAATAGTGCAACTCCACCACTTTGGCCGCCTGGGGGTCTTCCTGGGTCAATTCCACCAAAGCCTGGTCGAGAGACACAAGATCCTGATCGGGCATTGGCGCGGGTTGATCAGCCAAATCCACACGACGATGTTCGCCGCCGTGTTTATGCCGAGCCTTTCGCCGAGCATTTTCCACTAGGATCCGACGCATGGCTTCGGCGGCCGCCGCAAAAAAGTAGCGCCGATTGGCGAACTTGGCATCGCCGTCTGGCCCAACTAATCGCAGGTACGCTTCATGCACCAACGCCGTTGGTTGCAGTGTTTGTCCTGGTTTTTCACGAGCTAATTTATATTCGGCCAACTTTTTCAACTCGTCGTAGACCAATGGCAGTAGCTGCGAAGATGCATGGCAGTCACCTGCTTCAATCTGCGACAGAATCTGTGTGACGTCGCTCATCGCCTTCGCTCGAAAGAAAACGGCAATTTCACCGATTGTATCAGCCATTGGGCCCGCAAAACTTCTCCGGCTTGGCGGAAGGAGAGCAGAAATCGGCCCTATTCGAGACTGAATTGTAAGTCAGATTCGTTGGTTTGGTGAAGTGTTTCTTTGGCGGGAACGACCGACCCGTGTCAAACCCATCGCGGAGATAAGTTTCCGGAACGCCCTGGCTGTGCCAACAAAGGGATGGGTATAGAGACAGACGGTAAGCCGTGTCTAAACGGGTAGAGTCGAGAGGTGGCGCGGTGGTTTAGGTGCAGCCTATCTGTTACCCGCTCTTTCGTCTGCGGGTGCCTCACTAGCTGCACCGTGCTCCGTTTCCACACTCCCGCTCATCAAACCGGACGT
>JBAPOI010000522.1:0-3052 GCA_049279555.1 Candidatus Sulfotelmatobacter sp.
TCCGTCGATTTACCGTTACGACCTGGAGAGTGGAACGACTTCGCTGTGGGCGAAGGTGGATGCGCCTGCGATCGATCCCGCGGCCTATGAAGTTGCGCAGGAGTGGTACCACTCGAAAGATGGCACGCGGGTGCCGATGTTCCTGGTACACAAGAAAGGAGTGAAGCCAGGCGAATTCAAGAAAGATGGACACAATCCCACGCTGCTCACGGCTTATGGAGGGTTCAATGTGAGCCTGACTCCGACGTTCACGCCGTCAATATATTTGTGGCTGGAGCATGGCGGAGTTTACGCGGTGGCGAATTTGCGTGGCGGCGCGGAGTTTGGCGAAGACTGGCATCGGGCAGGAATGCTCGAGAAAAAACAGAATGTTTTTGACGACATGATTGCGGCGGCGGAGTATCTGATCGCGGAAAAATATACGGACAAGGATCATCTGGCGATTCGTGGAGGGTCGAATGGCGGGCTGCTGATGGGGGCGATGATGACGCAGCGTCCGGATTTGTATCGCGCGGTGGTGTGCCAGGTGCCGCTGCTCGACATGCTGCACTATCAGGACTTTCAGATTGCGAAGCTGTGGATTCCGGAGTATGGGACGGCGGAGAATCCCGAGCAGTTCAAGTGGCTTTATGCGTATTCGCCGTATCACCACGTGAAGGCGGGCGTGGAGTATCCGGCGATTTTGTTTATGACCGCCGATACGGATACGAGAGTCGATCCGATGCATGCGAAGAAGATGGCTGCTTTGATGCAGGCTTCGGCTGCAAACGGGAGCAGCCGGACGCGGCCCATTTTGTTGCGGATTGAATCGAAGGCGGGGCATGGAGCGGGGAAACCGGTGACGAAGCAGATTGAGGAGTTCACGGATATGTATGAGTTTTTGTTTTGGCAGTTGGGGGTGAGGTGAAGGGGCGGCGGGGTATTCGTTCACCACAGAGTCACAGAGACACAGAGAAGGTCAAGGGGCGGGATGGAGGCTCCGATTGGCTATCGGGGGTGTTCGCGTTTTTGTGGAGGATCATTCGCGGAGCGAATGATCCTGCTGTTCCCTAATCAATAGCCTTCAGTGGCACGACTGGAAGTCGTGCCCTTCCCGGTTTTTCTGTTCGATTATCCGCGCGGCTGAAGCCGCGCCTTTTCAAAGCCTTGGGCATTTATCGCAGCGCTGGAAGCGCTGCGATACCCAAAATCAAAAGCAACGGACAGGAGTGTCCGTTCCACACGGGCAAAGGCAACATCAACATCCACGGCGGCGCTTCAGGCGCACGTGGTTCCCAGCTTTCGCAAAAGACGCGAAAGATGGGGCACCCCCGTCTAGTGATAGTGCAGGCACAGGCAAAGTCACCTTCAAAGGCCATGGCGTCAGCATCCGAGCATTTGGTGATTTACACAATGTAAATATCGATCTCGGCGGCATCGTCTCCTAGCGATTCGGAGGCTGCGCATTGTAAATCAGGCGGGGCGGAAATCCAGGTGATGGATGAACGTCTTCTTGCTGTGCAAATGCGGGATTTATTGTGTTGCGCCTGATTTGGGAACGTTCTAGGCTATAGCTATCAGGAAAATATCCTGCATCGTAATTTGCTGCGCTGCCTAGCAGCGCGGAGGGGGATTTGTATGGGTTGGGGCGTGGATCGAGAGCAAAACCAGGGTCAAAACTAAAACCAACATCAAGGGCAGCGGGCAGGGGCGCCCGCTCCACGCAGTGGCTTCGTACCTTGGATTCAGGCGGTGGCGGAGGAATCGGACGATGACAGAGGGAAGAGGAATCCGAAGCGGATGGGGGAGATGTCGCAGGCGGCGTTCTTGGTGAAGGCACAGAGGTTGGGATTTGCGCTGGCAGTTCCGTGGGGAGACAGCGAGAAGTGCGACTTTATTGTGTGGGAACGGGAGGGTGGTCGGCTGTTGCGGGTGCAGGTGAAGGCGACGGGGAGGCTGCACGGCGGGGGATATGATGTGCAGCCGGTGTATTCGACTCGGGGCGAAGGAAAGAAGACTTATACGGCGGCGCAGATTGATGTGCTGGCGGCGCATGTTGCGCGGGAGGGTTGTGGCGGGCTTGGTGAGGGTGATGCTGGCGGGGACGGTCTTTGTCAGGATGAGCGGGGCAAGAGTGATCCCGAGGTGGGGGAGTTTTCGCAGAATGATGTTTGGTATTTGCTGCCGGTGAGGGCGATTGCGGGAGTGAAGAGCTTGAGGCTCTTTCCGGATTTGAAGAGCAAGCGTCCAAGGTGGGAGCGGTACCGGGAGGTGTGGGAGTGGATGCGGGGGAAGAGGTGAAGCTCTCTGGCTCTTTCAGCGTCCGCTTTCGGATGGGCCATCGCCGGCCAGAAACAGGTACAAATGCCGAATGCAAATTATTGGAAACAAGAAAGATTCAGCTAGATCGAATGAATCGGAGCGAGCATCCAATACGCTATCACTTGAGTAACGAGCAGGTTGCAATTCCGTTGAAAATGATCGATACTTAGGTAGACCTTGGAGAGGAAGAATATGGCAGCGAGATTCCGTCCACCATACTTAAGTTAGAGACTGTGCTTCTTGGCCGCGATTGTCGGCGGCAAACAGCGGGTTCCTTTCGACAAGCTCAGAGCAGGCGGTTACCCGCCCTTTCCGGCATGTTCGGAATAAATCCTCTAGGGAGCAGCTTACCGTTTTATTCAGCCTTCCACCGCCAGAAATAGCAAAACCTGTCCCATGCGCTAATTCCTGCGTTTTCTTTCGCCACCCGCTTTAGTTCCTGCAGAACCTCCCTTTTCGCTTTTACCGGGGCGAACCACTGCGGATACCAGTATTTGTGCGGACGGTTGATCTCGCAGTCTAAGACAATGGAAGAGGCACTCAGGAGGAGAACGGTTTTCACAACTTTCCGCGTATCGGTCAGGACTGAGTTTTTGAACAGGTCCCAACAGTTCCGAAGCTGAGCATTGGCGAAGTCGTATTGATTGCGAGATTTCACCACGAAGCGGCTAGAGAAGGCCTGATAATTGGATCGCGGGGTCACGACGGCGGCGGCAGCGTAGGCGGATAAATAGAAGGCGCTGGCTCGGCC
>JBAPOI010000523.1:0-5744 GCA_049279555.1 Candidatus Sulfotelmatobacter sp.
GTCCATTATCGGTTCAGCTGGTGGCCTCATAGTTGGGGTCGCGGGAACTTACTTCGCCTTTTACATTCGCGGCGCGTTAATACGTCGCGAGCAGATCGCAAAGTCCCTTGCAGCTTTCTACGCCTCGGCTGCTACTGTCTATTACGCTTACAGAGATCACCAGAAGACGGAGCTATCGGACGAGGAGAGAGTTACCTTTTACAAGTTGTTTGACGGGCACTACCACGAGTTCCTTACTGCATCTACTATGCTGGCGTCGTTGGTGCCGCCAGGCCTGAGGGAAGAGGTCCTAAAAGTCGAGGATGTTTGGGACGAAATTGGTAGGGAGGGGTTTGAGGTCGTCGGGCAAGATATGGTTCGATCTGCTGGACAGCGTTCGGTACAAGATTCTCGATTCGATTGCGTATAGTCGCCTCTCAGATCCGTTTTGGCGTGTTGGGGGCGGTTCTCGACAGTAGGGCAACAACCCGGGGCCCTGCCGTCGTGCCCGCGCAATTGTTTATCGTTTCCCGGTTTGGACCGCCGGAGTAGGAGAGGGATTGACTGCGCGCCGTCGCGACGCGACAGGTGACGAGCTCAAGGGATCAACCCATAGTATGACCCGCCCAGTGACGGGCGGGCTACGTCTAGACTCCCATGTGTGGCAAAGGAAGCGAGGCATGGGGTACCCGGCAGGAGCGCTTGCAGCGAATGGACAGAACCAAGCTTATCCATCGAGCATTCGTCGCCCTCAACCTAGGTGCGTTAATGACCGGGTTAGGAAGAGACAACTTCAGTGGTATCACCCTAAACGTGTTATTGCTTTTCTTCTTAATGCTCGCCCTGCGTGTCAAATTCTGGGCGGATGACGAGGCGTATTTCGAAGATGTCGAGAAAGGTAAACTCGAGGAAGGTCTTCCGTTCTATTTTGGCTTTGCGCTCGCCATGGCATCGTGGATTGTTTGGCTGTTCGCTGGCTTTTGGGTCAAGCACTTGGAGACCTCGTCCCTTTTAATGTCTTTAGCTCTCATACCCTCCACTTTTTGGATTGTTGCTACGATGGTTAGCAAGGGAGCCTATGACGAACAAGTTCCGTGGTTATTTTTCAATGTGTTTTACGTGCTGGGTTTTGCGCTGATCTTCGTTGGGAGGAGCTCTTGGAACCCATATTCGAGCGCCCCGGACAAATACTTTACGACCATTCTGATCCTACTAATTGTGTTGTTCTTCCTCGATCTTATCGCGACCAGGATCATTGAGCAACGACGACGAAAAGGCTCTTGAAAACCAGGGACAGACGAGTGAACTGGCGGGCGTCTCAAGCCTCAGCACCTCTTCCCATGTCTCGCAAAAGAAGCGAGATCCTTCGGCTTCGCTCAGGGCAGGCTCCTTCGGCGAGCTCAGGGCAGGCTATGGGGCATCCCAGTCCGTCTTCATCCCTTCAATTTTCCTGATGTACCCAATGAGGTATGACAGTGGGAGCGACTCGATCATGCCGGAGGCGGACGGATCTTCATCACCAGAATCTCTGTATCGTTAATCTTCACCCGACCCACTTCCCCCGATAGATACCGACGAAAACTGCTCCAGCGCCACTGTTCGGGCGAGGCCACCAACCCGCGCACGACCGGATTGCGATGGATATAGCGCAGCTTTTCGATTCGTTCTTCTCGGTCTAAACGTTGAAATCGTAGAATCGCGCTTGCCAGAAGCGATTAGGCTTCGCTGGGGTGCCCCGCTTCTCGCTTCTTTTGCGAGAAGTAGGAATGCCGTCACCCACTAAACTGCGGATGAAACCAAGCTTTAATGCCTGAATCGCCGTTGACAGCGTCGCCCGCTGCGGTTCGCTTAGTAATAAGTGAACATGCTCCGGCATGACGACATATCCCAAAACTATAAGCCGGCAGCGGCGGCGCACCCATTCCAGGATTTGTAGGAATAAATCGCGGAGGGCAGAGCTGTTGAACAGTGGCTGGCGCTGGTAGCAGCTGAATGTTAGGAAATGTAAATCTCGGCCGCCGTAGAAGCGATGCAGACCTTCAGTCATGACTAGAAGGTACGGAGTCTCCCTCGGGAACGTCTGTGATGGGTGAACATCGAGAGTTGTCATGGTCCTCCCATGTCTCGCAAAAGAAGCGAGACATGAGGCACCCGGCCTTCTACAATTCCTCCAATGAAAAAATCCAGGACAGTTATCGAGGACTCATCCCGGGTAGCGCGAGAGGCGAAGGCACTCGTCGCACTGGCCTTCCGCAATGGACCAATCGAGGATGTTCATGCTGGGAAAACCTGTCCGACATGCCACGGCAAGGCGAAATATTCCCACATCACCCAAGGCGAGATGCGGCAGATCATGAAGGCTGCGGTCGATCAACTTTATACTTTTCTGGTTCTGAAGGAACGAGACCCCAAAGCCTATGAAGCGTTGTTGAGCCTGGGGGAGCGATACACCACCGCTTGGGATGAACCGGTATTAACCAAAAACTTATGAACGGCGAGTGGCCCGCCGTTCGCCTGTTGACGTTTTTGGTGAGAGTGCGAAACCGAGGCGATGTTCCAAAGCGATGCCGGTGCAAGGAAATGGCGCAGCGCCGCGTGGTTTGTCCGAGCAAGTGACGAGCTGTCGCTAACAAAGATATTATGAGTGCGTCTACTGAGAAAGTCCTATCCCGAGATTAAAGGTCAAGGAGCGCCGCAATGAAGCACAAACTCTGGACCCTGGGTTCGGTTCTGGTTCTTATGCTTTCGCTTCCGTGTTACGGACAAAATCAGCAGCCTGCGACGCTGCGGAGCTTACTTCTGCACGAGTTGCACACTACGCATAATCAGGCCGACTGGTTTGTGCCGATCAGCGTCGCAGTGGATGGACTCACCGCCGAGCAAGCCAGCTGGCAGCCGCCGGCGGGAGGTCACTCTGCGGGGCAGTCGACTTATCATCTGCTGTTTTGGAATCGCCGGAACCTGGCTAAGTTGAAGGGAGAGACGCTGGAGAAATTTACCTCCGACAATGAAGAGACTTTCGTGAAATTTGACAGCAAGCAATGGAGTGACACGGTCAAGCAACTCGACCAGGTGATGACGGAGTTGGAGAAGCTCGTCGAGACCGCCGATGAGAAAAAGCTGGCAGTGTGGGCGCCAACGATTGCGAATATCTGTACGCACAATGCTTACCATGTCGGGCAGATCGTCTATGTGCGCAAGTTGCAGGGAGCGTGGAACCCCGAGAAAGGTGTGAAGTAGGGCGGTTGAAGCGCCTAGTTAACGTTGTTCGGGCGGATTTCCATGCGGGGCGACCTATGCCGGTTTGAATCAGCTTTGTAGTAGCTTTCTTCCGAGAGCGCAAGCGATGGTAATGGGATGAGTCGCCAAGGTGCAGATTCGTCCTAACGCACTTTGCGGGTCGTGAAAGACGCCGAGTTGCCGCAGTACGGTACCGCGGTCGTAGTAGATTTTTTCTCCAGCCAGACGGTCTTCGGCGTCGAAGGTGTATACGCCGCACAACGCGAACTCGACTCGCTGTCCTGTCGCAGGCAGGCCGCGCCAATCTCCAAGATGCGTGCCGGGGATGGGACTTTGCTTTCCTAGTTTTCTCTGTGCATCCGATAAAATCAATTCAAGAAAGCCATGACCATTGGCGTCCTAGCACTGCAGGGAGATTTTGACGCGCACCGGCGCCGGCTGGAAGAGCTGGGGGCCAAAGTTGTGCTCGTCAAGAAGGCCGAGCAGTTCGACGAGATCGATGGACTGGTCATCCCCGGTGGCGAGTCCGGCACGTTCTTAAAATTGTTGGGAGAAGAAGGTTTCGAAAAGTTGAAGCAATTCGTGCATCTGAAGCCTACGTTCGGGACTTGCGCGGGGGCGATCCTGTTGGCGAGTGAGGTGGAAAACCCGAAACAGGCCGGCCTCGGCGCAATCGACATGCGCATCCGCCGCAACGCTTACGGACGCCAGGTCGACAGCTCCATCCGCGAAGGCCAGTTGCTCGAAAGTTCTTTGAATCAGCAGCCGGCTTCACCTCTTGAGATGGTCTTTATCCGGGCGCCGAAGATCGATCATGTCGGTTCTGGCGTTGAAGTGATCGCTACCGAAGGAACGGATCCGGTTGCCGTGCGGCAGGGAACCGCCATGGCGGCTACCTTCCATCCAGAGCTGTCCGACGACACACGCGTGCATCGAGCCTTCTTGGAGCTAGTAGGCAGTAACAGTCGGAGATGAGGATTTTGAAGAATGGTGAGATGGAGGTTATTTCGCAGGTAGAAACTCAATCTTGACATCCCGGCTCGCCGCCTTGAAATCAAAGTCTGCAGTCACAAAAACGCGCTCGCGCGATTCGACCGTCAATTCAATGCCGAAAGCATCCACATAGGGGATCGCCGTTTTGAATTTGATCAAGGCCGCACGCACAGCCCGATCCGCGTCTACTGCGGCCACCTGAAGCCCGAAGGCATTCAGCCGCGACAGAACCAATTCCATGGCTTTGGTTCCACGCTGCTTGCAAGTTTGGCCGGCAATTTCGCCCCAGTGCAGCGAGCAGATCAACGCTTCGCATGTCCCCGCAAGGTGATCCTTAATGATCTCGGAAACGCGATCCGACCCCGCCTCGCCGTCCAAATAGCGAAGAATCGCGCTGGAATCGAGCACGTACGTTACCATCGATCCTTCTCGCGACGCCGCTCGCGCAGTAAAGCTTTGGCAAGCGAGGGTCCGCCTGCGAGCATTCCTCGCGTCTTATCCACTAGTTCTTCCGACACAGGCTCCAGTACAATCCTGGTCCCTTCCTGGGTTACGCAAATACGCGTTCCAGGCTTGATTCCCAAAGAGGCCCGCATCTCGGAAGGAATGACGAACTGCCCTTTTGTGCTTACCGTTGTGATCTGTCGATTCATGCTTACATTATAGCGCAATGTAAGAATTGGTCGCGCCCTGTAAATTTCTCTTGACACGCGAATCGCGTAACTATATGGTTACGCATTATGCGTCACCGTTCAGTTACATATTCTTCCGAAGCAACGTTCCAGGCTCTCGCCGATCCCACGCGCCGCGCCGTCCTCGATTTGCTGCGGCGAGGTAGCCAGCCCGCAGGAGAGATTGCTGAAGCTTTTCCGATTTCGCGTCCGGCGATCTCGAAACACTTGCGCCTGCTGCGCCGGGCCCACCTGGTGCGGGAGCATCGTGAGGGGCGCAACCGCGTTTACCATCTGAACCCCGAACCGCTGCGCGCGGTCGATTCCTGGCTTGACCAGTACCGCACCTTCTGGAGCGCGAACCTGGCCAGCCTCAAGTCATTTGTCGAATCCGAATACGCCAAAGAAACTACGCAATCCCGTGCTGCAAAACCAACCAAAACTTCCAAAGGAGACCTATAGATATGAAATCCGTTCGTATCGGCCGCATCGTTCTTTCGCTCGTGTTTCTCATGACCGCAACCGCCGTGCTGGCGCAAACGGCGCAGCAGAAATCGTTCGATCAACTAAAGTCGCTCAGTGGCGCGTGGGAGGGGAAGGCGAACCAGGGCATGGCGGTCCGGGTGTCGTTTCGTGAGACATCAGGCGGCTCGGCTCTTATGAGCGAGATTCACGGTCACGGCCCCGAGGATATGATTTCGATGTTCAACCTCGACGGCCCCAACCGCCTCATGATGACGCACTACTGCGGCGCTGGCAACCAGCCCCGTATGGCCGCCAGCGCTTCGCCCGACGGTAAAGCCATTACTTTCGACTACGTTGACGCTACTAATCTTGCGACTCCGGATGCGGGCCACATGC
>JBAPOI010000524.1:0-1567 GCA_049279555.1 Candidatus Sulfotelmatobacter sp.
CTCCTACGCCTCGCATGGCTACCTCGACGCAAAAATTACACCCACGCCGCACTTCGACGATAAAGCCGCCCGTGTTTCGTATAGCGTCGCAGTTGACGAAGGTCCGCAATACCACATGGGACAACTCGTTCTCACCGGGCTTTCGCTCGAAGGCGAGCGCCGCATCCGCGCTGCGTGGCAGATTCCTGCGGGCGCCGTTTTTGATCGCGCAGTCTACGATGAATTCGTCGAGCGCGGCACCAAGGAAGCATTCGTCGGCCTGCCTTTTCACTACGACAAAATCGGCCGCTTCCTGCAAACCGATCCCAAGACGGGCAGCGTCGATGTCTTGCTCGATTTTCAGTAAACGAATCGAAGGGTTATACTGGCCCCACCATGGCTGAACATCTGCTCCCGATTTCGATCTCCGCCTCCGCGCCGCGCGCGGACGAGCCTGCCGCCGATCGCAAGGAAAAGTCCATGTTCGACTCTCTTCGCGCCATGGATTCCTTGCTGATCGCATTTTCCGGCGGAGCAGATTCGGCATACTTCGCCTGGGCCGCCCATTCGGCGCTGGGCACGCGCGCGCTTTCGATCACAGCACTCTCCGCCAGCTTTTCGCGCCACGATCGCGAACAAGCATCCGCATTCGTGCGGGCCACGGGCATCCGGCATGAATTCATCGAAACGCGCGAATTCGACAATCCCTTATACGTCGCGAACGGCGCCGACCGCTGCTTCCACTGCAAAGACGAGCTCTTCGACCGCATGGAATCGCTCGCCCGCGAACGCGGATTCCGTTCCATCGCCTACGGCATCAACGCCGACGACACTCACGATTTTCGCCCCGGCCATCGCGCTGCCCACGAACATCACATCCTCGCGCCACTTCTTGACGCTCGCCTCACCAAGTCCGAAATTCGCATGCTCTCCCGCCGCGCCGGCTTGCCCACGTGGGATCGGCCCGCGTCCGCGTGCCTCTCTTCGCGCATCCCCTACGGTGTCGCGGTCACTCCCGAACTCCTCGAGAAAGTCGAGCGCGCCGAAGACGCCCTGCGCCGTCTCGGCTTCCGCCAATTCCGTGTCCGCGCGCACGGTGAACTCGCCCGCATCGAGCTCGCCACCGACGAACTCTCCCGTGGTCTTCAGCCGGACGTCGCGGCTCAAATCGCCAGCGAAGTAAAATCCGCAGGCTTCGCGTTTGTCACGGTGGATCTCGAAGGCTACCGTCAGGGGTCACTCAATTCCCTTCTCAAATCAAAATAGGACCATCAATAAAAGCGTTACGCGAATCGCTTCCTTGCGAGCAGCGGCGCCGGCGCCACTCACGGTGGAACTTCTCATTGCGCGTCTTCGTATATATCTGATAGGAAGAGGCGCTGGCCGGAATAGGATGCCCACAAAAAACCCATGACGCGATTCAGACACCGCATCTGGCTCACCGGCGCCGCACTCATCGCCATCGCGCTCGCCGGATGCATCACCGAACGCAACGACAGCAACGACAGCTCCGATAGCGGTCCGGCTCAATCCGCCGATCGCAAATTCACTGTCAATGGTCCGGTCAGAATCGATCTCAGCAATAACT
>JBAPOI010000525.1:0-37736 GCA_049279555.1 Candidatus Sulfotelmatobacter sp.
GATCACCACGTACCGCATCTTCGCAGGATCAGCTTTCTGCGCGTAGTGCGCTCCGAACCAACCACCCGCCAGCGCGCCCGCGATCATCACGATACACTGCGGCCACAAAATCGCACCCGCCGCAATGAAAGTGACGACGGCAGCCGCATTAATCGCTGCGGCGAGCAAAGTACGGATCGCACCCATGGCATGAATGTCCCGCATGCCCAGCGTTGCCAGCATTCCGAGCGTCATGAATCCGATGCCAGCACCGAAATATCCTCCATATACTGCGACCAGCAGCTCCACGATTGAAGTCACCGTAATCGCCTGCCACGAGATCTTGCGAAGATCGTCGACGGCGGTCGTTTGTCCTGCGATCGAGCGGAGCTGGTTCCCGAAGGCAAACAACACGGTACCGGCCAGCAGCAGCCAAGGAACGAGATGCAGGAAAGTGTGCTGCGGAGTTCGGAGCAACAACAACGCTCCTGCCCAGCCCCCGGCCACGCTGGTCACTAACAGCGGGATCAGTAAGCGCGGCGGTGCGTCCAGTCGCTTCAGGTATGCAACGGTACTGGCCGCCAGACCGGGCCACAAGGCCACTGTATTGGTGGCATTGGCCTCGACCGCCGGCACGCCGGTGAATAGCAGCACGGGAAACGAAATGAAGCTGCCTCCGCCCGCCACTGCGTTCAATGTTCCAGCAATTGCGGCGGCAAAGAAAAGCAGGATAGCCTGAGTAAAGTGCAAGTTCCTGTTTATCAGAAAATCGAAGCCGGAGAAGGTTATGCATTGCACTGCGGGAGAACCCTCGCGCGCGGTCGAAGTCGGTCGAAAGTACCTCAGCTATAACTCGATTCAGTCCGAAGAGTCTTCGACGGACAATATTTCTAACCGAACAGACTAACGAAGCTCCGTTAGTGTGTTCTTCGCACGAGCTTTAGACCTGCGCCGGAGAAGCACTAGAAGCGATTCGAATTGAGGCTAGTAGAAAGTTTTCTTGACAATTTCTATTTCAGTATGGTAAACCCGCCAGTCGGTACTGGTCCGCTAATCATACCGGATCGAAGTCTAATTTCGTGACTCTCTGAAGTTTCGGTCAACCCGAACCAACAAGGCACTGCGAGTGTGCGCACTGCCCTGAGGCTCTTTTAGCAAATCATCCGGGGAGAAGAAACCCATGCGCTCGCTGACAAAGCTTCTCGTGCTGCTGGCAGTTGTAATGGCGCCAGCTTCGATCATTCTTGCCCAAGGCACGGAACCCGCCGCCAACACTGGTACATCGGCCGCGGCCAGCGCAACCAAGGCCGAAGTCGATCAATTGCGTGGCGAAGTCGCGGCGCAACGCCAGACAATCGAGGAACTGAAGGCGATGGTGGAAAAGCTGGTTGCGGCGAAAGCTTCCGCCGCAGACAACAGCTCGGCGCAGATTCGGCCTGTGTCTAACAGCGCGGCTCCGGAAGCCAGTTCCCTGCCGGTGGATGGTCGCGCCAGCGGGACGCCCCGTCTGATGAATGCGGTCCTGCTGGAGGCCGAGCCGGTAGTCGCGGTTGTAGATCAGGCCCCGGCGAACGCAGCTCCGAAAAAAGACGCTCCTCTGACGGCGGGGTGGAATGGCGAGCATTTCTTCATCAGGAGTCCCGATGGGCAATTCAGCATCAGCCCGTACGGCTATTTGGACACGGACTACCGAGCATACAAGGGCGATGGGGCACCTTCCGACACATTTCTCGTTCGCCGCGCCCGCTTTGGCTTCCAGGGCAACTATGGCTCGCACTTCGATTTTGCGTTGCTGACCGACGCGAATTCCACGACGGGCGCTATCGTCCGCGACGCTTATCTGAACGTCCGCATCAGGCCTGAGTTCCAATTCCAGGCTGGCCAGTTCAAAGAACCGTTCGCACAAGAAACCGGCATCGGCGCCACCAACCTGGACTTCGTCGAGCGTGGTTTGCAATCGCTGCTGTACCCATCTGCCGTAACCGCATACCGCAGCCCCGGTATCGCTTTGCACGGCGACATCTCCGGAGGAGTGATTCAGTGGTGGGCAGGAGCGTTCAACGGCCGCGGCGGCGTCACCGCGAACGTCACCAACGAGCCCGATTTCGTGGGCAGGCTTCGTTTTTATCCATTCCGCAAAGGCAAAAGCGAGTGGGTGAAACAGCTTGCCTTCGGCGGATCGATTGATCACTCACGTTCGCGCGGTCTGACCGGCGACGTGAGTTTCTTGGGCACGCTGCCCGATGCCGCATATACATTCTTTCCACAACTCCGAATCAACGGTCCGGTTGAGCGCTATGAGGGCGAATTCACCTACATCAAGTCGGCGTTTGCGTTGCGCGGCGAATATGTGCAGATGCAGCAACAACGCTACGACATCGGACAGGAGACGCCCGGTGGCCTGGGATTTCTTTCCGTTCCCGGCGTCGGAGCGAAGGCGTGGAACATCGGCGCGACGTATTTGCTGACCGGCGAAAAGCGCCCGGAAAATGGCACTCCGCGGGTGAAGCGTCCTCTCTTCGGTCCCGATACTCCAGGTGGCAAAGGGCGTGGCTACGGAGCCTGGGAGGTAGGGCTGCGCTTCACAGGTATTCAGGCAGACGCGCCCGGCGCCAATTTCTTAAATTTCTACACGCCGGAGTTCGTTCCAACCTACGACTATCACACGGATGAAATCACCTTTGGCCTCAGCTGGTACCCGAATTATTGGGTGAAGTACATGGTCAACGTCGGCGTAGATCAGCTCCATCAGCCCAGCGTTACAGGGCAGGAGCCACAGAATTTCTTTGTGATAATGCAGCGCTTGCAGTTCAGATTCTAGTGATCGGCTCGTCGTCGGGGCCGATGGAACTTTTCAACCGAGTTCGGTGTCGGAGCCGGTCGCAGGCCGGTTCTAAAGGAAATCGCAGGAGGGGTTCGATGAGATCGAGAATTCTGCTTTCTATTTTTCTCACGGCGCTGTTTGTAATTTTGAGCGGGTGCGGCAACGTGAAGAACTGCCCAGTGTGCGGCACGACGACTGGCGATGGGTACGCCAACATCATCACCGTCCCCGTCCCTGAACACAATGCTACCGGCGAACCCGGCGGCGGGTTTACGTCTTTCGACATAAGCTGGATCGATCCCAACCGTCACCTCGACTACATCTCCGACCGTATTGGCTTGGACGTTGCGGTTATTGATACCGTTAACAACATCGCAGTGAATGCAATTCAGGGCGTTAATTCCATCGCTGACGCCGGCAATAACGCCAGCTTCTGTGCCCAAATGGTCCCGGCTGGCTCCACTACTGCTGTGGACATTATTCCGCCTATCGTATCGGTATTTGGCAATTTCACGCGTTTCGGGTGCAGAACGTCTGTGCCCGGAACCACCGAGCCATTTCATTTGCCGGGTTTTGGAGCGAATTCTAAGTTCGGCGGCTGGCCGGGAGCCCAATGTTGCGCCTCACGAGGCAATGGCGTGAACCCAATGTCGGGCCCTGATGGCCTTGAGGTGAGCGCCGACGGCAACATCCTTTTTGTCGCCAATGGTAGTGCTAGTGTCGACGTTTTCGATCTGACTACCATGACTCTGGGCCCAAACCCCACCGCACCCACAGTGCTGGCTACTATACCGACCGGCGTCTCTGGCGATTATGACGGCGTCGATCAACTTTCGGCTTGTCTTACTTCATGGAATGGAGAAGCCGGATCAAGTGCAGAGTGCGGGGATGACCGTGCCGACGAAATGTCTTACGACAATGTTCACCAGGTTCTAGCAGTTATCAATGGTGACCCTGGACTTCCCTTCATCACATTTATTGACATGTCGCATATTGTGAGCAAGACTGGGACGCTGGCGCAGCAGCATTGTCTGCCGCTGGATCCCACAACGCCATATGGTCCGGCCGCCACGGCAACCGGCGGGGCGACATTGGGACAGGGATCTTCGAGCAGTCCCAGTACTGCCTCTTTCAACCCGCCGAGCTGCATCATCGGGCAGATTTATTACGACGGCGCAGGAGGCGGTGCATCAGGCGGACTTGGCCTCACTGTCACTTCAACCGGTGTTCCCACAAGTCAGGTCGATGAGGTGGGCGGCGGGTTCCCTTGCCCAGACCCGAGCAATCCGCTGGCCATGGGTGGCGTTTCGGGATCTCCGGCGACTGGCGCCCTGCTCGGCAACGGCATCGGGACTCGCCCAAGTGGCGCTACTTATTCCATACCGTGCCATCACGGTCCCATCCTCGACCAATCGTCGGGAACCTTTTGTAGCCAATCTGCGCCAGGAGGCACTTGTTCCGGCGCTATAGCCCCAGCAGGGTTAGGAGGCATGGTCTGGAATCCAACCACGGGTCACCTCCTGTTGACGAACGAAAATTCGATTGGAATCACGAACGTTGGCAGTGTCGATGAGATCGATCCGAACCTGGCTGACACTAGCTGCGGGGGAGTCTCCTGCGGGCCTTTTGTAACCAACAGCTACCCGCTATTGAATTGCATGCCGACCGCGATCGCGCAAGGTCCGGGCAACAACTTCCTGGTGGGTTGCGCAGACCATGATGGAACCGCTTTCCCGCCCAACGAATATGTGATCGATGGAACCGCCGGAACGATCCTCGCGGAAATCACCAACGTAGGCGGTGTCGACGAAGTCTGGTACAACCCCGGCGACAACAGATATTATTTGGCAGCGCGCGACATGCCGACCGGACCCGTGATGGGCGTGATCGATGCCAGGACGAACCTATGGCTGGTGAATGTCACGACCAACTCCAACTCGCACAGCATTGCGGTGGACCCGAGTAACAACCATGCATTCGTGCCCCTGCAGCCCGGTGGCATCTGCGGATCGAGCAACACTCAAGGATGTGTTGGAGTCTACGCGGAACAGTAATCCTAGCCTTTACCTTGGTGGTATAGTCGCTTTAGACGCGAAACTTGGACACGGTTTCGCGTCGGGGACTGCGAAGTGATTTATGAATATTTTTCGTAGAGGACAGCGAATTCAGTTCTGGTCGTTCTCGCTTCTGCTGATGCCTGCGATGATGGCTGGAGCAAGCGAGCAACCCTCGCCAAAGCCCACGGATGTTCCTGCAACCGTGATCGCGCACTTGGCCTTGCCTCAACAGACCGGCAACCAGATGCTGTTGCAGAGGGAAAACGGCAAGCAATATCTTTACGTCCAGCAAGCCGCCAAACAGGGCTTCATGGTGGTTGACGTGAGCAAGCCAGATAAACCGAGCCTCCTCAAGCGAACCGCCGAATCGAATCAGGCAACTTCTGGCAGCCTGGAGATGGTTAGTCCTGACGTAGCGATTGCCGAAGCTCCGGAAAAAACGCCCGCGACTCTCACCAGCAGCAGCCGGGCAACCGAAACAGTTCGTGTGCTTGATTTAAGCGACCCGCGCAATCCGAAAACTCTGGAAACTTTCAACAAAGTAACCAGCCTTCTTCCCGACGGCGGCCACGGATTGCTTTACCTCACTAACAATGAGGGTCTGTGGGTTCTCCGCTACAACCATCCCTCATTTCTGGAGCCAGCGAAGAAAAAACCGCCGTGCGATTCGAATTCGGAAATCATGGCGATGCCGCCCGACTGTGACTGAACCGTTTTACTCCCTCCTCTAGCGCGGGCAGAACTCCGGGGCTTAGTAAGATGAGGTCTGGCTAGCTACACATTCCTTATCGATGGTTCGAATGGATGTGATGTTGATCGTGGTCGGAGCCGCCGAACCGGTTTTATTCATCGCGTCTGAGCTGGTGCTCATGGTCGGCGATTCCTTCCCGGTTACTTCCACGCGCTGGCCCAGGTAGTGTTTCAGCCGCGTCTTGCCGGTCGCCTGCAGTTCGTATGTCATAGCCGGATTCTGCTTGGTCAAGACGTAGTCGCCACTGGACCGGCCAACGCAGCCTTGCACAGTGATTTCATCGTTGGATGTCTTAGACTTCTGATCGCTGTTGGCAGGGGCACTATCTTGCGCCAAGAGAAAGCTGCCGGATAGCAGCAAGGTGACGAAAAATAATCTCTTCATAAGCGGCTCCTCTCGCTCATTGGGATGGCAACATTATTGCAGAGGTTGGCTTTGAATTCGCGATGGAGCTTCGGCGCTACTTTACGTGCGTTTCCTGATAATGCACTTCCTTCCATTGCCCCGAGCGCTTTATCCAAAGTTCGGTGATGTAGACCCGCGAGTAACGTACCTGCGCCTTGGGCGGGAATTGCATAGTGACTTCGTAGATG
This sequence comes from Candidatus Sulfotelmatobacter sp., assembly GCA_049279555.1. GTDB lineage: Bacteria > Acidobacteriota > Terriglobia > Terriglobales > Acidobacteriaceae > Sulfotelmatobacter. The sequence goes on from JBAPOI010000525.1 coordinate 6,205, forward strand.
ACTAGGACTGCATCCGGACCGGCCGGAATTAACTTGAGGCCCCACAGCGTGTAGGTGAAGACGTTCGATTCCGCCAGTTCAGCTAAGGCTTGCAGCTTATTACGTTCGCCCTTGCCATCAACTTCGACACCCTGATAATCATCGGCTAACAGCTCACCGTAAGTCTTCTTGTCTTTGTTCTTGATCGCTTCCCACTCTGCCTTAATCTTTGCTTCGAACATCTCTTTCAAAGCTGAGTCGGTGCCGGGTTGCTTGTCCTCTATCTTTGCTGGCGCAGTGGGTTGCTGCGCGTACACAAAACATGTCAACCAAACTACAGAAGCAAATGCAAGAATAAAAGATTGTCGCACGACCCCTTGCCAGGGAAACCAACAAGAAGAGATTTGAACGGGACGACGCATTTGACCTAATGCAAGTCCTGGACTTTTCTTTTGACTGCCACAAGCAGCGGCTGAGGAAGTTCAGAATAACCTTCTTCGGCGGCGAACTGCTGGCCATCGGAATAGATCCAGTCCAACAAGTCACGCAAAGCGGCCATCCGGGCGAAGTCGTTGGATGAGGCCCGTACATAAACCCAACTAAAACTGGTGATGGGAAAGGAATCGGCCCCGGAAGCGTTGGTTAATGATGCCGCAAAACTATTCCACCGCGGCGCTTCCACTGCCTGGCAGGCCGCTGCAATCGTATCCGCGGAAGCCCTTACAAACTTTCCCGCAGCATTCAAAACTGCAACGGTAGACACATTTCCCTTAGCTGCATATTGCGATTCCACAAAACCGATCGTGCCGGGTTCGCTTTTTACCCGCTCGATCATATCTATGCTGCGTTCGGAGGGCACACCGACTGGCCACGCTGGAGACGCTGTAACTCCGATTTGCCCTCGAAACTTGGAACTAACCTTAGATAGAAAATCGGAGAAGACGTAGTTCGATCCTTTGCCGGGAGGACGGTTCACCACCTGGATCCGGAGGCCTGGCAGAGTCACTTCCGGATTGAGCTTGGCGATCGAAGGCGAGTCCCACGTTTTAATCTCGCCCAGAAATATCTCGGCTAACACCTCGCCAGAGAGACGCAGCTCTTGGTGAACATCGGGAAGGTTATAGATTGGCACGATGCCGATTAGCACCGCTGGTAGTTCAATCAGGTTTCCATCTTTTCGTTCCTTGTCCGTGAGCTTGGCCTCGCCCGCGCCATAGTCGCCTACGCCGTGGGAGATCTGCTTGATTCCCTCACTGGTGCCGACCGTAAGGTAACGCAATTGAACGTGTGAGTTGCGTTTCGCATACTCTTGCGCCCAACGGTTATAGAGAGGCGCCGGTACGCTTGATCCGGAGCCGACCAGAACAAGGGCGTTCTGCGCGTTGGCTGGAACAGCGCACAGATTGAGTACGCTGAAAAGAACTGCAAGACCAACGACAAAAGGTGTAAGCCACGACTGCAATAACTGGTGGGGGCTGGATAGTTCACCACTTACATCGGAGCCTTGCATCCTGAGCATATGTCCCTCGATGTCCGCGTTTCCTTCTAGCGGCGGGCGCGTGCAAGCAAACTTGCTGTAGGTTAGCATGGCATTTAGCCGAGAAAATGCATCCCTCCAAGCTTGCTATTGTCATCCAAGGAACGTCATGGATAAGGAATTTGCCTGCGGAACGTCGATTACTTCACACCAGGAAGTCGAGGCTTTAGCCCGGGAAGTGCTGGCGGCGTCTGAAGCCGGTCAGATGATTCCAGTACCTTTTTCCGCGCGACCGGGTTTTGATCTGAATAGGGCCTATGAAGTTGAAGCATTTCTTAAACAGCATCGCGAAGCTAGTGGACACAAGACCGTCGGGCGGAAAGTCGGTTATGCCAACAAAGCAATATGGCGAATCCTAAAACTCGAAACCCTGGTTTGGGGACACATGTACGACGATACCGTGCACTACGCGGACAACAACTCCGCTACTTTAACAATAGCGAATGCACGCTCACTGAAGATCGAACCGGAAATCGTTTTCGGTTTGAAAACTTCGCTTACCTCTGACAACCTGAATGCTAGCGCCGTTCTCGAATCAATCGACTGGCTGGCATTGGGATTTGAAATCATCGACTGTCCGTTTCCCGGATGGCAGTTCCAACCTAGCGATTTCGTCGCGTCATATGGCCTTCACGCCGCACTCGTCGTCGGAGAAAGGATCGCGGTGCGCCCCGCATCGATCGCTCAACTCGTTGACAACTTGTCGCATTTCAAGGTGAGGATGCTTAAGGCGGACGAGTTGATCGAAGAAGGATCGGGCAAGAATTCCCTGCGCAGCCCCGCCCTGTGCCTTGCTGAACTAGCCGATGCGGCCACCAAGCGGTCGCCAAGTGAGCCCTTGGCGGCCGGAGAAATCATCAGCACAGGCACGCTCACGGCTGGGCATGCACTGGAAAAAGGCAACGTTTGGACAGCCGAGTTAGCAGGACTCGCTGTTCCTGCTCTGACGTTGACGTTTGAGTAGAGTCGTGACACTTCCGTCGCTAAATGAACAGTGTGCACAATCCAGTGGCCACAAGCACACCACCCCAGACTAAGTCGAAGTTAAACCAGGTTTTGCGGAGAAGGGCCAGACCGAACTTGCGATAGACGACCCATGCGATCAATCCTGTGACCGAAAGGTAGGCTAGGGTGTGAATGGCGGTGGCGAGTATTCCCGCCAGAGGGCTGCCGACGGCAGCCATGCGATGATGACCCATCATTTGATCTGCCGCTTCGACCGTGCTGCTGCCGAGCAACACGGGCAGTACCATCAAACCTGCACCGTGGGCTGAAGCCATCAGAAATGACCAGACGGAGAGATCTCGAAAGCCCACTTGCATGCGGACCCATCGCGGGTGCCGATGCCGAACCAAACCATAGATTCCGAGACCAACCAGCAGCACAGCAACCGAATAACGGATTACTGGAAGCGGGAGCGCCATTCCGAGAAACATTGCAGCCAAGACCACGATGCCGATGGCCACTGCGTGGCCGAGCGCGATTGGAACCAGCGCTTTTGCAACGGCGCTACCCTTCCCCTCCTGCAACCCCAGCGCCACCGCGAACAGCCAGCCCATCCCAGGGTTGAGCCCGTGGTAGGCGCCGAGGAGCAACATCAGCCACAATGCGCTCGAACTCAGCGCCGCATGGTTCATTTCGCATCCGAGAAGCAATAGGAGTCCGACGAAGCGTCGCCACCTTCCAGCCTCACCTGGTGTGCGCGCAGACCGTCGAACTCGACGAAAAACTTTTCATCCAGGCTCATCCCGCCCTTTGGATGCGCATCGATCTTGACCATCCAACTCTTCACCCCATCGGGATAGAACTGCTCGTCCCACGGAGAGTACAGCGAGTTGGTGAAATAAATGCGCTTGCTGTCGCGGCTGATCTCGACCATTTGCGGCGCACCATTCAGTTCCTGCTTGGGCTTGCTCGGGTGAGCCGCGCGGCGCACGATGCCGCCGACATGGACCGAACCCGTTTTCTTCGGGTTGGCGGGATCCGAGACGTCGTATTGGATGAACTCGCCGGTCCCCCAGCACGAAACGTAGAGAAAGCGGTCGTCGAGTGAAAGATTAATGTCCGAAACCAGCGGCGGCACGGCCTTGAATCCCTTCAGCAAAGGCGGCAGCTTCTCCGGATCCGCAGGTTCAGCGGGGATTTCGATCACTTTACGAACCGCCCACTTACCTTTCTTGCCGTCATCTTCGCGGTGCCACATCCAGATCGAGGATGAAAGATCCTTAAGCGAAATGACGACCCCGACGAAACCATACGTCTTCTTAGGATCGTGCGAGGGCCGCAGCTCGAGCACCATCTGCTGCTCCGCACCCAGATCCACTTCCTGCAGGTGCCAACGTTTGTCCAAGTCCCAAATATGGATCTTGTGACCATACTTGCCGGCGAGCAGCAACTCCGCGTTGAGGCCGTCTTTCACCATGTTTGGCGTGCCCCAGTCGGAGGTCACCATCGTGTCGTGTCCCAGATGCCACCAGAAATCATAGGCCAGTTGCTGCGGACCACGATCCTGCTCCCATTGCCCCTTCAGCTCGAACGTGTTCGCATCCATCAGGAAAATTCCGCCGGGGCCATCTCCGTTGGCTGCTCCCAGCGCGCTGCCATAAACACCGTCGGGTCCGCAATGAATTGTATGCGGCGAAGTGTAGCCCGTCTTCTTGATGAATTCCTCGGGCTCGATCACCTTCACGATTTTTGGCTGCTTTGGATTCGCCTTTGTGTCCAGAATATGAATCCGGGACGACCCGATGCCGGGCACGATCAAATAGCGCCGCTCCATGTGCGGATGTGGGGCCTGCGGACAAAGGCACGCGCTGCAAGCATTCCAACCGAAATGATGCAGCTCATTATCGCCGCGGGGAAAATCCACCTGCCCGACGAGTCGACCATACTCGGCGGAAGTCGGGTCGATATCAACGACGCCCATGGCATCGCGCTTTCCATTGTTCCCGACGTTGAGCAATGTGACGTAAGCCAGGCGTTCGGGCGGCGCTTGCATCGCCATGCCTGGGGAGGGATAAAAGGTAGGGTCCGGCATCAATGGCATATTAGATTCTCCGTTGGTGATTTCTACGAATAAGGGTTTTGAATCGACTGGCGTTTTTCGCAGTTTAGCGCAGGAGAGAAAAACACGCTATGTCGGATTTCGCTATATTCCAAAAGCCGGAAATCGGATCAGAAGCTGATCAGAGTGCACAAACTCGCTGCAAATTTCGGGCTTGATTGTCGACCGATGAAATCGGCGTCATACCGTGTTGCGGGGTAGTCCTTAAAATCTGGTGAGCGCGGAAGGATTCGAACCTTCGACCCATGCCTTAAAAGGGCATTGCTCTACCAACTGAGCTACGCGCCCGCCTTGCACCAAACTCAAAGATTCCAAAGATCTTAATGTACAACAACCAATTCTGTCGCTTCGAAGGCCAGCTTCCTCAACAGCCCGATCGAACCAATGTTTGTAACCTCGTAAGGGCTGCCCCTGTATGTTAACAAAAAACCGGCCTTCTCTGTTCATTGAACGTTGCTGAAGCACTTTGAACGCTGCCACCGCAACTACATTTAGGCGAATATGGCGCCTTTCCGGTTTTCGTCTTGGGCAGGCTCACGAAATTTCGAGCGAGATCTACCCTGGGTCAATCGAAGCCGTACTGCTCACTCGGCCTTATCCTGTGTGTAATGCGATCTCGAATTCTGGCATGTGCGCCGCATAGTTGCGACAACCAAACAGCTTCGACAACGGAGCTCCCACCGTATCCTGGCCGATCCGCCGATGGCTGGCCCTCATTGCGAAACAGCAGCTGACAGCAAAATGCCTGCGACTTCGTTAGGACGTTCGACATGGCACTCGTGGCCGATAATCGCCACCGACGAGAATGATCCTTGATCGCGCGCTCATGGACCCTCCCGAGCATCGCTTTTCTTGGGTCGACATAAGACCACAATTGATCTTGGAGCCAGTCGGTATTTCGTCTGCTCTGAAGGGATTCCGTCGTCCGAAAAATCATCTGGACTGGGCAAAGCGGTGTCCACGATTCTCTTCCACTCCTGTGCTGTTCCCTCTTGCACATCGAACACCAACTCTTCCCAGTAGGCATTGATCATTGCGTAGATGTCGTCATCACCTTGAGAAGCGCCGTGCAGGCAGAACGCCAGGCTGTGCGAGTCGGAGGACAAATCGACCGTGGGGCCCACACCGTACCAGGAAACATCCTCCCGCCAGAACCTGCTCCGGCTCAGCGAGGGATGATTTTTCCGGAACGCAATCATCTTCTTGAAGAACCGGAAAATGTCCCGATTGGATTGGAGTTGACTCCAATCCAGCCATCCGGTTTCGTTATCCTGGTTATAGGGATTGTTGTTGCCGAATTGCGTGTTCAGGAACTCGTCCCCGGCGCGAAACATTGGTGTACCGTTCGATAAGAAGAGCAGACAGCAGAAATTCTTTATTTGCTTCCGGCGCAACGCGAGGACTTCCGGGGAGATTGCTTCATCCCCTTCCTGCCCACAATTCCAACTGTAATTCGCGTCCGTACCGTCCTGATTATTATTTCCGTTTTTCCAATTGTGCTTGCGGTCGTAAGCGACAAGATCGTAGAGTGTGAAGCCGTCGTGGGATGTTACATAATTCACACTCTGATATGCGTGATAAGCGTCGACGCGGTTGTCTGGAAATAAGTCATCGCTGCCATAGATACGTCGCATCACCTCGGGAACCATTCCTGCGTCGCCCTTCACAAACCGGCGGATGTCGTCGCGAAAGCGCCCGTTCCACTGGAACCAAGTCAGACCAGGAAATCCGCGACCGAGTTGATAAGCGGCTGTGTCCCAAGGCTCCGCGATCAGACGCACCCGGCCTAATTCCGGGTCCGCGGCAATTTCACTGAAGATGGGCGCTTCACCCCAGTTGAGAGATCCGTCGGCATTGCGGCTGAATACCGACGCCAGATCAAAGCGGAATCCGTCGATATGCATTCCTCGTTTCCAATAGCGCAGACTATCAATCACCATCTTGCGCACATGCGCCTGGCCGAAATTCAAGGTATTGCCGGTGCCGGAGTAATTGGCGTAGGGGTTTGCCGGATCGGAGGACAGCATGTAATAACCGGGGCTGTCGAGGCCCTTGTAGCTGTAGATCGGCCCTTTGTAGTCACCCTCGCAAGTGTGGTTGTATACGACGTCCAGCACCACGCCGATATCGGCCTGATGAAAAGCTTTCATCATATTCTTGAATTCAATACGCAGCTCATCATCACGCTGTGTGCTCGCGTACTGAGCATGCGGCGCGAAAAAGTTCAAAGGCATATAACCCCAGTAGTCGCCCTCCTGTGGATCGCGCTGAAAAACCGGCATCAGTTCTACAACCGTCACCCCAAGTTCCTTTAGATAAGGGATCTTTTCAACGAGACCGGCGTATGTGCCGGCACGCGATAGGTCGACACCTGAGTTTGGGTTCTTCGTGAAACCTCGAACGTGAAGTTCGTAGATGACCGCATCCGACTCATGATAGGGAGGCCGAACCCCCGACCAGTCAAATGTCGATCGGTAATCCATCAGCACCCCCAAAGGTGCGCTGCCTGCATTCGATCCTTCTCGCATGGCCAGGTTCCGATCAAAACCGGGTGGGAAGAAAATGCACTTCGCGTACGGGTCGAGGAGAACCTTCTGTGGGTCGAAGCTATGCAGTTGAGGAATGGTTTCTCCCGAGACGGAGTATGCGTAATAGCGAGCCTCAGCAATCTTTGCGACTGGGACGCGACAGTGCCAAATCCGCCCCGACTTGTTGTGCAGATAATCCAATTGAAGCCTCAGAAGAGGATTCACTAGATCGGCTGGAGAATAGAGCAATAGAGTGACGCTCTCCGCATGTTCCGAGTGAATGGCAAAATTGAACGCCTGCTCCGCTTCGATCCAGGTGACGCCAAGCGGCAACGGGTTGCCCTCAGCCTGGTCCCAAGTTGGTCGTTTTGTGAGCGGGGCCGGTACGGTGTTGCTAGCCTTGGCCGAACCATCGATGTCGGCGAGCACATCAACGCTAGAGCTTTTCACTGGTCCTCACTTTCATCCACTCCACGCGCTCGCTTCGCTTTCAATGCGGCAGAGCTACAACTCCGCCAAACTGCGGCAACGAACCTAGCAACCTGCTCGCGCCGTTCCACAAGATCTGCACTCCAATGCACACCAGCAGGAACGCGGTAAGCTTTAAAATTACGTTTGTCCCGGTGGGGCCAATTTTGCTCGCGAGCCGATCGGCGTAGCCGTAGCAGAGATAGATGGTTACCGCAATGAAAGCGGAAGCGATCGCCGCCGCAAGAATTACCAGCAGATTTGCGCCCAGGTGCTGCGGCGCATTCGCGCCCAAAGTGATCGCAATCGAGATGGAACCGGGACCAACCGTTAAAGGAAGGGTTAGCGGGTAGAACGCCTGGCTTAAAGCATCAGCGCAAGTGACCGTTCGGCTGGCTGGCCGGTCGCCCGCATCCTTCTGATTCAGCATCGCCCAGCCCGATGAAATCACGATCAGCCCCCCGCCGACCTGCACAACCGGGAGCGAAATCCCAAAGAAGGAGAGCACGTGCGCCCCGAGGGTAAAGGACGCGATCATCAGTATGAAACTATCTACCGCAATGCGGCGCGCCAGCACTCGTCGTGTCTCGGCGGCGTAGTCTCGCGTGAGTAGCAAAAAAACCGGGGCGCCTCCGATCGGATCCACGATCGGAAACAGCGCACTCACCACCAGGAGAATACTCTTGGCAACTTGAAGGACCAGGCTAACCTCCACCGTCAGTTTCTAGATTTGCGCTTCTGGATTTGTGCTTTCTAGATTTGAGCTTTGCCTCGTTCGCGGTCCACTTGCACCATGAACGCACCCTGCCGTTCAAGTCCGGCGTCCCTAGTTAGGAACGACTGCTCACGAACCCAGCGCGTTGTTCACCATCTTCTCCGCCTCGCCAAGAATCACGTTGAGATGGGCCTGGCTTTTGAAACTCTCGGCGTAGATCTTATAAATGTTTTCGGTGCCGGAGGGTCGCGCGGCAAACCAACCGTTCTCCGCCACAACTTTCAAGCCGCCGATGGGGGCATCGTTGCCCGGAGCTTTGGTCAGCTTGGTGGTGATGGGCTCACCCGCCAGATCTGACTCTTTTACCGCGTCCGGCGTGAGTTTTCCCAACTCTGCTTTTTGCTCGGGCGTGGCGGGCGCGTCGATGCGTGTGTAGTACGGAGTGCCAAACTCCGCCGTCAGTTCGCGATAATGTTCGCCGGGATTCTTGCCGGTGCGTGCGGTCATCTCCGCCGCCAGCAAATCCATGATCGGCCCGTCCTTGTCCGTCGTCCATACTGTGCCGTCGAGACGCAGAAAACTTGCGCCAGCGCTTTCTTCTCCGCCGAAACAATACGAGCCATCGACCAGGCCCGGCACAAACCACTTAAAACCCACCGGCACTTCGCGGAACTGGCGGCCAAGCTTTTTCACGACCCGGTCAATCATGCTGCTGCTCACCAGAGTCTTTCCCACCGCAACTGTGTCACGCCACTGGGGCCGATGCGTGAGCAAATAACGGATGGCAACGGAAAGGTAATGATTCGGGTTCATCAAACCCGCAACCGGAGTCACAATCCCGTGCCGATCAGCGTCGGTATCGTTGCCGAAAGCCAGCTGGTACTGATCTTTCAGACCGACCAGCCGGGCCATCGCATACGGACTCGAACAGTCCATACGGATTTTGCCGTCGTGGTCAACCGTCATAAACGAAAAAGTCGGATCAATTTTCGTGTTGGTGACGACGATGTCCAGCCCGTAAATCGAGTTGATCGGCTCCCAGTAGGGTAGCGAGGCTCCGCCCAGAGGGTCTACGCCAAGCTTGAGGTGCGCATCGCAAATCGCATCCATGTCCACGACATTCTTGAGGTCACGAACATACGGCAGGACGAAATCTTCCTGGTGAGTGGTTGCGGCCTTGATGGCTTTAGCAGACGGAATTCGCTTGACCCCCGCATTCTTTGCTCTCAACAATTCGTTCGCGCGATTCTCTACCCAGCGGGTCACGTCGGTATCAGCCGGGCCGCCGTTGGGCGGGTTGTACTTGAAACCTCCATCCTCCGGCGGATTGTGCGATGGCGTAATCACGATGCCGTCCGCGAGATGGTCGTTCTCCTTGCGGCCACGGTTGTAAACCAAAATCGCCCGCGAAATAACCGGCGTCGGAGTTATCCCGTTGTCTTGCTGAATGATCGTCTCAACGTTGTTTGCAGCCAGCACCTCGAGGGCGGTGCGCTGCGCGGGCTCCGAGACTGCATGGGTGTCTTTCCCCATATAGAGCGGGCCGTCGGTTCCTTGCGCGCGCCGGTATTCGCAGATGGCCTGTGTAATTGCGAGGATGTGCGCTTCGTTAAATGTCCCACGCAGGGGCGAGCCACGGTGTCCGCTGGTGCCGAAGCTGACTCGCTGGTTTGGATCATCCAGGTCGGGACGCCGCTCGAAATATTCCTTCTCCAGGCGAGCCACGTCCACCAGCAACTCCTTCGGGGCTGGTTTGCCAGCCAGCGGCGAAATGCGTTCACTCGTCAGCGACTGTGTTTCTAAACTACTGGGCATGGTTCCACCTTCCAAATCTCACTTGCGTATTCCGCAATCGAGCGATCGCTCGAAAACTTTCCCGAGCTGGCGACGTTCAAGATTGCTTTCTGCGCCCATGCGCTCGGTTCGGCATAGAGCGCGCCGAGCCGGTCTTGTGCCTTGCAATACGAGGTCAGATCCGCCAGATGCATATAGTGATCGCCCTGGGTCAGAAGCATATCGCGCAAGGGAGCGAACACTCCTGGCTCGTTGCGGCTGAAGTGGTCGGAGAAAATCAGGTCCAGAGCGGCTCGTGTCTCGGGCTCATTTTCATAATGCCAGTGGGGGTCGTACCAGGCGCGGCTGTTCTCGACTTGCTCCACGGTGAGCCCGAACAGGAACATGTTCCCTTCTCCGGCTTCCTCCGCCATCTCGATGGTCGCACCGTCGCGGGTTCCGACGGTCAGAGCTCCGTTCATCATGAATTTCATGTTACTGGTTCCGCTGGCCTCGTAGCCGGCGGTCGAGATCTGGTTGGAAACATCGCTGGCCGGAATCAACCGCTCCGCCAACGAAACGTTGTACTCAGGGAGAAAGACGACGTTGAGCCGGCCGCGCGCCGCCGGGTCGACGTCAATAGTGTCCGCCAGGTTGTTGATGAATTTTATGATGAGCTTGGCCAGCTTGTAAGCTGGCGCCGCTTTACCAGCGAAGAAAAACGTCCGCGGCACGATCTTCATACCGGGATTTTCCCGCAGCCGGTTATAAACAATCACAATTCGCAGCGCATTCATAAGTTGTCTTTTGTATTCGTGAATACGCTTGATGTGGCAATCGAAGATTGTATCCGGATTTACGATTTGCGCAGACGTTGACTTGAGCCAATTCGCAAACTGCACTTTGGCCTCTCGCTTCGACTTGAGGAAGCGTTCGCGAGCACTGGAATCCTCCGCGAATGGCTTGAGCTGCTTGAGCAGGCTAAGATCCGTAATCCAGCCATCGCCGATGACTTGCGTGATTTCGCGGGCGAGCGTGGGATTGGCCTCGCGCAACCAGCGCCGGGGCGTCACTCCGTTTGTCTTGTTGCTAAAACGCTCGGGAAACATTTCCGCGAGATCCTTAACCGTCGTGGTTCGCAGCAGCTTGGAGTGGACGGTGGACACTCCGTTGGTGCTATGCGAACCGACGATGGCAAGATTGGCCATCCGGATTTTGCGCGGGCTGCCTTCTTCCACCAGGCTCATGCGTTGCACGCGTCCCTCGTCGCCCGGAAAGCGATGCCGAACTTCATCGAGCAGCCGGCGATTGATCTCGTAGATGAGCTCCAGGTGACGAGGAAGCAGTGTCTCAAACCACGCCACCGGCCATTTCTCGAGAGCCTCAGGCAGCAAGGTGTGATTTGTGTACCCGAGCGTCCTCTTCGTCAGGTCCCAGGCTCGGTCCCATCCCAGGTGCACATCGTCGAGCAAGATTCGCATCAGTTCCGGGACTGACATGGAAGGATGCGTGTCATTGAGTTGAATTGCGGCTTTCCCCGGCAACTTTTCCCAATCCGAGTTGTAGCGCTTGAAGCGGCGCACCAGGTCGGCCATGGAACACGCAACCAGGAAATACTCCTGCAGAAAGCGCAGCCCCTGCCCCTTCGTCGTAGAATCGTCGGGATATAGCACGCGGGTAAGCGACTCCGCCTGGAGAGTTTCGCCGAGTGCGCCCACGAAATCTCCGGTGCCAAACTTCTCAAAATCGAAATAATCGGGTGCTGCGGCGGCCCAGAGCCGGAGCGTGTTGATCGTCTTTCCACCATAGCCAACCACGGGACGATCAAACGGGATACCGATCAGGCTCGACGGCCGGTCGCGGATGATTTGAAAATTACCCTCTTGCAATTTGAACGAGACGTTCAACTTGACTTCCACCTTTTCGTGAAGCCGGGCAATCTCCCAGGGATCGCCGTAGCGGAGCCAGTTGTCGGGATTCTCTTTTTGCCAGCCATCCACGATCGATTGCTTGAACATGCCGTACTCATAGCGCAAACCATACCCGGTGCCGGGGAGTTGCATGGTCGCCATCGAATCGAGAAAGCACGCCGCGAGGCGGCCCAAGCCTCCGTTGCCCAACCCAGCATCCGGTTCCTGCTCGACCAGTTCAAGCCAGTCGATACCGTTCTCTTGGGCTGCATCCGGCAAGAGCGGATCCAGCAACAGGTTGGTAATGTTGTTGGCCAGCGAACGTCCGATGAGAAACTCCATGGAGAGGTAATAGATGCGTTTGGCATTCTGGCGCTCATAAGTGCTCTTGGTCAGCACCCAACGTTGAGCGAGAATATCTCGCACGGAATGGGAGAACGCCTCAAAGCGCTCACGCGCACTCGCTACTTTGGGATCGATCGCTCTGTCAAAAACCAGGTGCCGTTCATAAAAAGCGTTTTCCGTCCCGATGAACGGCATCGCGCCGTACCCGTATTGTTGCAGAACGTCTGAAACATTGGTTGCGCTGGCGGTCATGGGAACAACTTTTGCAGAGCTCGGGCGCGCGACGCGATTGGTGCTTATAAAGATGGTCCTCAAATTTCTACGTTGTGGAACGCTCCGCGTTCAAGTTTCGAAGCCAGGCCGGTCAAGAGTACAAATCCTCGTCCAGCCCGAGCTGAATTCCTGAAGCTAAAGGTACGCGCGCATGTCCTTTTCAGCTGCGAACCAATCAATTTCCGGCGACCCAAACGGACTGCCTCTTTTTTCCAGTGCTGGTACGCAAGCTTTTGCACCAGTTCATGACGATTCTCTCCATAAAAATCGGTCAGTGGCTTGGGCCGTTGCAAGCGGTCTTCGTTTCGGGGCTGTTCAGTCATGAGACCTTGCTCTTCGGAATATCGCGTTATGACTGCTTCGATTTACGGTAACGCCTGATTAGATTGTTGGTGGAACTGTCATGCGCGAGCTGCGGTTCTGTTGTGCTCTCCAGTTCAGGGATGATGCGTTGCGCGAGGACTTTGCCCAGTTCAACGCCCCATTGATCGAATGAATCGATATTCCAAATTGTGCCCTGGGTAAATACGGAGTGTTCGTACAGCGCCACCAGTTTTCCGAGCGTCTCTGGCGTGAGTTTTTCAGCGAGGATCGTATTCGACGGACGGTTGCCCTCGAAGACGCGGTGCGGAACCAGCCACTTCGGCGTGTCTTCCGCCTCTGCTTGCTCCGGCGTCTTGCCGAAGGCCAGCGCCTCGGTTTGTGCGCAAACATTCGCAATCAGCATGTCGTGGTGGCACCCGAGTGGATTGAGAGCCTTCAAAAAAGCGATGAAGTCGCAGGGAATGAGTCGCGTCCCCTGGTGAATAAGCTGATAGAAAGAGTGCTGGCCGTTAGTTCCCGGTTCTCCCCAATAAATTGGACTGGTGTCGTGCTTAACCTTTTTCCCGTCAAGCGTGACGTGTTTACCATTGCTTTCCATCGTCAGTTGCTGGAGGTAGGCCGGAAAGCGTTTCAGGTACTGTTCATAGGGCAGGACTGCAACCGTCTGCACCCCAAAGAAATCGTTGTACCAGATCGCAAGAAGACCCATCAGCACCGGCAGATTCTGCTCGAAGGGAGCAGCGCGGAAGTGTTCATCCATCTGATGGAAGCCACTCAACATCGCCTGAAAATTCTCAGGACCGATGGCGACCATGGTTGACAGACCAATGGCGGAATCCATCGAGTAGCGTCCGCCAACCCAGTCCCAGAACTCGAACATGTTGGTGGTATCGATCCCGAATTTCGCAACCTCGGCCGCATTCGTCGAGACCGCGACAAAATGCTTCGCAACCGACTTTTCGGCGCCGCCCAATCCGGCAAGAGACCACTCGCGAGCCGTGTGAGCGTTGGTCATTGTTTCGAGGGTTGTGAAGGTTTTCGAAGAGATGATGAAAAGTGTCTCTGACGGATCGAGGCCTTGAACCGCTTCGGCGAAATCGGTGTCATCGACGTTCGATACGAAGCGGAACGTCATGTTTCGATCACTGTAGTGCTTCAGGGCCTCATAAGCCATAACTGGCCCAAGGTCTGAGCCGCCGATGCCGACGTTGATTACGTTACGAATGCGCTTACCAGTGTGTCCCTTCCATTCACCACTGCGCACGCGGTTGGAAAAATCCGCCATCCGGTCGAGCACGGCATGGACTTCAGGCACCACGTTCTTTCCGTCAACGACAATGGATGCATCGCGTGGAGCACGCAGGGCAACGTGCAAGACTGAGCGCTTCTCGGTGATGTTGATTTTTTCCCCGCTAAACATGGCGTCGATTCGTGTCCTCAGGCCGGACTCTTCCGCCAGTTGAAGAAGCAGGTCTATCGTTTCATCGGTGACCCGATTTTTAGAGTAGTCGAGGTAAAGACCAACCGACTCGACGGCCAAACGCTCACCGCGCTTCGGATCATCGGCAAAAAGCTGTCGCAGATGCAGCTTGGAAACGGTTTTGTAATGTGACGCCAGTGCGCTCCACGCTGTCTGTTTAGTTCTTGGTGGCTTTGTAAGTGGTTGGATCAGTGCTGCCATATGCACACTCCTCCTGTTTTCGCATTCACTCCCGCGAAGCTCTACATTCTTTGATTTAGCCGACTGCCTTCGGGGTGCTGCTTTTGTTTACCGTGGAATTTTTAGAAGAATCCCGGCCATCTAGGCGCGGTTCAACGCTTCTGGTACGGGTGGAAGATGTAGTCCTTTGCCTTGACTGGCGTATGGCAGGCATATCCGCAGTCTGAGAGACTTTTGGGATCGGCCGTGAACTTGTCCGATGCGGCATCGTAATTGAACACCGCGTATCCCCATCCTCCGCTTTTCGAAAATCTCTTGCTGTCCTTCTCCATGACGAAAGCCTGGCTGAAGACGTCCGGCACCTCCACGACGAAGGGTGCCTCGGTACTTTTCTTCAGTTTCCACTGGAGCTTCACGATGAGGGAGCCATCCGGGAAAGAGTGGCCGTTGCCCGGAATGCCGGACTTGAACGCCTTGATCATCACCGGATTGGCCACGATCACCTTTAGTATCTCGTCGGTACGGGCGGAAGAGACGACCGACCAGTCCTCGTATCCCCGGAAGTCGGAGAACGCGATCCCGCTCGGCGATTTCAGCGAATACTTGTCGTTGTCCTGTCCTTGCGCGAAAAGGGCCGCTGCGCCGAGGACGGCGAGCACTGCCGTGGCTGTTGCAACGATGGTAAAGCCGGCGATACGTTCCCTGCCGGTGCGCGTTTCTATCTTCTGTTCTTGTTGCTCTTGCTCCACGGATTCCGTCACAAGTTTAGACATGGTGTGTTCCCTTTCACGAAAAGAGTTTATACGCCCGATCAAAGTTCGTTTCGGACGATGCGATTAGGCCAGAGGTAGGGTAGTAAAGCAATTAGACGTTAGTATCGGCGATAACTCGTACCAAGTGCGCGGGAGCAAGTTTCCTCCGCTTTAATCGATTTTGAGAAGCCGCATGCAGAAAAAACCGCATGGTTCAGAGATAAGGACGCTGCAATCGATACAAAAGTATCGGCGATACCATCGTCCAATTGCGCGGCCCATTTTATTCTGGCTCAATGATTCGCGAGACCAAGTGATACGGAGGAACATTCCATGGCAACTATGAACTTGCCTACCAAACTCACACAGATGAACGCACCTACGAAACCGGCACAGATTCGCGTAGCCCGTCGGTCGCCTGCCTATTGGCGTGTCACGATCGACAATCCGCAGATCAACGTAATGGGCCCGGAAATGGTCAAGCAGTTCCAGGAGGTCATCGGCACTCTCGAGGCCGATGAGCGGGTCAGGGTCGTGGTCTTCGATAGCGCGGTCGACGACTACTTTCTCAATCACTCCGATTTCACGGCCAAGATTGAGGACCTGACTTCACTGCCGGAAGGGCCCACGGGCTTGCCGCCCTGGCCGGACTTTCTAGTGCGCCTGACTCGTTTGCCAGTCGCCTCTATCGCGCTGATCCGCGGACGTGCGACCGGCAACGGCAGCGAGATCACGCTGGCCTGCGACATGAGTTTTGCCAGCCGCGAGAAGGCCATCATCTCGCAATGGGAGGTCGGCGTGGGTATGGTCGCCGGCGGCGGCCCCATGGCGCGGCTTCCGAGACTCATCGGCCGAAATCGCGCCCTCGAAGTGCTCTTGAGCTCGGAAGACATCAGAGGAGACCGGGCTGAGGCCTACGGCTCCCGAAGGGTAAATCACTGCTCCCCGGAAAGTCCCATCCCCGTTGCCCAACAGAACGCTAACTCCGCCACTGGAACCATTTCCCTGGCAGCCGCCACTATTCGAGCAAGAAACGTTTATCACGATGTCGAGTTTCCTGTCGCCATTGAAGTCAGCAACGGCAAGCGAGCCGGTGTAGGTTCCGCCAGCGCTGTAATCCACGGCCGACTGGAACGTCCCATCGCCATTGCCCAACAGGACGCCCACGCCCACATTGTCCGAGTTGGTGCTCGACACCACAAGATCGGCCTTGCCATCTCCGTTTACATCTCCGATCGTGACCGAATGATCGGCACCGTACGAATACCCACCCGCACTGTAACTCACCGGAGCGCCAAATGTTCCGTCTCCATTACCGAGCAGTACGCTAACCATACCGGGATATTCTCCGACATTAGCCACCGCCAAATCCAGCTTGCCATCGCCGTTCAGGTCCCCGATTGCTACCGAAGCGGGAGTTTTCCCACCGGAGTCGTAACTCACCGCCGCCTGGAACGTGCCGTCGCCGCTCCCAAGTAACACACTCACAGTCCCAGTGATGCACTTGACCACCTGGCATTTATCGATCACAACCAAGTCCTGATTCCCATCGCCGTTCAGATCTCCCACTGCAACAGAAGCGGCATAAGGAGCGCCGGTCGCATAGTAGACGGGCGCAGCGAAATTTACCAGCGTGGGCTTCCCGGGGTCCGCAGGGGCTGCGTTATGAGACTGTGCTGCCGCGGATACGACCAGCAGAGCGAAGAGAAAGCAGCGCATATTCATCGATATTCTCCGGCTAGGGATAAGCGCGACAGACCTTGCAGGCGGGGGCAGAGAACTCAAAGCGAGGTGACGGCGCATGACATACCCCGGAATTCAGGACCAAGCTAAAGCCAAGCAGAGGGGGCTGCTCCGTGCGCCACCAAATTACCTCTACCTCCTCGATTTGTCAATTTCCGCAGTCGTAAAAGGAAGGCGGTTAAAGTAGTGACCAGCGACTGTGCCGGCTGAATAAACATCCCAAAAATTAAATCGCGGAGAGCACTTGTGCTCTCCGCGAAGTTTGAAAGACGGAAGGGAAAAACTAGTTGGAGCCGCCGCCCGCGTTGGCACTCTGCGGTTCGTTGTCGGGCTGCGAGATCACGCCATCAAACGGAGTTGCGGCGACGTAGTGTCCGTGGACCACGCTGATCTGCCGCAGCGGGAAGCCTGAGTCAGGTCCACGCTGCCAGCTGCTACCACCGTCGTTGCTCTCGAAGATGACACCGGTTTGGCCGCTGGTCGCCAAAAGGCGCTTGTGGCTGCCATCGTAGGCTACCGACGTAATGTCCTTGTCGGGCAAGCCGGTTACAAGGTGGTTCCAGCTCTGGCCGGAATCGCCGCTGTGGAAGGCGCCTTCGCGCGTGGCCACAAAGATCTGACCATCCGGGGCTACCGTAACGCCACGAATATTAACGGGGTAGGAGGCAAGCGCAGAGTGCTGCCAGGTTTTTCCTTCATCCTGGGATACCAGCACGCTGGAACGGGTAGCGGCAACAACGACGCCTTCCCGTGCCTGCACCGAAACAAAATCCTTCTCACCGGCGACCGGACCGCCCATCCATTCCTTGCCCTGATCCTTGCTGGTGAATAGTCCCGCGGACGTCGCCGCAAACCAGCGACTCGACCGGAGGTCGGTATCGCTGACGCGAGCTTCGAGCACGGAGTGCGTACTGGTTGTGGAATCTACTTTCTTGGTCTTGCCGCTCTTCAGCTTGATCGTTCGAGAAACCGTCTTCTCGAGGACGATATTGTTAATGGGATGCCAGGCTGTGGTGCCGGGAAGAAGTTCGAATACGCCACGGTTGGTTCCCGCGATTAACGTACCATTGCCGGCTTGCTTCAGCGTGAATACGTCCCGGCCATCCAAGCCTGAGCTCTTCTGCTGCCAGTTCTGTCCGCCATCGTGACTGGAGAACACACCACCGAATTCGCGATCATTCACCACGCCAATGTAGAGAGAATTGGCGTCTTTGTTGTCGGCCAGAATCGCGCTGACGTAGCGGTGCGTGTAGCCGTGATTCGACGACGCAAATGTAGCGGTGCCGTCGTCGCTCGCGAGCACGCCGCTGCGATCAGTCGCAAGAAGCACGCGTGAGGAGTTGCGGGGATCAATGAGCACGTCGTTCACTACGACTTCAGGATTGCTCATGCGCTTCCACGTCTTGCCTTCGTCCGAAGTCTTCCACAGACCCTCGGTAGTGCCAGCGTAGACAATCGCCGGATTGCTGGGGTCCTGCTTGAGCACGCGGGTACGCCGCGCTGTGAAAGGAATGCCCTTGATCTTGTCGAACAAATCGCCGCCGCTGACGCTCTTATAGATTCCGGAGCAGGCGCTAGCGAAAACTTCCGAAGGATTCGCCGCGCTGACAATGATCGAGAAAACGTCGGAGTCGTCGATCATGCCTTTATTGATGTGGGCCCAGTTGGCGCCGCCATCGCTGGTCTTCCATGCCAGATGCCAAGTACCGGCATAAATCACGTTGGGATCTTTGGGATCAACCGCGATGGATTCGATTTGCTTCACGATGCCATCGTTGGCGGAAATTCGCTGGAAGGTGTTGCCACCATCGGTGCTGCGATAAACGCCATCGATTGCACCGGCAACAACCACTTTGGGATCGGATGCCGCCAGCGCCATCGCGCGCACAGACTTGCCGTGCATAGCGGGCAGAGCTTCCCAATCTTTACCGCCGTTGTGGGTGCGGAAAATGTCGCCCGCACTCTGATCCTGCACGCTCCAGGCGGAAACAAAAATATTTTTTGAGTTCTCCGGGTTGATGGCGATGTGATCGAGCACGTAATCGTCGCCGGTTCCCAGTTTGGCGAAGCGAGACCAGTTATGGCCACCGTCTTCGGAGACAAAAATCACACCGGTGCTGGTTCCGAGAAAGACGCGGTTTGGGTTGTGCGGATCGTAGGCGAGGCTGCGGACATCGCCGCCATCCGGCCCTAGAACAGCCCATTGTCGAGTTCCTGCGAACGCGCAGGCTGAAACTAAAGTCAACATCATCAACAGCTTAAGCCAAGCAGATTTCATAACGGTTTTTGTCCCCAAAGCGGAGAAATGGTTCGATGCGCACCTAGACTGACAGGGTAACCCAGCCCCATCAAGTTACTGAAGGACATCGCGAAACAAGGTAGCAGAGCGACAAAAAAGGCCGGTCGACGTTGCCGACCGGCCCGTTGACTCCGCTGCCGAATCTACTGCGCTTTCTTAGCGGCCGCTTTTTTGGCCGCCGGCTTGGGATGATCCGGAACATTCTTGACTTTGGATTCATCCACCGATTCAGTGCCGGTCGAGTCGAAGGTTGCGCCCGAAGGAACGATCCAGTACTCGGCCGTCTTGGTGCCGCCGCTGCCGGTGCGCACTTCGATACGGCTGGCATCGATGTGCTGCTGGGCTTCGCCTTCCACCAGATAGAACTTGGAATTGACGGCGCGTTCTGCCGCCAGATTCTTCCGTTTCTCCGTGAGTTCAGCGTTGCCGACGATTACCAGCTTGTTGTCCGGGTTCTGCTGCAAGTTCTTGGCTACGTCGTCCAGGATCGCCTTGCAGGTGTTGTCGACGCGCCATGGCTTCTTCTCGTTGGGGAAGTCGCACTGGCTCAATTTGGCTGCTTTGGGCGGCGGTGGAGGAGGATTCTCTACCGTCACTTGGGTTGTCGCCTGACCGGTCAAACCACGCGAGTCGGTGCAAGTCGCTCCGACGGTGATCGTACCCGGGGCTGCGCCGGAGGTATTCAGCGTAGCTGTGTTGCCGCTGCCGGAGATGCTGCCGCTGCTGGCGGTCCAGCTCGCGACAGATGTGGAGACACTGTCCGGGCTAGTGCAGCTGCAGGTTACGGTAACGGTTGCGCCAGCCTGCACGGTCGACGGACTGGCCGTGCAACTCATGGTAGGCGGATTCTTCGGCGGCAACGGCTTGACGGTGTAGTTCGCCGAGCAACTCGCCTCGTTGTTGCTCTTCATTTTCGCATCGGTCACATGAGCTGTGACGGTGTAACTTCCGGGAGCCGCATTTGTTGTGTCGATCGATGCGGTCGTATCTTTGCCGGTGACCACGCCACCGTTTCCGGTCCACGTATAGGTGACGGTGTGCTTGGAGTTGAAGTTGCTCGCGCTCACCGTCGCGGTGATCGGCTCACCCACCATGACTTCGGTCGGCTGCACGGAACAGCTCGCGGCTGGCGTGACAGGCGGCGCGCCGCCCCAACTGAACACCAAGCCGGTGCGCAGACGGGCACCATCGAACGACGGGTTGCGTAAATTGTTGCCCTCGGACGCCGCCGCAAAACTAGCGTAGTCATGGCGCGCCCAGACATAGTCAGCCTCAAACAACCGGATCGCCAGCCATTTGCGGATGGGCAGATCCAAGCCGCCGCCGAGGATTGCGCCGATGCCATTCCATGGATTTAATCCCGGAACATTTACCCGGTTTAAGCTGACCAATGTATGCACGAAGTAGTTGGCATTGTCAGTGCGCCAGATAAATCTTGGACCGACCGATCCCGTGGATTCGTAAACTCCGGAGCCACTTCCACTCTCAGCCCAGTTGTGGCCGATGTCCCCTTCGAGGCCCCAGTGGGCGTCGAAGTTGTAAGTCGCGGAGAAGCCAAATCCATGAGGCATGTCCGGGACTGTATACGGCGTGGGATTATTGAAGTCGCTGAAAGGTGTGGGAACTGTGCCGCCGGGATGCAGCCATTGATATCCTACAAACAAATCCCACTTGGGGGGAGTCGAGTCGCTCTGCGCGAACGCGGGACTCGATAGCAAAGATACTGCGAGCGTAAACAATAGGCCAAGAATTACGACGCGGCCTTTGTTCAAATAACAAAGTGACATTCCGTCCTCCATATGGATACGCGGTTTTACCCGGGCTTCGATGCCCGCCGCGTTGACAAGGTAATGCAGGCTAATGAACCGGTTACTTTGGGAACCCGCAATTCTAACGCATTGCAATCTCGAAACGAAAGATCAATTTTCGAAAATGGGAAAATGTCCGCTGCCGTCTCAAATTGACATGAAATACTGCCCTAGGCCTGTCGGAGCTGGGTAGCTATGTTGTAGTCTTGCTGGCTGGAGCGCGGGGTCAAAGAAAGTGATCTCTTTCAAAGAGGGCAAGAACCAGGGAATGAGCCACGAAAAAGTACTGATCGTTGAGGATGAAGAGAACGAGCGCACGGGTCTCGCCGAGTTAGTTTCTTCCTGGGGATATCGGGCCGAAACCGCGCGCGACGGAGTGGAGGGCTTGGAAAAGGCGGAGCAATGGACGCCTTCGATTGTAATAACCGACATGAAGATGCCTCGCATGGGGGGTATCGAACTGCTGGCGAAATTGGGGGAGCAGACTCAGGCGATGGCGGTGATCCTGGTGACCGCTCAGGGCACGATCGACAGTGCGGTCCAAGCGATGCGCATGGGCGCCTACGACTACATTACGAAGCCAATCGACACCAATCGCCTACGGACCATGCTGCAGAATGCATCCCGCCTGCTAGGAACGAAGGTCGAACTCGAAAGTGCGCGCCGCCAATTACGCGATTCGGGCGCTCTCGGCCAATTGCACGGCGGCTCACGCAAGATGCAGGAGATTTTCAGGCTCATCGAGATGGTTGCGCCCAGCACCGCGTCGGTACTGATCACGGGAGCCAGCGGTACGGGCAAAGAATTGGTAGCGCGCACGATTCATGACCTTAGCCCCCGCCGGGAACGTCCATTTGTTGCTATCAACTGCGCCGCAATTCCTGAGACTCTGATCGAAAGCGAGATATTCGGACACGAGAAAGGCGCATTTACAGGGGCGCTGGAACGCCGTACCGGCTGTTTTGAGCTGGCCGAAGGGGGCACGATTCTGCTGGATGAAATTGGCGAAATGCCGGTGGCGACTCAAGCCAAGTTGTTGCGCGTACTCGAGGACCACAAGTTGCGCCGTTTGGGCAGTAAAGTGGAAACAGCTGTCGATGTGCGCGTGTTGGCTGCCACCAATAAAATCCCCGATGATGCTGTCGCCTCTGGCGAACTTCGTAGCGACTTGTATTACCGCCTCAATGTCTTCAACATCCACATGCCACCACTGCGGGAACATAAGGAAGACATTGCCGACCTGGTTCAGCTTCTGGTGTCGGAAATGAGCGCGAAGCATTCTCGTAAAGTCGCGGCTGTAAGTGAGGCTGTGCTGAATCAATTCACCAGCTATACCTGGCCGGGAAATGTCCGCGAATTGCGCAACACAATTGAGCGCGCCGTGATCGTCTGCGACAGCGGAATGATTGAGACCAAGCATTTGCCTCCAGGATTTGGCCACATTTCCCCACGCACGGCCGCATACGATCCCGATGCAGTTCGTTTGGGCGTGGGCACTACGGTTGGAGAAGCGGAAAAAATGCTGATCCTGAAGACCCTCGAATCGACCAGTAACAACAAGACCCGTGCCGCGGAAATTCTGGGCATTAGCTTGAAAACCCTGCATAATAAACTTAAAGAATACGGAAGTAGTCCGGCGGACACGGTTCCCGGCAAGGAAGAGCAGTGAATCAGCGTCAATGTGATTTGCCGAGCTGCCAGCCTTTGGGTTTTGGGTTAGAATTCCACAACTCATTCATCGATTGCGGGTAACTCCGCCGCTTCGGCAAACCACTACCACTGATCACTAATTACTCGTTTCTCATGCGACGCAAAACTATCATCGTGCTCGCGATCACCTTCATGGTCACGGTGATGGTGACCGCTTTTTCGTACCTCTACATTTCGGTGCTCCTTCGCCAGCGCATCGACTATGTTTATAATGTTGCCGCTACCCGTACCAAACAGCTCGCCTCCCTCGCGAATACTGATCTGCCCGACTTGAGCAGCACGCGCGTCGATACAAATAATCCAACAGCGATGCGGACTGCCATCACCGACAATCTGCAGATGGATACCAACCTTTTGAACAATCTCCAATTGGATCGGGATTCTTGGTCCTTCATTTACGACGTCTCCTTTGTGGACTTAAATGACAAGGCAATCATTGGCACGAACACCGCGATTATTGGAAAACAGGTTCCCAAACGGCCAAATTTTTTGACGGTTAAGAATGCTCGATTCCGCGAACAGCTTCGTCTGCTGTATAGCCCGGCCACAGTCTATGACGTATTTGAACCGCTGGATCTGGAGGGTCCATACGGCACAATTCGTATCGGGGTTTCGACGACGCTTCTCAAGAGCGAGATCACTCCTTCGTTGTTGCATGCTGTTTATTTTTCGGTCGCATCGATTTTCATATCCCTCCTTCTCGCCGCCGGTATATCCAACCTTGCGCTCGGGCCGATCAAACAGATCAGCATGAATCTCGACAACGTCAGCCTTGGGGGAAGTGAGGAACTCTCCGGAAAGGAATCGGAGCACGACGAGTTTGGCCTGGTCACACTAAAGATCGCCAACCTCGGCCGGCAGATGCGCGACAGCAAGGAGATTTTCGCTGCTCTGAAAGACAACGTGGATCAGCTGATGTCAAAGCTGCAGGATGGCTTGATGCTGTTCACGCGGGATTCCAGAGTCGTGCTGGTGAGCGCGCCGGTTGAGCGCTTTCTGGGCAGACCTCGTGCGGAATTGCTCGGCAAAACGGCATCGGAGATTTTCTTCCGCAATACTCCTTTGGGAGCGCTGGTGCTAGACGCTTTCGAACGTAGGCGTCCGTTACTGCAACGAGAGTTCATCGCCGCCGCCGGCAGGCGCGTGCAGGTTTCGATGGATTTTATTCAGGAAAAGAGCACCCAGATCGGCGCACTATTGATCATGCGCGACGCCGAATCGGTTCGCCGTATCGGAGACGAAATCGAAATGTCGCGGCGCCTCTCTGCCAGCGGGCGCGTGACCGGCGGCGTAGCGCACGAGGTCAAGAATCCCATCAATGCCATCGTGCTGCACCTGCAACTTCTGCAAAACAAGCTTTCACTTCCGGACTCTGATACCCGCCGTCACATGGACATTATTGGCAGCGAGATTCACCGCCTCGACCGCGTTGTACAAACTCTCGTGGATTTCATGCGCGCCCGCGAACTGCACCTTGTAGAGGTAGACCTGCGGCGCCTGCTAGACGAGGTCGCACTGCTGGCTGGTCCGGAGTCTGAGCAGCTCGGAGTCACAATTGAGCAGGATTTGCCGCCGGAACCGCTGCCCATCAAGGCCGACCTCGATTTCATGAAGCAAGCCCTGCTCAACGTAGTGCTTAACGGGGTACAAGCCATGCCCCAAGGGGGCGTGCTCAGCATCTCCGCTCGACGGGACGAAGATGCGGTTCTCGCCGAAGTTCGCGACCGAGGGACCGGCATTCCGCGGGAGGTTCAGGAAAAGATTTTCGAGCTCTATTTCACCACCAAGAAAGACGGCAATGGCATCGGCCTTGCCCAGACCTACCAGATTCTGCAGTGGCACTACGGCTCGGTGGAATTTGAATCGACCGAGGGGGAAGGAACCACATTCCTCTTTCGCATTCCGCTGGCAACGTCGAGCTTGAGGCCGGAGCATCGCGGCAGTTCCAACCTCGAGGCCGTGATGTCCAAACCGACAACTTGATTCCTCGCCGCACCTGGACAAAGCGTAAGATCAGAGCAGCATCGTTCCAGCAGGATTGAAAATGACTCTGGCCGCAATCCTTGCCGTTTACATTCTGAGCTTTGGATGGTTGTCGCCGAGCGTACTTCTCTCCGCGGCGTCCGCCGTGCAGCCACAGAATCAACCGGCGCAAGGTCCCCAGCCCAATCAGCCTCCGGCCTCGACCGCTGGGCAGACGCAGAATCCAGCCAACCCAGCCCAGCAGCCTCCCAAGCCTCATAAACGTCCCAAGAAAACTGTTCCCGATTGCGGGAATTCTTCTGCCGTAGCGAATCCGGCCGGTAGCTCCAGCGACTCGAAGAAGCCGGAGGATGTAGGCCCCCCGAATTCCGGTTCCGGCAATTCTCCTGCCACGTCTGCGGCGACGCAGAAGCCGTGCCCGCCTCGCAAGAAAGTAGTCCGCAACGGAGGAACGGACGAACCCACAATCAAGCTTACGGGAGAAACTACCGCTGCGCAGGCCTCTCAACAGCGCGCCACCACGGACCAACTCAACGCATCGACGGAAGAAAACCTAAAGAAGATCGCCGACCGCCAGCTCGCCCCCAGCCAGCAGGAGATCGTGACCCAGATTCAACAGTTCGTCGATCAGTCCAAGCAAGCCGTCGCTGCAGGAGACCTCGAACGCGCTCATAATCTCGCATTAAAGGCTCGTTTGTTGTCCGACGAGTTGTTAAAACCCTGAATTTCAATCTCTGCTGCTTGCAGCCCCGCTCCTAACATCAAGCATCCAAGTCTTGAAGAACCAGTTTTGAAGAACTGGCTTTGAGAAACAAAACTCATTCGATTGGCGCGTGGCGAGGCCTCTGTTTGCGGCTCAGCGCTAGCGGCGCGGAAGTGGATCGCCTTTGGTGATTTGGTTCGAAAGCGCGAGAGAGGTTAGAGTTAATCATTCATGCCCAGCCCGTTCAAGTCAGCACTCCTAGCTTTTGTGTGTATCAATGTGGGCTGGTCTGCCTGCTTAGCACAAAATGATCAGACATCCGCGCCAGGTCAGGAACAATCTGGTTCCGTGAGGCCGAGCGCGTCCTCAACTGCGGGGGAGCAGGCGGCGCAGCCCGAAGCCGCAACTATCAACGGAACGGTTGTCGACCAGAGTGGAGCCATCGTTGCTGGAGCTCGGGTCACGATTGCTCCCGCAGATCGATCTCCGAACCTCGAGGTTCTATCCGGCACCGGTGGGGAATTCTTCTTTCCCCGTGTCGTTCCCGGACCGTTCAAGCTGACCATCACTTCGGCAGGATTTGCGCCGAAGACAATCTCTGGACTCCTGCATCCGGGAGAGATCCAGACGATCCCGCAAATCGCGTTGGACGTTGCCTCCGCCCTCACCGAGGTAGACGTAGGAGTGTCGCGCATTCAGATTGCTGAAGAGCAGATCAAGGTGGAGAAGGGGCAGCGGGTGCTTGGCATCGTTCCAAATTTCTATGTCAGCTACGTTCCTAACGCGGTTCCGCTCACTTCAAAACAGAAATTCAAGCTGGCGGCGAGATCAGTTATAGACCCCTTCAGCTTTTTGGTGGCCGGGGCGTCCGCGGGAGTTGAGCAGGCGCAGGGTCACTTCGTTGAATACGGCCAGGGCGCACAAGGTTATGCCAAGCGCTTCGGCGCCAACTATGGCGACATCGCCTCGAGCACATTTATCGGCGGCGCAATCTTCCCTTCCCTGCTGAAGCAGGATCCCCGCTATTTCTATAAGGGCACAGGCAGCACGCAATCACGGATTCTGTACGCGATCGCGAACTCGGTAATTTGCAAAGGCGACAACGGACGCTGGCAACCGGGCTACTCGAACATTCTGGGAAGCCTGGCTGCGGGCGGTATTTCGAACCTCTACTATCCGGCGGACGATCGCAACGGCGTGGAACTAACTTTCGAAAACGCCGCACTGGGGATCGGATCGAATGCTGTCACCAACCTGCTGCAGGAATTCGTCATGCGCAGGTTCACGCCTAAGGCTAATAAACACGATTTGGTTAACCAGTGAAGTGGCGAAGTGCAATCATCCGTATAGCACCTGGAGCACGTTCACACTTGGCTTCAACCGATGAAGCGTCCTCGGCTCACTTCCCTTTCGCGCGGGCCGCATTCACCTTGGTCAACAAATCCTGGGACATGGCCTGCAACGGACCCGGAATCTTCACTGCCTCAGTCAGCACGTCGCGCGCTTCGCTTACCTTGTTGAGCTTGGCATAGGCAAAACCCAGGCGGTAGAGCGCAACCGAGTACTGCTGGTCGTCTTGTCCCTTCAGCAGCACGACCGCAGACTTCAATTCTGGAAGCGCGGGGGTGGTCTTGTCTTGCTTCATGTAGGCGTATCCCAAAGTCGAATGCGCCACTCCCGCCGATAGTTTGCGCGACTTGTCGGCATCGGGCGCGTCCGCCTTTGCGACCGCGATCGCTTTCTGGGAGTAAGTAATTGCCTTGCCGAGATCGGCAGGCTTGCCGTCGTCAACGTAACTTCCCGCCAGCAACAATAACGCGGGCAGCGAATTGGGATTTGCCGCCAGAGTTTTTTCTCCATACGCGAACAACCGCGCCTGATCGTTCAACTGGCCGGGACCCAGCGTGTACATCGCGTAGCTCGACACCTGATCTTGAAATTTCGAGTCCGGAAATGTCGCGGAATACTTCTCGATGTAGGCCATGCGCCTCTTGGCATCGTTCTCATCGGCAATCACATTGAAGCCGGCCGACTCAAGAAAGTCGCATGTATTCTTGGCGGCGCTCTGGTCCTCCGCCACCTGCTTGCTGAACTCTTCGTCGGTCATGCCCGCCGGCTTGGGCTGCTTGCTGATCGAGCTGCAAATCTCGCCGCCCTTCGCCGCATAGTCCATCAACTTGGCGTTGTCCTTCGCCTGCTGCGCGATGTTGGCCTGCGAGACGACGATATCCAGGTTGCGCGGGCTGCCAACCAGAGCCTTGTCTCCATAGTCGAGTGCTTTATTTAGGTCGCCGGTGGTCTGGTAAGCCTGTGAGATTTGCCAGTCGCCATACGCCACCGCAGCCGGGTTCGACGCGTACTTCGCCGCAAAATCCTGATACATCGTCAGCTTCTTCGCAGCGTCCGGCTCGTTCGAGATGGCTTGCAAATCATGGTCTTCAGGTGTGCCCGCGGGAATTACGATTTTGTCCGTCTGGGCATTGGCTTGTCCCGAAAGGAACAGAGACACGAGGAAAAGAAAACAAAAAGCTACAACCAGCAACCGTGCAGAGTGTTTCATAGGTCACCTCCGCCGTAGACGAGAAGTGGAACGATACTAGCAATAGCAGGCGAATCGTATCGCCGAATGCCCTCCCATGCAAGGGCCGATCACCTGTTACCGGTGGGGCGCGTGGTGATGAATCCCGCCTGCACTTCCGCTAGAGTAGAAAGATGCGTGCCATCCTGGGCCAGCGTCCGCTGCGATTTGTTCTTGCCGCCAACGTGATCTCCATGTTGGGCAGCGGGATGAATTCGGCCGCAGTGGCGTGGTATATCCTGCAGGCCACTCACTCCGAGATGGCGCTCGGCACCTTCGCCGTTTTGCAGACGCTTCCAGCGATGCTGATGCTTCCCTTCACCGGCGTCCTTATCGACCGCGAAGACCGCCGGCTCCTGGTCATGTGGCTCGACGCCGTGCGCGCCATAATCATCGTGGCCGTGGCCATTCTTGCCTTTCGACACCGCGTGCAGGTTTGGCAGCTCTATCTGATGAACACCCTCGTCGCAGCCGGCTTCTGGATGTTCTGGCCGACCATCACGGCCCTTATCCAGGAGCTCACGCCGGAAGGCGAATTCGTGCAATCGAATACCTTTCTCATGGCCGGCGTGCAGGGAGGATGGCTCATCGCCGGATCGATCGTCGGCTTCATGTACAACCATATCGGTCTGGGCGGCGTGTTGCTCATCGATGTGTCCACCTACGTGGTCTCGTTTGCGTGCTATTTCGCCGTGCGAAAAGGCCGCCACGTAGTGTTGCGCCCGGAGGAATTACGCGCCGACATTCGCGCCGCAGAAAATCAGTTCCAGCGCTTCTGGCGCGAGATGCGTGAAGGCCTTCACTTCCTTCGGGATCATCGCGCCGTCGTGCTGCTCGGCATTAGCTGGGCGTTGTTTCTCGGAGCGATGATTACCGGGGTTGTGGTCACGCCGTCGCTGAGCGAGCGCACGTTCCATGCCGGAGCCGTCGGTTACGGCTGGCTCAATGCCGGCTGGGGCACCGGCGCATTCCTCAGCGCGCTGTACGCTCCCGCAATCATCGCGAGCCTGGGAGGGCGTCGCTCGGTTGCATTTTCCATGGCCCTGCTGTCGGCGTGCGTGGTTTGTGCGCCGATTTCCCACTGGCTGGTCGCGGCAATTCTGCTTTACGGAGTGATGGGCTCAGCGCGCGGAGTCGGCGGCATCGCCATGAACACCAGCTTAATGGAGATGGTCCCGCCGCATTTGATGGGACGCGTGCAGAATGCTTTCTATTTTTTCGGAACGTTTCTGCAACTCGTGCTGGCGCTCGTCGTCGGCGCGGCTGCACACATGATCGGACTGGTCTCGGCATTCGCGATTCTGGCCTGTGTGTATGGATTGTCATTCATAGCGGCAAGCTGGCCGGTGGGAGCGCCAGCCGTGATAGAGGAAGTTAGCACGGTCGAGTAAAAATCAATTCACCGCAGGGAAGCAGAGGAGCCATCGCGATGTCATCCCGACAGCGCGCGTTCTGCTTCGCGCGCGGAGGGATCTCCGTCGGCACGATAGCCGAGCGTCAGCCAAAGACGCGCCTCTGGTCAGCGCCAACGCTGCCTGCCTCCGTGTCCTCCGTGGTAATTAATCGTTCCCTGCTGTTATTCTTTCCCATTCCAAGGAGCACTCATGTCCGCTGATCTGCAGGGCCGTACCGCCGTCGTCTTCGGAGTCGCCAACAAGCGCTCGATCGCCTGGTCCATCGCGCAGGGACTGCACGCCGCCGGCATGAAGCTCGCCATCACTTACCAGAACGAGCGCCTGGAGCAAGAAGCGAAAGACCTTATCCTTTCGCTGCCCGGCGCCGAAGGTTACATGTGCGACGTCAGCAAAGACGAAGAAATCGCCAGCCTCTTCGCCACGCTCAAAGAGCGGCACGGCAAGCTGCACACGCTGGTGCACTCCGTCGCCTTCGCCCCCGCCGACGAACTCAAGGGAGACTTCGTCAACACCACGCGCGAAGGCTTCCGTATCGCACTCGACGTGAGCGTCTACTCGCTGATCGCCGTAGCCCGCGCCGCCGCACCGCTGATGGAAGACGGCGGATCCATTCTTACGATGACCTACTACGCCTCAGAGAAAGTTGTCCCGCGCTACAACGTGATGGCCGTGGCCAAGGCAGGCCTTGAGTGCAGCGTGCGTTATCTCGCGTATGAATTAGGCAAGAAAAATATTCGGGTAAATGCCATCTCGGCAGGACCGATCAAAACCCTTGCCGCGCGCGGCATCGCCGGCTTCAGCGACATGCATAAGACTCATGCCGAACGCGCCCCGCTCGGCCGTAACGTCGACGTGAACGAAGTCGGCTCGACCGGAGTCTTTCTCGCCTCCGACGCCAGCAGCGGCATCACCGGCGAAGTGATTTACGTCGATTGCGGATATAACATCATGGGATTCTAGTGGGACTGGGGAGGGCACAATTTTAGGCGTCTGGCGCGTGGGATAATCACAGCATGCGAACCAACCGGCTAATCTTCGCTCTCTTCGCCGCCGCTATTCTCTTCTCAATGGTGCGCGAATGGAGCGCTCCGGTGGCCTGCGCCCGCACGATTCTCACTCGCTAACGATAGCAGGGTGCTTCAACAAGCGGCATCTGAAACTGCACCGTCGCCTTCCCCGCATTTCCGATGCTGATCTGCCGCGCGCTGATCTCTGCCGTGTAATTGCCAGCACCGAGTTCAGTTTGCCCAACGTACTGGCTGTTGAAGTTGAAACTCAAGTTCACGGGCGGCTGCACCGTGGGCTTCACAATTTGCGCGGAGACTTGAAAGTCGTTTGGGATCCACGGGCTGTTGAGGTTGATTTCACACCCGCACATCATCGTAACTTTCGTCTTCAAGTTCACCAGATTTCCCAACACTACAATTTCTGGCTGCACCCACAATCCCGGAATCTCGATGACAAATCCGGGAAGGCTGGGTTGTGGGCCGGGAGCGACCATCGTTTGGGCGATTGCGATCTGATCGCCCTGCGCCGCCGACAGCGGCACGCGAGCTTCGACGGTAAGCATCTTCGGCGCTGAAAGATTGAACGAAGCGATGTAGTTGACCGTGGTATCCGTAGCTACCACCCAATAAGTAGTTGGGGGTAGAAGAGGCGTCCGAATCGTGTACGGCGACGATCCCGGAACCTGGCTGGTAGCGCGCGTGCCGGAATCGCCTTGGTTAGTGAACGCAGGACCAGCGAGAATACTAGGGCCATCGCGGACGGTGATGATCGCGCCGTTATAACTGTCGGGACCAAGGAACATGCCGCCTTTTGCCTGAGCCCGGATCGTGAGTTGGGTATTGGTCGTCATGGCGATTTTCCTGTGTCGAAAGTGATGTTTTCAGAAACCTAGTTACGTCCAAGGAACAGGATCCACATCTCCGATGGAACGAGGCATTTTTAACCTATTTGCATATT
>JBAPOI010000526.1:0-6977 GCA_049279555.1 Candidatus Sulfotelmatobacter sp.
CACTTGATTTTATAGTCCGTCGTCCGGACCGTAAGCTGACGCCGGCAGAACCAGGTTCGATGTCGGCCCCGGCACCGCGTTGCCGTGCTCATCAATCTTCATTCCCAGGCTCAGACCCATCGAGGAAAGAATCTCCTTGATCTCGTTCAGCGACTTGCGGCCGAAGTTCTTGGTCTTGAGCATCTCCGATTCCGTCTTCTGCACCAGCTCGCCGATCGTCTGAATGTTCGCATTCTTCAGGCAGTTATAGCTGCGCACGGAAAGCTCAAGCTCCTCGACGGAGCGGTTCAGATTTTCGTTGTGAATTTCCGGCTTGCGATCGTCCGACGACGAAACGCCAGTTTCGATTTCCTCCTCGAAGTTGATGAAGATGTTCATGTGGTCCTTGATCAGCTTCGCCGAAAGACCGATTGCATCGGCGGGCGTAATCGAACCATTGGTCCACACTTCGAGAGTAAGTTTGTCGTAGTCGGTGATCTGGCCGAGACGCGCGGCTTCCACCGTGTAATTGCACTTACGCACTGGCGAGTGCACCGAATCGATGGGAATGAATCCGATGCCCAGATCTTCGTCGAAATTCTTGTCGGCGGAGGTGTAACCGCGCCCGCGCTTCAGGCGCATTTCCATGTCGAGCTTGCCGCCTTCGCTGACAGTGGCGATGTAAACATCTTTGTCGAGGACCTCGACATCTCCGTCAGCTTCGATCATGCCGCTGGTGACCACCCCGGGCTGATCGGCGCGCAGATAAATCGCCTTCGGGGCATCGCCCGCCAGCTTGAACGGAATTTGCTTCAAGTTGAGGATGATATCGGTCGCATCTTCGACTACGCCAGGGATCGACTGGAATTCGTGAAGGACCCCTTCCATCTTTACCGCGGTAACCGCTGCCCCTTCGATGGAGCTCAGCAGCACTCGCCGCAGAGCGTTGCCCACGGTGGTGCCGAAGCCGCGCTCAAAGGGCTGCGCCCAGAAAATTCCGTACTTATCGGTAAGGGTGGAAGTGTCAACTGCGAGACGTTTCGGTTTCTGAAAACCTTTCCAAAGCATTTGTTTCTCCTTCGGCCGTTTGGCTCGGTGCTGACTCCCTGAATCGGTCCGGATTCAGGTCGGGCGTCAGCAGAGGCTGATCTGGCTCGAATGTGTACTAGACCAAGTGGGTCTTTGAGACCTTGAAACTCTGAAACTTTGAAATCTGCTGCGTTCTACTTGCTATACAACTCCACAATCAGCTGCTCATTCACCGGCAACTGAATATCTTCGCGCTTTGGTAACGAGAGCACGCGCGCCGTGTAGTTGTCACGGTTCACTTCCAGCCAGTTGGGCAACGTGCCGTGGCTGGCAAATTCCTTCGCGAATTCAAGTACCACCAGCTTCTTACTGTTCTCGCGGATCGAGATTTCGTGGCCGGCGCTTACTTCAAAAGAAGGAATATTGACCTTCCTGCCGTTGACCGCGACGTGCCCGTGGCGCACCAATTGCCGCGCCTGGCGCCGGGATTGCGCAAACCCGAGACGGAAAACCACGTTGTCGAGACGCCGTTCGAGCTGCTGCAGCAACAACTCGCCCGTAACACCCCGGGTGCGCGCGGCTTTCTCGAAGTAATTGCGGAACTGCCCTTCCAGCGTGAAGTAGATGCGCTTGGCTTTCTGCTTCTCGCGCAACTGCAGACCGTAGCCAACAATCTTGGCCTTGCGGTCCTTGCCATGTTGTCCGGGAGCGAAGTTGCGCTTCTCGATGGGGCACTTATCGCTGAAACACTTTGCGCCTTTGAGGAACAGCTTCATGCCCTCGCGGCGGCATAGACGGCAAACTGCATCGGTGTAACGGGCCAAGTTATTCTCCTTTTAGATGACCGGTTTACAGGTTTGGCTTCACCCTTCGTCCCGGACGAAATCAGCTTCTGGCTCCTAGCCTCTAGCTGGCAGCTAAACCGAATCAGGTTTAGCTAGCGGCTAGGAGCCAGAAGCTGGGTTTAGTTATACGCGCCGTCTCTTCGGCGGACGGCATCCGTTGTGCGGGATCGGCGTCACGTCACGGATCGAGCGAACTTCAATGCCCGACGACGCCAGCGCGCGCACCGCGGATTCGCGGCCAGAACCGGGGCCCGACACTCGCACGTCCACGCTGCGTACGCCGTGATCGCGCGCCATGTTGGCCGCGTTCGAAGCGGCTTGCTGCGCGGCAAACGGAGTGCCTTTGCGGGATCCGCGGAAACCCAACGATCCGGAACTCTTCCACGACAAAACGTTGCCGTTCATGTCAGTGATGGTCACGATCGTGTTGTTGAAGGAGGCCTGCACATAGCACAGCCCGTGGGGAACGTGCTTGCGCTCCTTCTTCTTGAAGGTTTTTTTCTTGCCTTTTTTCTCCGGTGCGGCTGCGCCGCCCGCTGCTGCTGGTTTTGCCATAAATTCGGTCTCGGGTGCTAGGTCTTAGGTCTCAGGCTTTTGGGTTAAGCATTAGGAACGAATTTCTAACACCTAAAAGCCCAAGACCTGACACCGCGTTTCTAGGTTTTTGCTGTCGCCTTCTTCTTCTGCGCGATCGTACCTTTGCGCGGTCCCTTGCGGGTGCGAGCATTGGTGTGCGTACGCTGGCCGCGAACCGGCAGATTTCGACGGTGACGGAATCCGCGATAGGAACCGATTTCGATGAGACGCTTGATGTTCATCGAAACTTCCTTGCGCAAATCGCCTTCTACCAATCCCTGCGCCTCGATCACGGTACGGATGCGGTTTACTTCCTCTTCGCTCAGGTCCTGAACCTTTTTCATCGGGTCCACCTGGGCTTCGTCAAGAATGCTTCCGGCGCGCGGATTACCGATGCCGTAAATGTAGGTCAGCGCGATGTTGATGTGCTTCTGGCGCGGTAAGTCGACGCCTGCGATACGTGCCATAAGTTCTCTATGCCTCCGGCCAGCTTTGTGACTTCTCAGCTTCTAGCTTCTTGCTCCTAGCAAATCGCATCAGATTCCGCGTTTAGCTAGTAGCTAGCGGCTAGAAGCTAACCCTGCCGCTGTTTATGTTTCGTGTTAACGCAAATCACCCGCACCACACCCTTGCGATGGATGACCTTGCACTTGTCGCAAATCTTCTTTACCGATGCTCTTACTTTCATAAACTTCAAACCCTCTTCCCTTGCCTGAGATCCTTCGCTTCGCTCAGGATGACGCCAACGGGATTCCAGCTTCGTTCAAGCCCGCTTAACTGCGTCACTTATAACGATAAACAATCCTGCCGCGATTTAAGTCGTAGGGCGAAAGCTCCACCGCGACTTTGTCACCGGGCAGAATGCGAATAAAATTCTTGCGCATCTTGCCAGAAACGTGCGCCAAGACCTGGTGCTTATTCTCCAGTTCTACTTTGAACATGGCATTCGGCAGCGGTTCCAGCACCACCGCCATCACTTCAATCGCGTCTTCTTTACTCATTCGCTCCTAGCTTCTAGTTACTAGCTTCTAGTCAAGCGCTAACCGACCTAGCTAGAAGCTAGGGGCAAGCAGCTAGAAGCTTTATTTCGTCAAAATTACCGGCCCGTCTTTCGTCACTGCTACGCAGTGCTCGAAATGCGCGCTGAAGCTTCCATCCAGCGTCACGGCCGTCCACTTATCGCCGAGCACCCGCGTCTCCGGCTTGCCGAAATTCACCATCGGCTCAATCGCAATCACCATACCCTCGCGTAACTTCGCGCCGTGCCCGCGCGCTCCAAAGTTTGGGACCTGCGGTTCTTCGTGCAACTTGGTTCCGATGCCATGCCCAACGAATTCCCGAACCACGCTGAACCCGGCCGCTTCCACGTGTTCCTGCACTGCCGCTCCAACATCGCCCACCGAATTTCCCACCCGCGCCTGCTCGATGCCGCGGTAAAGCGATTCTTCGGTTACCGTCAACAGTTTACGTAATTCCGGTTTCACGGAATCGCTAACCGGAACCGTAATCGCCGCGTCCCCGTAGTATCCGTCGAGCACGACTCCGCAATCGATCGATACGATGTCGCCCTCTTTCAGTTCCCGCTTTTCAGAGGGAATTCCATGAACAATTTCCTCGTTCACCGACGTGCACAACACGCAGGGATAATCGTAATATCCCTTAAATGCCGGCTTGGCACCCAGTTCAGCGATTTTCTTTTCCGCGGCGCGTTCCAGATCCATCGTAGTGACGCCGGGCGCTACCAAAGACCGCACATAATCCAGAACCTCGCGAACGATCCGGCCACTCTGCCGCATCCGCTCAATTTCCGCCGCCGATTTGCAAACTATTGCCATTCCTAGCTTGATTAATCCACCTGCGATAGTTATTAAGCGGGACGTTCCTCGGTCACGTGATGTTCCTCGATCACCTTGAAAATCTGCTCTGTAACCTCGTCCATTGGTCGATCTCCATTCACGGAGATCAATCTTCCTGTGCTCTGGTAATACTCCACCACAGGCGTAGTCTGCTCCTGGTAAGCCGCCAAGCGAGGTTGAATCACTTCCAACCGGTCGTCATTGCGGGTAACCAGCTTCGACCCATCCAGATCGCAAAGTTCGTCTACGCGGGGCGGCTGGAAGTGGACGTTATAAATTCGCCCACAGGCGGGACAAGAACGGCGTCCAGTGATCCGGAGCAACAGTTGATTATAATCCACCTCAAGACGGATCACAATTGGCCAGCCGCGAGTCGGGCGCGAGTTTTCAAAGAACTTGTCATCGAGCAACGCATCCAGCCATTGGGCCTGAGCCACCGTCCGGGGAAACCCATCGAGGATGTACCCCCGCCTGCAGTCCGGATCCATCAACCTCTTCCGGACCATTTCACAAACCAAATCGTCAGAGACCAGCTCGCCGCGGGCCATTACGCACTTTGCGGCCACGCCGAGTTCCGTGCCGTCAGCAATGTTCTGCCTCAGGATGTCTCCAGTAGAAACCTGTGGGATCACGTAGCGCGCCATGATGCGCTTCGCCTGAGTTCCCTTCCCGGCTCCCGGAGGTCCCAACAAAACCACGGGACCTACGTCACGCGAGGTTTCCTGCGCCATCGAGTTGGCCAAAGCCTCCCGATCTCAGTGTCCCCGGGCCAGCCTCCCACAAGCCGGTTCCGGTTCCCGAACAAGTGCAGCAACCCCAGTCGAATTTGTAATCGAGTAATTTGGTAATCGGGCAATTTGCTACGCTGCGTTCCTACTTAATTACCAACTTACCCGATTACTCAATTACAAATTGCCCTTACGACCAGTTGCGGCGGCCGCGAATCCGCCCACTGCGCGGCGTAAACCCATCGTAGTGGCGCATAATCAGCTGCGCCTCGATCTGCGTCACCGTATCCATGGCCACGCCCACCACGATCAACAGCGACGTTCCACCAAAGTAAAAATTTACTCCCAATCCGTTCGTCACCCACACCGGAAGCCGCTCAAATACTGAACCTCCCAGCCAGAACGGCAAGTGGTTCAGGTGAATGCCGGTGATCATCCACTCAGGAATGAAAGAGATGATAATCAAATAAAGCGCACCCACCAGAGTGATGCGGGTCAGGACTTCGTTGATGTAATCGGCCGTGCGTTTGCCCGGACGAATGCCCGGAATGAAGCCGCCATACTTCCGCATATTGTCGGCGACTTCGCTGGGATTAAAAACGATCGATACATAGAAGTACGCGAAGAAAATAATTCCAACCGCGTACAGCACGGTATAGAGCGGCTCGCCCCAACCCAGCAACCGCACCAAATCGCCGAAGTAACGGCTGTTGCGCAAACCGTAGCCGAGAGTCTGCGGCAAAGTCAGAATCGAAGACGCAAAAATCACCGGCATAACGCCGCCGGCATTAACCCTCAACGGCAAGTGCGTCGATTGCCCGCCCATTACCTTCCGGCCCACGACACGTTTTGCATACTGCACGGGAATGCGCCGCTCGCAGCGCTCGACATAAACGATGAACGCCACCACCGCGATCATGAAGACCACCAGGCCTACCATCAATACTGGCGTGACCGCTCCCCATGTGCCATTCCGGGCCTTCTCAAAAAGATCCTGCACACCACGCGGGAGTCCAACCACGATGCCGGCAAAAATCAGCAATGACATCCCGTTGCCGATGCCGCGATCCGTGATCTGTTCGCCCAACCACATGATGAAAGCGCTACCCGTGGTAAGCGTCAGCATGGTCATCAAAATAAATCCGGGTCCAGGATGAAGCACAAAGTCGCCGGCACGCTCCAAACCGATCGCAATGCCGAACGACTGCACCGCGCTCAGGATCACGGTGATGTAACGGGTCCACTGAGTAATCTTCTTACGCCCCAGCTCGCCTTCTTTTTGCAGCTTGGCCAGCGGCTCATACACCACGGTCAACAGCTGCAAGATAATGGACGCCGTAATGTACGGCATGATCCCCAGGGCAAAAATCGTCAGACGCCGCAGGTTGCCGCCGGAAAACAAATCCACAAAGCCGAGCAACGATCCCCGGTTCTGCTCAAAGAATTGCTCGAGCTTCAGGAAGTTCACACCCGGAGTCGGAAGATGCCCGCCCAGCCGGTAAATCGCCAACATGGCCAGCGTAAACAGAACTCGCTTGCGCAGGTCTGGGATACGGAAGATGTTCGCCAGCTTTTCAAACATTACTGCAAGACCTCAACCTTGCCGCCCGCTTTGGTGATTTTTTCCTCTGCCGACTTGGAGAATTTGTGCGCATGCACCGTGATCGCAACCGTCAACTCACCATCCCCAAGAATTTTAACCGGATGCTTCGCCTTAATCACGCCCGCCTTGCGCAGCACGTCGGGAGTAATCGGCGAAGCCAGCAATTCCTCGCCCAGCTCCAACAAACGCTCGAGGCTCACAATATTGAATTCTTTGCGGAAGATGTTGGTGAAGCCGCGCTTCGGCATGCGGCGGTGCAGCGGCATCTGGCCGCCTTCAAAACCGCGCCGGCGTGAATAGCCGCGGCGGGATTTCTGGCCCTTGTCTCCGGAACCGGAAGTTTTGCCCAGCTTCGAGCCTA
>JBAPOI010000527.1:0-3700 GCA_049279555.1 Candidatus Sulfotelmatobacter sp.
GTGCAGGAGCGATTGTCGGAGCCAACAGCGCAGTCACACGCGACGTTCCCCCATACAGCGTCGTCGTCGGGACGCCGGCTAGAATTGTAAAGCAGGTTGAAGCTGTGGCACCGCTAGAATGCGCCAAGGCTGCTACTGCAGCCGCCTGAGCCACCTTTATAGAATCGTGCAGTTCTGGCAGCGGTAGGATCAGTTTGTCTTGGCGGCCGCCAACGCTGGCTTGGCGCACGACGAAATCCGCGGTGCCCACGCGTCCATTGCCCGTATCGCGCACGACCACGCGCATGGTTTCAGCCGTAGGCGGCAACTCTGCGATAAAGAGGAACGTCATAGGTTTCTCCATCTGAGTCTCCCAATTATGGCCTTTGACGAACCCATGGAAACGTAGGATGATGTTGGCTCCTTCCGGGGAGGGAAAGGCGTCCTATGCGTAATGGAGCGATTTGTTTGATCGTGATTCTTGCCTTCGGGCTGACTGTGGCGGGTCAGGGCCCCGACCAAGAAGTGGAAGGTTGTTCAGGTAGTCCAGTTAACTGAACAAACAGCAACGATTCCGGCGACGACGATCTTTACGCCGACAACAGTCCAGTTGTATCGGCTATCCGTCTATATAGATTGCGGCGGACACGGTGTCGATAGCGGCGAGTACTGGGAATTTCAGGTAGGGTGGACTTCAAATGGCGGCGGCCTGTCTGGAAGCTGTGGGGCCGGTGGTGCTAGCGGCCAAACCGTTCCTTTCATTGGAAAAGTGGGAACGCCGGTTTTTTATGAGATTGAGGCGGGTCCGAGGACTGCAACTTTCCCGTATACCTTAGAGCTTGCAATCGAACAACTAGAATAGCGTCATCGTGAGCTAGTTTTCTTGTTCGCTTTGGCTCTTGGTTCCTTCTTGGGTATCCCAAGTGCATAATTTCGAACAGCAAACAGCGCCGCTGCGTTCTCAGTTAAGGAATGATTCACGCGGGAACGCCATTAGCAAAGATGCTCACACCATTCCAAGAATTCCCGGAACGCCGCACCACGATGACTGTATCTCGATTTATCCTCCGCACTTAGTTCGGCAAATGTTTTTCCGATCGCTGGAAAATAAAACAGAGGATCGTAGCCAAAGCCATTTGTCCCGCGCCGAGCAGGCAGAATCATTCCGTCGGCGGTTCCGCGAAATGTTGCCAGGGTTTCGCCGTCGCGGGCGGCGGCCAGTACGCAGACAAATCTGCCGGTACGCTTTTCAGGCGGAACTTCTTTCAGTTCGCACAGAACGCGCGCGTTGTTGGCTTCGTCATCGGTATTCGCTTCAGCCTCGTGCGGCTCTTTATTCTGCAGATCGGGCGCGGCGTAGCGGGCAGAGTGTACGCCGGGAGCGCCGTTCAGCGCGTCGATCTCCAGGCCGGAGTCGTCCGCAACCACAATTTCACGCGGAACATAGCGGCTGTAGGCTTCCGCCTTCTTGCGCGCGTTGGCCTCGAAGGTTAGACCGTCCTCGACGACGGCGGGCAGGGACGAGAATTCAGGAATGCCGGAAATCTCGACTCCAAAACGCGCGGCGGCTCCGGCGAAATCCCGCAGCTTGCCGGCATTCGAAGTCGCAATCAGAATTCTTCTCATAAAGTTGGACTTGTCATCCCGAGCGAAGCGAGAGCCTGCCCTGAGCGGAGTCGAAGGGGATCTTGGTGTTTGCCGACATCGATGCCGGCGGTGCGCGGCAGGAACCAAGATCCCTCGCTTCGCTCGGGATGACAGTTCGTAGCGGACGACAATAATTGTAAAGGCGCATCCGCAATATTATCCTCAGTCGGATGCACGTGGCGCTGACGGTTCTCGAAGTAACACGATGATCAGCAACAGCGCCAGTAACGAAATCCACGGACTGATCTTTCGATCCCAGGTGCGAACAAAAGTGATCTGAACGCGGTTCGCTCCGGCCTCAACGGGAACCAGCATTTGCCCCGTGCCCTCAAGCGTGCCGGCCTGCACCGGTCGGCCGTTTACTTCCACGTGCCACGCCGGATAGTTAAACAGATGCAGAGCAAGGTTGTCAGGGGCCGACATTTCAGCCGTGAAGACTTTGCGCTGCGCGCTCCAGTCGGTAACCCGGATGAGAGCGTGGGACGCGCCTTCCACAGTTACGCGGCGAGCGTCTTTGTCTACATCGAGCGGCGGCTGCAGACCGATGGGCGTGTATTCGTCGACTCCCTCGTAACCTGCGCCGGTGGCCATGAAATCCTGCATTTCGTGCAGGTCGGCGGGGTGGTCCCACCAGGGCGCCTGGAAATGGACCCACACGAAAGCGAGCACGCAGAGCATCGCCACGTACACTGCCACTCGCGCAGTCCACTTTCGCAAACCCAGCGTGGTAAGCAGTGTGAACGGAATTCCCAGGCACAATAGCAGCCGCCAGGGGAACTGCACGAACCGCAGCTTGGGAAGGATGGTCCACAGCGGGCCGGTGATCGACAGCATCAACACAGCACATACCGCGGCCCAACTCACGAGCAAATACCACAGTTCGCGCCGGCGCGTGCGCCATTTCCGTGCGGCCCAGGCCGCCACGAGAGTCAGCAGAATCTCCGCGGCTGCGACGGTAGAAACGAGATGGTTGAAGGCATCGTGATCCGAATCGGCGGTATGGGCAAACAGAAAGCTATCCACCGGGCGCACACCCGGAGAGACAGCTTCGGCAATGTTAACCCACTTCTGTTCGTAGATGGCGGGCAACAAATAGAAGGCCGCCAAAGTCGCGCCCAGGAGGACCGCGAATATTCCGGTGATGATAATGCGAGGCGAACGGCGAACGCAGGCGTAGACAACAATCAACAACGCTAGTGAATAATGGATCATCACCGCCGCGGGCGCGTTCATCAACCAGGACGCTGCCAACACGAGCGCCAGAAAAACGGTTACGCGCCGGCCCTTGTCTTCGTCTCGCAATTCGATCCGCAACACGAGCAATAACAATAAAGGAAGCAAAGAACTGGCCAGCAGTTCGGCGAAGGCGCTTCGCCAGTAGACGATGACAAGGTGATAAGGATTGACGGCGTAGAGCACCGCGGCGAAGGTGGCGTCGCGCCGCTCAAGCCATTGCCGCGACAGCAGGAACATGGATGCTCCCGCTGCCACAAGAGTCAGAAAAATGTAGATGCCGGGTACGATGGTCCATGGAAAGAGAGCGCGGAGCGCTGCTCCTAGAGTCCAGGATGCGGGAGGATAAAAAACGAAACGCGGCTCGCCATATCCGAATTGCGCGAGCGTGGCCCAGCGTGGGTAGACGATGCCCTGTTTCCACTGCCCGAAAACTTCCAGCCACGAATACAAGTGGAATTCGAAATCATGGCCGGAGGGAAAGCCGCTAAAGAAGAAGGGGATTTCAACCGCGAATGCTGCCGCCGCGATCGCGAGTAGTGGCGTCCATCTCAAACTGGCGGGCCGATGCGCTGTTCTGCCCGGTTGGTGCGAGCGATTTCCTGACCCGGATTTTGTGCTTGCCCCCAGGGTTGGTCTGTCCGATTTAATGCAGATTTAACATTCTTGCAACGACTGCGAAATAACGAAGAACTACTGTACTCGCAACGGGGTGGATCAGACCACGGAGAGTTGAGGAGCCTGGCCTAGACGGGGTCTGGGCTCTTCGCCCTCCGAAGATGCCCACCTGAAGCCTCTCGCCCACCTCGCAACTGCCACCTGCCCTCGTCCTGCCTTTGCA
>JBAPOI010000528.1:0-1751 GCA_049279555.1 Candidatus Sulfotelmatobacter sp.
GACTACATCGTGGCTCGACTCCATGCGGCGCTTCGACAACTTTCACGTGAAGGTCCTGGCCCAGTCGCGGCGCCAGAGGAATGCTTCCGAACTCTTCGGTTTACCGACAGGCCCGAGAGTCGAGGAAACGGACGACTCGGCCATTTTGTACCTCTACCCACGGATTGCTCGCAGGACCAAGGCCCGGCAGTTCTGCATCGTCCACGACCTATCCTCGCTCCGGGAGCCATCGCGGTCCAGCGTGCCATGGCACGGCTCAGTACTGCTTTGGCGGGCACTGAGGTGCTGCTCGAGCCATCGCGTCACTCCGATCGCGGTCTCACAGTTCACAAGAGATGACTTGGCGTCTTACTTGCATCGCAGTCCAAACGACATTCATTACATCTATCAAGGTCTAGGCGCTGAGTGGTTTGCTCCCTTGGACCTTGAAGAGGATAGACGCGTCAAGGCCAAGTATTCACTCCCGGTGCGGTACTTCGCTTGGTGCGGCGATGTAAATCCCAGGAAGAATGTCGACACTCTTTTGCGTGCCTACGCTGCCGCCCGCGCATCGATGGCCGAACTGCCGCCGCTCGTGCTCGTGGGTAGCGGCAAGCAGGACATCACGTCCCTCATTAAGGACCTCGGCATATCCGAGTGTATTGTTCGGCTCCCCTTCCTGCCTTTGAACGACTTGAAAGCGGTCATCTCGGGCTGCACGGCATTTGTTTTCCCCTCCTGGTATGAAGGGTTCGGAAGGCCGGCCGTCGAAGCTGCGGCCAGGGGTGTCCCCGCGATAGTGAGTAGCAGCGGATCTCTGCCGGAAATCGCCGGTCCAGCGGCAATTGTAGTTTCCCCGCTTGATGCGGGGGCCTTGGCGGGTGCAATGGTACAAACGGCTACCGATGACCGTCTTGCCGAGCGGGCTTCGCGGTTGGGCCCGCCTTGGGCCGCGCGATTTTGTGTCGACCGAATGTGCCGCGAGTATTTGACCCTCCTTTTCCCGGAGTTCCTGAACAGACATGAGAGCGTACACACAGATGCCCGAAGCTAGCGTCAAGGGCGGTCCGGCTCAGCAACCGGCAAAGACGCTTGGGCCGGATAAACCAGTTGTCATTTGCCTTGGCGCGATATTCGTCATCAACGCGCTGGATGCATACTCAATTGGGCCCGCCCCGACCAGCTGGATCGCACAGATCCTGACTCTGGCGCTCTTCGTGCTAGTGGTTTTTCGAAGGCGGGTCAATTATCCGCCGGGCGTTTTTGCTCTTCAGGCTTTTGTCTTCGCGATAGTCGCACTCACGCTTTTTTATGTTGCGAAGGGAGACTATCGAGACCTTATGCCGGCGGCCGGAACCACCGGCTACATCGTGTACATTGGTCTAAGAATACTCACGCTTGTTAACTTTATTGCTGCCTACATCATTGTGTTCGACGTACTATCGCGGGGACATTCTGAAACCATCGTAAACATCATTGTGTGGACAGGGCTGGTCATCGCCGTCGCGTCAATTTATATATACATCGCTCAGCTTTACGGTCTGCCAGAGCCGCCAAGAACAAGAATCGGCACAAACAACCACGAGCAAAACACGACGTTTACCTATGCCTTCCATCGTGCGATGGGAACCTTTCGCGAGCCCGGCTTTCTGGCACAATGGCTGGTTCTCCCTCTCCTGCTGAGTGCCTTCCGGCGGCGCAAGCCAGTGAATATTTTCAGCGTAACGATGAGCACGACGCTGATGCTCACGGGTGCGCTGACTGGGCTAGTC
>JBAPOI010000529.1:0-1754 GCA_049279555.1 Candidatus Sulfotelmatobacter sp.
CGATCCGCGTTGAATACCACGACAACCGCGTCCTCATTAAGCCGACCAAGCCGAACGTCTCCACCAACCTCTTTGTGTGGACCGCAACCAGTCATTCCGTCTACGAAATCCTTCCCGCCGGCGATCCAACAGCCATG
Organism: Candidatus Sulfotelmatobacter sp.; assembly: GCA_049279555.1. Classification (GTDB taxonomy): domain Bacteria; phylum Acidobacteriota; class Terriglobia; order Terriglobales; family Acidobacteriaceae; genus Sulfotelmatobacter. Next base: position 138 of record JBAPOI010000529.1, read on the forward strand.
TCGTACGTTCTCGATCAAGTCTTTCCGGCCCAGCCGCCTCCGCCAGAGCCCTCTAAGCAGGAGGTGGAGAAGCAGACGGACACCATGTACTCGAGCGCATTGGCGAACATTCGCCCGATTCGGAGCAGCAAGCTGCCGCACGGTCTCCGCTATTGGTATCGCCATTCAGGAGAAGATCACTGCGACGAATGCGTGCAGCTGCGCGTGACGCGCGTTACTGAGGACTCCAGCAGCTACTATGTCTCCGTGGTGGCCGAGAACAAGGCCGCCCACCCCTACCGCCTGCGCGAGGCCGTCGTTACGGCATTGCGCCCGACCTTTTCGGATAATATTCCCGCCCACTACATGAACCAGCAGATCTCCGTGGACGCGCTGCGCGAGATAGGCAGTTTTGCTCCGGAGCCGCTTCGTACGCACGGATCGACACTGAATGCGCCGCGCGATCTGAAAGCCGGCGAACGGGCGGAGTGGATAGTCGGCTTCGCGAAGCCGGGGCGTATCCCGGCCGTCTACCACCTCAGTCTTCCGGACGACGAGCAGCACCCTGTCACTGCGACCGTTGTGTTCTAACTTCACGGCAGTTTCATAGTCGGCCTGCGAGAAAAAGGGCCGACTATTTTTGACCAAATATAGAGAGGAAGTGCGATGGAAGCCCCAAATATGCCCATTGAAATGCCGTTGACAATCATCACGCAAGAGGAAGGCGTGGCCCTCGCCAGAAAGGCGTTCAAGAGAGGGCAGGTTCGTGATTTTCGGACGTCCCTGCTCGACCGCATCACTGACCCCATCAGGAAATATTCGTACAAGCCTGATGCCAACCCCGACGATCCCGGGCGGCGACGCCTGCACCCCATCCTGGTTTCAGGGCTCGTCTGCTTTGGCTTAATGCTTGCCGTATTTCTCTATTTCTCGTATTGGCGGTAGACGCTGGGGTGACTCCGATGACCCACGAAGGTAGCAATACGTTCACAACAATTCGCGAGAGGTTTCACCCTATAGCGCTCGTTGGAGGTCGCCAGTACGCGGCGTTTCTACGCATTCGCAAGATCGACGGGCGGCTCGATGTCACAGAGCATAACCAGTGGTTGTGGAGTCCGCTGAGCGGCGAGGAACCGCGCATTCTCACGGATTGGGAACTGGAAGAACTGGTCTCGCCTCTTGATGTCTGCCGGACTCTGCTGTTCTCAGCGCAAGGCGCAATGAATGACCTCTTGCGCCAGATCGACTGTGTTCACGAGCCTTTGACCCCCACGTGGACGGAGCCCGGTCGCCGCTATGCCGACGCAATTATCAGCGAGATATTTCAGCTAAAGAGTAAGTCATGACGTTCACAGAAAAACAGGAGACCGATACATGGATGAAAATAAGATGACGCAACAGGAGGAAAGTCGCGAGCGCGAAGCGTTGGTCGTGCTCTACGTACTGGCCGCTGGCATCGTAGCCGTGATCCTCTGGATCGCTCACGCCCGCCTCTTCCTCACAAACCAGCAGCTCATGGAGCTACCGGCGTTTCCCCTTCTCGCCATCGCTTTTGCAATATCAGTGCTGCGCTACTATGCAACCCGCAAGTTGCGCATCGAAGAGCAGTGGCCGCGAACCGCTCCAGTGATTGCACCC
>JBAPOI010000530.1:0-15837 GCA_049279555.1 Candidatus Sulfotelmatobacter sp.
CCCGAGGTGGTGGTGCCGAGGATGAGTTTCGTGTTGTCCGCGTCCATGGGGAGGGAGCAGGTCAGGATCACTTTGCCTGAGAGATCACCGGCCTGCTTCAGCACGTCGTCGATGCGGGACCAATGCACGGCGAGGAGGAGAGCATCGGCGTGGCTTGCGGCTTCGGCGGGCGTGCCGTCGCGCGCCTTGCCCTGGGCGTCGCGCGCCAGCTTCTTCAGCTTGTCAGTGCTTTGTGCGTAGCTGAATACGACCTCGTGTCCGGCTCGCGCAAAGATGGTTCCGAGCTTCGCGCCCATCAAACCGGAACCGAGAATGCCGATTCGCATGCTGTCTCTCATTTTGCGCTCAACATCCGGCCGTGCCTAACGCCCTGTCCCCACTGTCAATCCGTTTATAACAACGACGGCGAAGTGAGGGATCTTGGTCTCTGCTCACACCACCAGATTTGCCGCCGCGAACAAAAACCAAGATCCCTCGCGTTGCTCGGGATGACAGACGGGCGGGGCGTGCTCGTGACAAACTCGGTTGCGTATGCTCATGACAACCTCGGTTTTCACAGGCCGGTCATCTTCTCCAGGCGCTCGGGATATCGGTCTCCTGCGATCGTAATCTTGAAAGAGGCGCTATCGATGTCGCTAAGATCTGCGGGAGTGAGTTCGAGTGCGACGGCTCCGATATTTTCGTCGAGGCGATTCAGTTTGATTGTGCCGGGGATTGGAACGATCCATGGCTTTTGCGCGAGCAACCAGGCAAGCGCGATCTGTGCAGGAGTTGCACTCTTTCGCTTCGCGATGGTGCCGAGCAGATCGATCAGAGCCTGGTTCGCCTTGAGCGCCTCCGGCGCAAAACGCGGAAGAGAGCTGCGGAAGTCGGTGCCCTCGAACTTGGTGTCTTCTTTGATCGCTCCTGTTAAGAAGCCTTTGCCCAGTGGGCTATAGGGCACGAAACCGATTCCGAGTTCCTCCAGCGTTGGAATGACCTCCGCTTCAGGCCGCTTCCACCACAGCGAGTATTCGCTTTGCACGGCGGTGACGGGCTGCACGGCGTGGGCGCGGCGGATGGTTTTTGCTCCAGCTTCCGACATGCCGAAGTGTTTCACCTTGCCGGCTTGAATCAGTTCCTTCACCGCGCCCGCGACATCTTCGATGGGCACATTGGGATCAACGCGGTGCTGATAGAGGAGGTCGATGGTCTCAACCTTGAGGCGTTTGAGGGAGCCTTCGACAACCTGCTTGATGTGCTCGGGCTGACTATTCACACCCGGCGGCGCACCCTTCATTCCCCGAGGATCTTTGTCGGGGCTGACATCGAACCCGAACTTTGTGGCGATTACTACCTTTCCGCGAAACGGTGCGAGAGCCTCGCCCACAAGTTCTTCGTTCAACCACGGGCCGTAGACTTCGGCGGTGTCAAAGAAAGTGATGCCGCGATCTACGGCGGCGTGGAGAAGAGCAGTCATCTCCTTCTTGTCTTTGGGCGGGCCGTAAGAAAAGCTCATTCCCATGCAGCCCAGGCCAAGGGCTGAGACTTCCAAATTGCTTTTTCCTAGTTTGCGTTTTTGCATGAGTGCTCCTTTTAAAGTATGGGGATAGTCTTTCATAATTTCAGGCAAGTGTCGTCGCGATGGGGCTTGGCTGACGCTCTGCGCCGGTTCAGCGGGAGATCCCTCGCTACGCCTGAGAAACGTCTCCGCTCGGGATGACAACTTCCGAGAAGACCGAAACGCACGCTGCCTGGACAAAAGTTTTAGAGCGGGGAGCGGTTCGCGCCATCAAAATAATCAGACATCAAATTAAGAAAAAAGAGAAAGGAGAATTTTTCGATGAATGAACGGTTTCAATTCGCGAAGGTTGCGCCGGGGGCTTACCGGGCGATGGCGGGGCTGGAACATTATCTTCATGAGAGCGGGCTGGAAGAATCGCTGCTTCATTTGGTTAAGCTGCGGACTTCGCAAATCAACGGGTGCGCGTACTGCCTGGATATGCACTGGAAGGACTTGAAGGCGATTGGCGAGAGTGACCAGCGGTTGTATGAATTGAACGCGTGGCAGGAGGCTCCGTTTTACAGCGATCGCGAGCGCGCGGCGTTGGCCTGGACTGAGGCGGTGACTCGCGTGGCCGATACGCATGTGCCGGATGCGGTGTACGAGGAAGTGCGCGGCGTTTTCAGCGAAAAGGAAGTGGCTGACCTGACGCTGGCGATCGCGGCGATCAATGCGTGGAACCGGCTTGCGATTGCTTCGAGAACGACTCCGGGAACGTATCAGGTTGCGCCGAGAGAAGTGAAAAAGGGAGCGTAGGGAGTTTAAGCAGGGACGAACCGAGGGGGCATGGGCTATTCCGCAGCATGGTACCCTCGTCGAGCATGTCCGCGCCGCTTCCAATCACGTCTGCCGCATATAGTTTGGCAGCTGTGCTGGCGTGGGGCACGAGCGATTTTCTGGGCGGCTACGCCACGCGGCGAGCGAACGCCTTTCTGTTCACGGCGATCGTGAATCTCGGCGGATTGATTGTCGTGGGCACCTTGGCCTCGACCAGCCATGCGGCTTTTCCCTCCGGACGAAGCGCGGCGTGGATGCTGGCCGGGGGCATTTCGGGAGGAGCGGCGCTGGCCATTTTCTACCGGGCGCTGTCTTCGGGAAGAATGGGATTGACCGCGCCGGTTGCTGCGGTTCTGAGCGCCGCGATCCCAACTTTGTTTTCTATGTTTACGGACGGGTTGCCGGGCAGGATTTCCATCCTCGGGTTTTTCTGCGCCGGGGTTGGACTGTGGCTGCTGACGCGCGTCGAAGATGGCAACACTCCGCAGGGTATTGGGCTGGCAGTGATTGCGGGAATCGGTTTCGCGGGATTCTATCTTTGCGTGCGCCAGGCGGGTGACGAATCTGTGCTATGGATCGCGTCGTTTACGCGGACGGGCGGGCTGATCATTACTGCGATCATAGCTGCGGTTCTGATTGTCTTGCGGCCGGGGACGCTGCGCGATATTACAGCTGCAGGAGTATGCTGGGGCGTGCTGACGGGCTGCCTTGACTCGTTGGGGACGATCCTGTTTGTTCGCGCCAGCCAGACGGGACGGCTCGACGAAGCAGTGATGATCTCGTCGCTCTATCCCACTATTACTGTGCTGCTGGCGCGCATTGTTCTGAAAGAACAATTCACGCGATGGAGATTGGTGGGGCTGCTGGCGGCGCTGGCATCGGTGCCGATGATTGCGGCGGGAATGAATACGGCGGGATAGAAGCGATTGTTTTGTGACTAGATTTTCGTAAGCGGAAATTTTGTAATCTGGAATTCAGAAGAGTCCAATGGCGCTGGTTGAAATCCGCAATGTGAGCAAGATTTATCCGCAGGGCGAATCTGCACTCGGGAGAAAATCGAGCGGGCAAGGTGACGTGCGCGCTGTGGATGATGTGTCGCTCGACATTTTCGCCGGAGAAACTCTGGGATTGGTCGGCGAATCGGGTTCGGGCAAGAGCACATTGGGGCGCCTGATTCTGCGGCTCATCGAACCGACTTCTGGGAGTATCCAGTTCGCAGGGCGCGACTTGCTTGCCGCCGGCGCCGGCGAAATGCGCCGCCAGCGGCGCGATATGCAGATCATCTTTCAGGATCCGTTCGCGTCGCTCGATCCGCGGTTCCGGGTGGAGGAGATTATTGCGGAGCCGCTGATCATCCATGGAGAAACGACGGCGACAGCAGATTCTGCGAGGGGCGGGAAGACGACTGGCCGGCGGGCCCGCGTGGTGGAACTGCTGCGAGCGGTTGGCCTTGACGAATCGATCTTACGGCGCTTTCCACACGAGTTCAGCGGGGGGCAGCGGCAGCGCATCGGCATTGCTCGCGCGCTGGCGTTGCGGCCCAAGTTTATTGTTGCGGACGAGCCGGTTTCTGCGCTCGATGTGAGCGTAGGCGCGCAAATCGTCAACCTGCTGGCGCAACTGCAACGCGAATTCGGACTGACGTATCTTTTTATTTCGCACTCGATGCCGGTGGTGCGCTATCTCTCGACGCGCATTGCGGTGATGTATCGAGGGAAGATTGTGGAGGTCGGTGCGGCCGAGCAGATCACGGAGCGGCCGCAGCACACTTACACTCAGAGTCTGCTGGAAGCGACGCCGGAGTTGGCGGTGTAGAAAATGGCGTGTGGGGACAGGCATCCGAGCCTACCCTGAGCCGAAGTGCTGGGTAGTGTCGGTTTGAAAGAGGCAGCTGTGTGCAGGCGAGATCCCTCGTCCCGCTGGTGAAACGCGGACTCGGGATGACGCCCGAGGGTTTCCTTGTGCCATACTTTCGTGATGTCTTTTGTTCACCCCAGCCGCAGGCGAGATCTGATCGAACTGATTCTTGGCTATGGAACGATTGTTGGCGTCATCTGGACGCCCGAGCCGCTGCAGCGAATCCTCTCACCGATTGCGCTCGTGTTGACGCTGGTGGTCGTGCTGGCGCGGCGGCAAAGCCGCGAGGAACTGGGTCTGGGGCGGTGCGGTTTTGTTGCGTCACTGTGGATTCTGCCGGCGGCCATCGCTCTTGCGGCGCTGAGTATTTTCGTAGCGGCGAAGGTCGGCACGCTGCATCCGCTCTACAAAGGCGATTTCACGCACATCTCCGGCTACGTGCTTTGGACGATTTACCAGCAATTTCTGCTGCAGGACTATTTCATGGACCGGCTGCTGCGCCTAGTCTCGAGTGAGGCTGCAGCCGTGACTATTGCGGGCACTCTGTTTGCCGTAGCGCACTTGCCGAATCTTGTGCTGACTGCGGCCACGCTGGTATGGGGCATCGTTTCATGCGCGCTGTTCCGGAAATATCGCAATCTGTGGGCGCTGGGATTGGCGCAGGGACTGCTGGGGCTGTGCTTCGCCATCTGCGTACCGGATGCACTGCATCACCATTTGCGCGTCGGGTTGGGATACTTACGGTATCGTGCTGTGCGGTAGAGGTCTTGGGTGTCAGATCTTGGGTCTCAGGTTATCAATGCGAAACTTCATTTGAAACGGTTCGAAATCCCAGCGCTACTTCATCGCACTGACACGTTTGCCCAAGCGAGACTTGTATCTCGCGGCGGTATTGCCGTGCAAGGTGCCCTTCTGAATCGCCTTGTCGAGCGCGGATACGGTTTCGCGGTAGGTTTTTTCGGCGGCTTGTTTGTCGCCTTTTTCGATGGTCTCGCGCAGGCCGCGCAACGCGGTGCGCAGGCGGGAGGCGTTGGCGCGGTTGGTGGCAGTACGCTTCGTGGTCTGACGGGCGCGTTTGAGCGCCGAAAAATGATTAGCCATGTGTGCTTCGTTACCTTCGTGTTTACAGCGAGATATTCGGTGAGCACCGAATTGCTTATTATAGGCGAGTAAGTCTCGACCGGTCAAACACATGGCATGGCCTGCGATTCCTGATCCATTGGCGCGTTTGAAAGTTCTGCTGGATTCCTCGACTCCAATTGTCGTGATGGAGACTATCGAGGAAACCCGCGCCGTGCGCCTGGTTCGCGCGGCTTGCGCAGCGTTGAACCTGGCTGCTTTTGAATGGACTATCGCGAGCGGCCTGGCCCGCTGTGGCAGCGACGTTGGCGAGGTTGTACATGACACACATGATTCGGCCACAGGCTATGGCGCGGCGGCGCAACAAGCGCTGGCGAACTCGAAAGCGATCTATAACAGTCAGGAGCCGGCGCAGATGCTGGGCAACCTCGAAGGAATTTCCATTGGCGCGGCCTTCATCTTAAAAGACCTGCACCGCCATATGGATGAGCCGATCGTGGTGCGGCGCCTTCGCGATGTAGGGCAGAAATTTTCCGAGAATCGACGCACCGTGGTCCTTACTTCGCCGAGTTGCGAGGGTTGGTGGAGTTTCTCGATTTACCGCTTCCGGACCGGCATCGCCTGCGGCAAATTCTGGATGAAGTCGTCGTTCGCATTTCGAAGAACCATACGTTGCAGCGAAAGCTCGATGCGAAGGGAGTCGACGCACTGGTCGAGAGCCTGCGCGGGCTGACCGAGGAAGAAGCCGAGCGGGTTCTTTCACAAGCGCTGGTGGCGCGGTATGCGCTGTGCCCTGAGGTTGCGGACGACGTGCTTGAGGCTAAGAAATCTTTGTTGCGGCGTTCGGAGATGCTGGAGTTCGTTGAGCCAGATGAAAGTTTTTCGAGCGTTGGCGGCATGGAGAATCTGAAGAATTGGCTTGGTCAGAGACGCGGCTCATGGGAGGACTCGGCGCGGGAGTTTGGCCTGGAGCCGCCGCACGGCGTAATCATCCTCGGGGTGCAGGGATGCGGGAAGTCGCTCTGCGCAAGGGCCGTGGCGGGAGAGTGGAATCTGCCGCTAGTGAAGTTCGACAGTTCGGCAGTGTACGACAAATACATTGGCGAAACCGAAAAACGAATTCGTAAAGTTTTCGAGGTCGCCGAGGGGCTTGCGCCGTGCGTACTGTGGATTGATGAACTGGAGAAAATTTTTGCCGGGAGCGGACCGGATTCAGCGTCGGTCGATGCCGGAGTTTCTTCGCGACTTTTGGCGTCGTTTCTCTCCTGGATGCAAGACCGCAAAGCGCCGGTGTTCGTCGCCGCCACCTGCAATAACGTGACTGCTTTACCGCCAGAGTTGATTCGCAAGGGACGTTTTGACGAACTTTTCTTCGTCGATCTGCCGAATCACGCGGAACTCAAGCAAGTTTTTACGATTCAACTCATCCGGCGCAAACGCAGTCCTGCGGAGTTTGATCTCGACACAATTGCCGCTGCGGCGAACGGGTACTCGGGCGCGGAAATCAACGCGGCGGTGCAATCTGCGTTGTATGCGGCCTTCTCTCAGAAGAAACAATTGACAACTCAGTTCTTGTTGGATGCGCTGGCGCAGACCGTGCCGCTTTCGACGACGCGGGCGGAAGAGATTGAGAGCTTGCGCGAGTGGGCGCGAACGCGAGCCGTACCTGCATCGGCGCCGGAAGCCGCGGGATAAGCTCCCATTGACTCGGACTCCGGCGCGAGGTAGGCTTTACTCAATGGTAGTGACTTGCCCTGTGGGCATGCGCATCCCGGCTGGTCCCGTCTCGAAGCATAATCCTGTTTTGTCTGCGAAGGTGGCTGAGGTGTGCGTTTCTGGCGGGAGCTGTGGTCGAGGTGCCTCGCTTCGCTCGGCGGACAGCCGAGGGCGGCTGTCCCCACGTGGTTCACCTGGTGTCGACAAGTTCGTCCAAAGAGATTGAATGAAGAAAAGTATCGGGATTAGTCCTAACATCGAGACGCTGTTTGGTACGCGCGACGAGAATGTGCGCGTGCTGGAAGATGGTTTGAACATTACAATCGACCTTCGCTCAAATGCCATCGAACTTGAAGGAGCGGCGCGTGACGTGGCTCGCGCCGAACAGGTTTTTGCCGATTACGAGAGCCTGCAACGTTCCGGCTACAGCTTCAACAATGGCGATCTGAATAGTATGCTGCGCGTGCTCACGGCGGATTCGACCGCAACCTTGCGCGGACTCGCCGACGCGGGCCGGCAGCGTTCTCTGGGCCGCCGCATGGTGCAACCGAAGAGCGTGAACCAGCGGCGTTATGTAGAGGCGATCGAAAAGCATGACATGGTCTTTGGCATTGGGCCGGCGGGCACTGGAAAAACATATCTCGCCGTAGCCATGGCGATTTCGGCTCTGCTGGCCAAGCGGGTGAACCGCATCATTCTGGCGCGCCCGGCGGTGGAAGCGGGCGAGCGCCTGGGATTTTTGCCGGGTACGCTGCAGGACAAGATCGATCCTTATTTGCGTCCGCTCTACGACGCGCTTTATGACATGCTTGATCCGGAGAAAGTGGATCGTTATCTGGAAAAGAATGTGATCGAAATCGCGCCCATTGCGTTCATGCGCGGGCGCACGTTGAACGATTCTTTTGTGATTCTCGACGAGGCACAGAACACAACCTCGGAGCAGATGAAGATGTTCGTCACCCGCCTCGGCTTCAACTCCAAAGCGGTGATTACCGGCGACATTACGCAAATCGATTTACCCAACGCGCGGCGGAGCGGCTTACTGGAAGCGATCGATATATTGAAGCGGGTGGAAGGGCTGACATTCGTACACTTCGACGAATCTGATGTTGTGCGTCACCACCTTGTGCAGCGCATCATTCGCGCCTACGACGAGCACAAGGCCCACGTTGCCGAGCAGCAAATGCTTTTGCTTGCCGGCGGCAGGAGCGATGTGAGAGCCGAATTGAAAGGCGCGCCGGAGGCACAGCACGCACACGATAGCTCCAGAGAAGAAGCTTCTGGAGAATAAGATTGAGAGTGGGCGGGAGGGCTGAAGCCATGGCCCTCCTCTTTATTTGTGTAATCAGATCTGCAATGTGATTTTGTGATGCGCTGGTTTTAGTAACCTGGCGTGAAAGCGAGCTTAGTCAACGTTCGTGGTTATTCTTCAAAGAAGAATCGCAGGGATGAGCCGCTCAAGTCTCGAACGTTTTGTTCTGCGGGCTCGGCGAGCGGCAGGTTTGCGTGACGTGGTCAATGTGCTGGTCACAAACAATTCCGAACTGAAGTCGCTGAACCGGCAATTCTTGGGTAAAGACAAGCCGACGGACGTGTTGTCATTCCCCACAGCTCCGGCCGTGCACCGTAAGTCGAAACGCTTTGCCGGCGAGGTGGCAATTTCCGCAGACATCGCGCGGCAGAACGCGGCACGCCTCGGGCATTCGGTGGCGGACGAGGTAAGGATTCTGGTGCTGCATGGCATCCTGCATCTGGCAGGCTATGATCACGAGCGCGATAATGGCGAGATGGCGCACAAAGAGATGCGATTGCGGCGGCAGTTGAGTTTGGATGCCGCACTGATCGAGAGGGCGCAGCCGCACGCCGGCGGGATTGTCGTTCACAGGAAACGCCGAGATCGTCCACCGGCTGCAAGGCGAAGAACCGCATGAACTGGTGGGTCGCACTCGCGTTGATTCCATTGTTGGGCCTTCTGGCTTTGGCCTCGTATGTCGATCGCGTTTACCAGGAAATCGGCAAATTTCTTTCGCGCGAATTTCAAGACAACATCGACGTCTTCGAGCAGAGGGTTGAGCCCAAGCTGCACGTAAGCCGCGCCCGGGCATCGCTCTCGATGTCAGTGCTCAAGCAGTTGACGACGGCGACGATGGCGTTGCTGGTGGGCTTCGCCCTGTTCAGCGACCAGCGCTGGAGCATGTATGAGATCGTGCAGGCCGCCATCAGCTTGATTGTGATCATTATCGTGTTCAACCAGTTTCTGCCATTTCTCTTTTTTTCGCGTACCAAGGGCACGTGGCTCATCAGCTGGGCGTGGCTGTTGACGGGATTAATTTACCTGGTGCTGCCGGTAACGATCGTCCTTGGGTTCATGCAGTCGGTGGCATCGCTCACCCGGCAAAATACACGCGAGCAGCCGGAAACCGCGGCCGAGGCCGTGGACGCCCTGATTGAAGCGGGACAAGAAGAAGGCATCATCCAGGAAGGTGACCGCGATCTCATCCAGTCGGTGGTGGAATTCAGCGGCAAAACGGTGCGCGAGGCCATGAAGCCGCGCCCCGATATGTTTGCCGTGCCGATGGAGACAACCGTTGAGAGGTTCATTCAGATGCTAGGCGAGAAGCATTACTCTCGCGTACCCGTGTATGCCGACAGCATTCACAACATCAAAGGCATCGTCTACGCGCAGGACGTTTTGCAAGTGCCCGACAGCGAGGCCTCGAAACGCACGCTTGAAACCTTGATGCGCCGCGACGTCTATTTTGTACCGGAGAGCAAGTTGGGCAGCGATCTTCTGCGTGAGATGCATAAGAACAACATTCGCATGGCGATTGTGGTGGATGAATACGGCGGCGTCGCGGGTCTGGTGACGATTGAAGACCTCGTGGAAGAGATCGTAGGCGAGATCAGAGATGAACACGAGAAGCCGGAAATTGTTCGGGAGAACGACCAGTCGTTCATCGTTTCCGGAGGCATGGACGTCGACCGTTTAGCTGAACTATTCGGAAGCAAGCCGGAGGGAAAAGAGTCCGCGACTGTCGCGGGTTTGGTGAGCGAACTGGCAGGCCACATCCCGCAGCGCGGCGAAACCGTGGACGACGACGGTTTGCGATTCGAAGTTCTTGAGTCGACCGACCGCAAGGTCGAGCGCGTTAGAATCACCGCGGTGCAGCCACGACAGTTGAAGCTGATCTGAAGACCGCTTAGCTGCTAGCTTCTAGCCACTAGCTTTATAGCAAACCACCCCCCCGCGTCTCGCCAATCTAGCCGAACTCTTCATTCTCTTTTTCATGGGATACTGTAAGCGAGTGTAACGCCCGCCTAGCCAGTAGCTAGTCGCTAGCAGCCAGTAGCTAAGCTCCTTATGCCCTTCCGCTCCGGTTTCGTCTGCATTCTCGGTCGCCCTAACGCGGGCAAGTCCACGCTGCTCAATGCTCTCGTGGGCGAAAAACTCGCCATCATTTCGCCCAAGCCGCAGACCACGCGCAACCGCATTCAGGGCATCGTGAATGTCCCCAAAAGCCAAGGTAAGAGTAAAGACCAGGGCGGGGCACAAATCGTCTTGGTCGATACTCCGGGCGTGCATAAGCCAGACAGTTCGCTCGGCCGCAAGATGATGGTCGAAGTGCGCGAGGCTTTGGAAGGCTGCGATCTTGTGCTTTTGATCATGGATGCGACGCGCAAGCTCGATCAGCGCGATGAGTTCGCCATTCAAATGCTGAAGAATTCTCCGACGAAGGTTTGTCTGGTTCTCAACAAGGTCGATTTGCTGCGTGGCGGCAAGAGCAAGCTGCTGCCGTTGATCGAGGAATACAAAAAGCTGCACGAGTTCCACGAAATCATTCCGATCTCGGCGCTGAAGAAGGATGGTCTGGACGTTCTGCTGAAGCAGGTGACCGCTGCGCTGCCAGTCGGGCCAGCCTTTTTTCCGGCGGACCAAGTAACCGATCAGCCGGCGCGTTTTATGGCCGCGGAGATTATTCGAGAGCGCGTCTTAATGGAAACCGAGGAGGAGTTGCCATACGCGACCACGGTGATTGTCGATAATTTCGAGGAGGGTTCGAGGCTTACGCGAATTGCCGCCACAATCTACTGCGAACGCGACGGACAGAAGGGCATTCTGATTGGCAAGAAGGGTCAGATGCTGAAGCGCATTGGCACTTCAGCGCGGCTGCAGATCGAACGCATGATGGGAACGAAAGTCTTTCTCGAACTTTACGTCAAGGTGCAGGCGAACTGGCGCGAGTCACGTGGGTTCGTGGAAGAACTTGACTGGAGAAGGCAGTTGGCGCATCTTACTGGCGGACAGGTTGAACCTATTAGGGTGCTGCCGGAAACGAAGAGGAGGAGGACCCCATGAGTAATGAACTTTATATTGCTTATTGGAGCGGTGAGGAGCCGACCGGACCTGGGAAATCGCCGACGCTTGACATGACGCCGGATTACATTGATGTTGTCCCTCTCTTCTATGTAATTTTGAACTCGAACGGCACGCTGAATTTCGACCGTCTGGTTTTGCATAACAGTCAAGCGACCATCAAGGGCTGGATGCAGGATATCCGCACGCGCCAGCAGAACCAGCCGAAGAAGACGAAATTTACACTGGGCATTCTCGGCGATGCTTTCCCGTCACAAGATGCGACAACTTTCTCCAAGACCGTCAAGGCTGCGGTAGACGATTGGGGCGTAGACGGCGTGACCGTTGATTACGAGCCGCCGAGCAGTGACGCCAACATTGTCAAAGTGGTCGCGGCAATACGCAAGGAAATCGGTACCAAGGCGATCATGACCGCGCCGGTTTATTCGGCGTGGTACGGCATGGATCAACTGCTGCACGATTATGCGGCTGTGTTTGACTATATCGAGACAATGGATTACAGCCCTTACGGGAGCCTGCAAGCCACCATCGATGCCTATGCCGGGTATGCGCAGGCGATTGGCACGGCTAAGAATCCTGCGTACAACAAAATTGCCATCGGCGTCAGTTGCATGCAGCCTTCCACCGGTTACTACACGCCCCTCAACGATGTGATTTCTCTCTGCAAGTACGAGCCGTCAAAGGTAGATAAAAAACTTGGCATCATGCTTTATACGTTGTCTTACGACGTGACCAGCCACGGCAGCGGGTACCCTGACGGAACCTTCACAAAAACAATTCACACAAATCTGCCTTAGGAACACGCTGTGAAGTTTGTCGTTCTGAGGGTTACCAGCTAGAATCAACTGGCCGCGACTTGTATCGCAACTCACGAGTATAAAATGCCATCGGCGGATTCTCCCGACCAACCCCTTCCCGAGAAAGATTTCGATCCAGATAAGTTGACTTTAGTTTTGCGCGTCACGCTTGCCGCCGACCGGAAGGCTGTGGACCCCGTGGTTCAGTCGGTGATGGAGGTTGTACGGGAGATGGAAGGCGTGGACGGCAAGGAAGATGCGATCGAGCTATCGCTGCAGGAGGCGCTGGCCAACGCGGTGATTCACGGCGCCAAAGAAGATCCTAATAAGGTGGTGGAGTGCATGGTGGGCCGCGACCGGGAGCGAGGCATACTGATCGTGGTGCGGGATCCCGGTACAGGATTCAATCCCGGGACGATTCCCGGTTGCACGGTTGGGGAGAATGTTTATTCGAATCACGGGCGCGGAATTTTTCTGATCAACCAGCTGATGGACGAAGTGGAATTCAGAAAGAACGGCACTGAGATTCACATGGTGAAAAGATAGAGAGCTGTCCACGGTCTCACCCTTGCAATTGTTATTCGCCACGCATTATCTGCACTTTTGCTAAATTCCTGAAATCCGAACAAAACAAAAAACATTCTCTGCAATTGTTGGCTTTAGTGGTACTCTCCGCGCCTGGCGCGTACAGCAAAATCCGAAAACGTCCTAGGACGTGGAAAGAGAGACCGTGAATGAGGAGAACGATTGCCCTTGCCCGAGTAGGGATGGTGGCAGTGATTGCCATCTCATCGAGCTTATTGGGATGCAATGAAACTCCCACACCGAAACCGAGTGCACAGGCCGTCCAAACCACTAGCCCCAAAGTGCCATCCAATTCGTGGCAGGTGCCCGTAGACGTAAATTCCAATCCCACCCAAAGCGATTACTTGAATTTTGGATGGCAGACCATGCTAGCTCTCAGCTGGCCGGCAATTGCGCCCTCATCGGGAGGGAGTATGGGGCAGCCGGACACAAACTCAACTATTGGAGCCACCGCGTCGAACAGCGCTCTGGTGCCCACAGTGTGGGAGACCTATCGCGACATTAGCACGGTGATGCTGGCCAACGGGAAGGACCCAGGCACAGCGTGGAACCTGCCCGTTTCCATCCCCAGTTCCTGCAGCCCCATGGGTAGCGCTCCGGTGGCACCCGGCTTTGCGCCATTGTTCATTGATGGGTCCACGTTTGAACAGGCGCCGATTGTAAAGGACTATATCAACCAAGCCACGGGCAATCCACTGGTCAATCAGGAAGGGTGGTATACGCTCACCGATATTCAAATCGATCAGTCGGAATATGCTTACATCCAGCAGAACCATTATTTTCTCGGGCAGAAGCAGGCTGATGACTATAAGAAATTGCAGCACCTGCAACCGTTTCCAAGAAATGGCCAGGAGATTAGTCCGCCGCTGCCTTCCTATGCCCAGTACGGTGCGTTGGAAGTGAAATCGGCCTGGAGGATTCTCGACCCTGCGAAAGACCAGCAAATCATTCCTCGGTATTACACACAATGGGGATATTTCATGCAGCCGGACGGAAAAACCTGCCAGGGGCCGAACCTTTTCGGTTTAATCGGCCTGCATATTCTTCGCTTGACTCCCTCCACCGGATCGACTTGGTTCTGGGCGTCGTTCGAGCAGGTCGACAACGTATCCGCGCCCTCCCCAATCCCGGCGACACTTGCCACGGCAGGTACCCCCAACGGGAATTGCACCAGCCAATACAACGTTGCTCCGGCGAAGGCTAAGGGGAACATTCCATGGAATTCCTCGAACACCGCCAATAATCTTTGCCAGGTCACCAATCTTCCGCAGAGTGTGCAGCAAGTTAACCAGAACTGGCAACAACAGCTCCAGGGAACTGTCTGGCAGTACTATCAGATGGTGAACACGTTGAATCCGTGCGCCGCTGGAGAATCGCCGTGTTATACCTTCCCGCCGCCGATTACCGGGTCCACCAGCACGGCCAACGTAAATGTTTTTGCCAACACTGCAGTCGAATCTTATTTCCAAACCCATAGCTGTTTGGATTGCCATGGCTTTGGCACTGGACAAGGTGCCCCCACCCCACCGACGTCAACAAATCAGATATTCACATTCGTGCTGCAGAATGCGTATAACCCGACGACAACGGCTAATGCGTCTCGGCAAAAATTCCTCACTCTGTTCCAGAAGCCACCCAGCAGCAAACGCATGGCTGCGCCTGAAGACAAATATAAGAAGTAACCAGAGAATTACGTAAATGCTGAAATCCGGAGAGCTGGTTCGCGCTCTCCGGATTCTTTATCTAGGGGTCTTTATTCCTTCGCCGCGATTCCCAAGGTTTTCATTTTCCGGTAAAGGTGGCTACGCTCAAGTCCCAGCACTTCGGCGGCGCGGCTGACGTTGCCGTGATTCTCATCGAGCTTCTTCAGAATAAAATCGCGCTCGTAGGCGTCGCGAGCCTGGTGTAGCGTGGAAAACTCGCTGCGTGGAGAACGCCGGTGGCCATCGCGGTACACCAGCGGCGGCAGGTGTTTGCGGTCAAGGCGCGTGGTCATGGGGTTCATGATTACGATGCGCTCGATCACATTGCGCAGCTCCCGCACATTTCCCGGCCAGGAGTAACGCATGAGAGCTTCAATGGCATCGTCTGTGATCTCGCGAGGCCGGCGTCCGTAAGTTGCCGCTAAGTCTTTGAGGAAGTAGCGCGCGAACAGCGGAATATCTTCTTTGCGGTCGCGCAGAGGGGGCACGAAGAATGGAATTACGTTCAGCCTGTAAAAGAGATCTTCGCGAAAATTTCCTTTGGAAATTTCCTCTTCCAGATCTTTGTTGGTGGAAGCGATGATGCGAGCGTCGACGACAATGGTTTCGTCGCTGCCCAACGGCGCGACGCGCTGTTCATCGAGCGTGCGCAGCACCTTTGACTGAGTCTTCAGGCTCATGTCGCCCACTTCATCGAGAAACAACGTGCCGCCGTTGGCCTTCTGAAATTTTCCGTCTTTATCTGCGGCAGCGCCGGGGAAAGATCCTTTGTAGTGGCCGAACAATTCGCTCTCAATCAGATCTTCGGGAATCGCGGCGCAGTTGACCTCGACAAAAGTTTCATCTTTACGCAGGCTTTGCGCGTGGATAGCATGGGCGACCAATTCTTTTCCTGTGCCAGACTCGCCATAAATCAGAACGCGGCCGTTGGTGGGCGCCATCAGTCCAATCTGCTGGCGCAGAGCTTTCATCGGAATGCTGTCACCGACAATTACGCTGCGCGCGTGGAGCTGCTTCTTCAGGTCGACATTCTCGTGCCGTAACTTCTTGGAGTCGATCGCATTTTTCACGACGATCAACGTTTTATCGATGGAGAGTGGTTTTTCGAGGAAGTCGTAAGCGCCGAGCTTGGTGGCGCGCACCGCGGTTTCGATGGTGCCGTGGCCGGAGATCATGATCACTTCCGGCGGGTTATCGAGCTCGCGAATTTTTTCCAGCGTCTCAAGGCCGTCGATGCCGGGCAGCCAGATATCCAGCAGAACAACTTCATAGCTGTGCTCGCGCCGCAGCAACCGGAGGCACTCTTCGCCGCTTTCAAGCGATGAAGTTTCGTAGCCCTCGTCTGCCAGGACTCCTTGTAACGATTCGCGAATTCCAGTTTCGTCATCGACGATGAGGATTTTA
>JBAPOI010000531.1:0-18594 GCA_049279555.1 Candidatus Sulfotelmatobacter sp.
GTCTTTACGTGACCAAACTTGTTCATGCGGCTGTAACATTAGAGAAATCAAAAGTGGCTAAGGGGAAGCCTCTATTCGTCGAGAAGCATCTCAAGAGAAGCGTCCCAACTGTCTTAACTTTAGCTAACCCTGGTGCGGAGCGATCCTAATGGCCACCACAGTAAATGCAAAACGCAGCGAACGGCAACCGGCATCTTCTGAACAGCCGCTTACATCGGACGAACTCCGCAAGATCGACGCGTACTGGCGAGCCTGCAACTATCTTTGCGCGGGCCTGATCTACCTTCGCGATAATCCGCTGCTCAGAGAACCTTTGCGCGCGGAGCACTTCAAGAATCGACTGCTGGGACATTGGGGATCCGACCCGGGACAGACCTTTACCTGGGTGCATCTGAATCGCGTCATCCGAAAATACGATCTGGACATGTTTTATATCTCCGGTCCGGGTCATGGCGCTCCGGCTGTAATTTCGAATTGTTATCTTGAAGGCACTTATTCGGAGATTTATCCGGAAAAGAGCATGGACGAAGCCGGAATGCTCAAACTCTTTCGGGCATTCTCGTTTCCCGGCCAGCTTGGAAGCCATTGCACGCCTGAGGTTCCGGGGTCAATTCACGAGGGCGGGGAGTTGGGTTACAGCTTGTCGCACGGCTTTGGCGCAGCTTTCGATAATCCAGATCTGATCGTGAGTGTCGTGGTTGGCGACGGCGAAGCGGAGACCGGGCCGCTCGCGACTTCGTGGCATTCCAATAAATTTCTGAACCCCATTTGCGATGGGGCGGTGTTGCCCATCCTTCATTTGAACGGATACAAGATCGCGAATCCGACGATACTGGCTCGGATCGCTCCCGAGGAACTCGAGAATCTTTTGAAGGGATATGGGTGGACGCCTCACTGGGTGGAGGGCGACGAGCCGGCGGAGATGCATCAGAAGATGTCTGCAACGGTTGAGGCCTGCGTGCTGCAGATTCGCGCGATTCAAGAAGAAGCACGCCGAACCGGCATACCCGGACGGCCGCACTGGCCGATGATTGTTCTTCGATCGCCAAAAGGTTGGACCGGGCCAAAGGAAGTGGACGGACATAAGGTAGAGAATTTTTGGCGCGCCCACCAGGTTCCGGTACTCGATGTGAAATCGAATCCCGAACATTTGCGGATTGTCGAGCAGTGGATGCGGAGTTATCGGCCGGAAGAACTTTTCGATGAGCGCGGAACGCTTGTGTCCGATCTACGGGAACTGCCTCCCATTGGAACCCGCCGTATGAGCGCTAACCTGCACGCCAACGGAGGAAAACTGCGCAAGCCTCTGGACCTTCCCGACTTTCGTGACTATGCGATTAAGGTTGATGCGCCGGGAGCAAAAAGAATATCGCCAACGGAAACGCTCGGTAAGTTTCTGCGCGATGTAATGCGGCGCAACATGAACAGCTTTCGCATGTTCAGTCCGGACGAGAATGCATCCAACCGTCTGCAGGATGTGTATGAGGCGAGCCTGAAGACCTGGCTGGCTGAGATCAAGCCGGAGGACGCCGACGGTACCGACATTGCCCCTGACGGCCGCGTGATGGAAATGCTAAGCGAGCACACACTTGAGGGCTGGCTTGAGGGTTATCTACTGACGGGGCGGCACGGGCTTCTTAGCACTTACGAAGCTTTCGCTCACGTGATCGATTCGATGTACAACCAGTATGCGAAGTGGCTTGAAAAAGCAAAACTCGAAATCGATTGGCGCGCGCCGATCTCGTCGCTCAATTTGCTGATCACGTCTTTAGTTTGGCGCCAGGATCATAACGGCTTCACGCATGAAGACCCTGGTTTTCTCGATGTGGCGAGCAACAAGAGCGCGAGTCTTACGCGGATCTATTTGCCTCCCGACGCGAACTGCTTGCTTAGCGTGGCGGATCATTGCCTGCGCAGCGAGAATTACGTGAACGTCATTGTGGCCGACAAACAGCCCCACCTTGCTTATCTCGATATGCAGGCGGCGGCCCTGCACTGCACCGAGGGGATTGGCATTTGGAATTGGGCGAGCACGGACGCTGGCGCAGAGCCGGATGCTGTGGTTGCAAGCGCGGGCGACGTCATGACCGAAGAGGCTCTCGCCGCCGTCGCGCTTTTGCGGGACAATTTTCCGGATCTGAAGATTCGATTTGTCAACGTCATCGATTTGTACCGGCTTCAGCCTGAGTCCGAGCATCCGCACGGGCTTTCCGACCGCGATTTCGATTCACTCTTCACCAAGGACAAGCCGGTGATTTTTAATTTTCATGGATATCCCTGGCTGATTCACAAATTCACTTATCGCAGAACGAATCACGACAACATCCACGTGCGCGGGTACAAAGAGAAGGGAAACATCAATACGCCTCTGGAGCTTGCGATTCGCAATCAAGTCGATCGCTTTAATCTCGCGATTGACGTAATCGATCGCGTTCCGAAGCTGCAGAGTACCGGCGCACATTTCAAGGAATGGCTCAAGCAGCAGATTATCGAAAGCATCGACTACGCCTACGCGGAAGGGATCGACAAGCCCGAGATTCAGAACTGGAAATGGCCGGCCAAGGAATAGGCTGAGTGCGCTTCTTTTGACGACGTTCCTATTGACGAAGTTCTAATAAAGCCTTCGATTTGGCTGACGCGACAACTCCAGTGGAATCAAGCGCATCAGATTTGCTCACGTCGCGAGCAGGCTGCCTTGAAAATACTGGCCTTCCTTTCAGGGCTGGGCAAACTGCTGCTTGCTGAAAGCGGGTTCGGTGCTTACGTATGCGCTGGTTGGTTCTCGGGTATTTGTTGTCGAGCACTGTGGCGGCGCAACTTGCGCCGCAAGCCCCGCAGGCCGCTTATGAAGGCCAACATGTAAGTGCCATTTCGCTGATTGCGAATCCACATCGCAATCTCGATGCTCTGCATGATCTCGTCACGCAAAAAGCAGGCACTCCTTATTCTGAAGCGAAGATTCAGGCTTCCGCCAAAGCGTTGCAACAGGCAGGAGGCTTTCCAAAAGTAGAGGTCAATGTGGAGCCCGAGATCACCGGACTTCGAATTAATTTCCTGTTGGAACCGGCCTTTTACCTTGGCGTCGTGGAATTTCCTGGAGCCGAAAAGAATTTTTCCTACACGCGGCTTCTGCAGGTGGTAAATCTTCCAGATGAGGAGCCTTACGATCCGGCTCGCGTCCCGATTGCTGAAAATGCGCTGCTCGACTTTTTTCATAAGAACGGATACTTCCAAGCAAAAGTGGATGCGCAACCCACAATCGATGACGCCCACGAACTTGTCAGCGTGAGCTTTAAGATCGAGATAGGGAAACAGGCTAGGATTTCTTCGGTAAAGATTGAGGGCCCTGATAATCCCGAGAGCGCGCGATTGTTGCATACCGTGGAGTCGTTAAGGGCGCGGCTGTCCGGGGCGCTTTTGAAAACCGGCAAGCCTTATTCGCCAGAGCACATCAGCGCCGCGACAAAGCTGATGAGGAACGCGCTCGCGAAGCAACACCGGCTGGCGAGCAGCGTGCACGAAAATCCAGTGCAATACAACGCGCAGAACAATTCCGTGGATGTCTCGTTCAAAGTGGAAGTGGGACCAGTGGTTACGGTTCGGACGGTAGGCGCGAAGCTGACAGCGATTCCCTTTTTGGCTGGCCGAACGATGAGAAAACTTATTCCGATCTATTCGGAAAGGACCGTCGATGCAGACTTAGTAGAGGAGGGGCGGCGCAACCTTACCGACTACTTCCAGAAAAAAGGGTATTACGACGCGAAGGTGACCACTGACTATCAGAAACAACCGGATCAAATTCTGGTGGTTTACAAGATCGACCGCGGAAGAAAGCGTAAGGTCGATCACATTTCGTTTCACGGAAACTACGAACTGCCAGCGAAGGAGCTGATGGCGCAGGTGGCGGTGAAAAAGTCACATATTTGGACGCATGGGAGCCTCAGCCAGAAATTGCTGAAACAGAGCGCCGACAACATTCAGGCGCTTTA
Organism: Candidatus Sulfotelmatobacter sp.; assembly: GCA_049279555.1. Lineage (GTDB taxonomy): Bacteria > Acidobacteriota > Terriglobia > Terriglobales > Acidobacteriaceae > Sulfotelmatobacter. The sequence goes on from JBAPOI010000531.1 coordinate 3,990, forward strand.
TCGCGATCGAGGTTATGAAGAAGCCAAGGTGACCCCTCAAACCGCCGATCACGAAGCGAAGATCGATGTAGCATTCGAGATTGAGGAAGGCACGCAGACAGTGGTCGAGGATGTGAAGGTCACGGGGAACCAGAACATTGCTTCCGAGCAACTTATCGCACCCCAGGGATTTCAACTTCGTGCCGGAGCGCCTTTTTCTCCGCGGAAGTTGACTGACGATCGCAACCGGATCTCGGCGACTTACTTGAATCGCGGATATCTCAATGCCGAAGTTAAGGCGACGGCGACGAAGAGCCCGAGCGATCCACATCGGGTCAATGTCGCATATGCGATCACGGAGCATCAGTTAGTGCGAATCAACGAGGTGGTTTATCTGGGGCAGAAACAGACGCGGCTTTCGCTGATCAAGAAGACGGCAAAGATTCCGCCGGAGACGCCGATGCGCCGCGGACCGCTGCTGGAAGCCGAGAGCCGGCTGTATGACCTAACCATTTTCGATTGGTCCAGCGTGGGTCCGCGGAAGCCCATCACCGACCAGACGAATGAAATGGCGCTGGTGAAGGTTCACGAAGCGAAGCGCGACGAAATTACTTATGGCTTCGGCTTCGAGGTATCACACCGTGGTGGAAACGTGCCCACCGGAACGGTAGCTCTTCCGGGTGGTGGAGCGACCATTGGGTTGGGAAACAACCAGATCGCGCCGAGCCAATCAACTTTTGCAAGCCCGCGTGGTTTGGTGGAGTTCACTCGGCGCAACATGCGTGGGTTGGGCGAGACGGCGAGTGCGTCAATTCTTCTGTCGCGTCTCGACCAGAAAGTTTTGAGTACCTACAGTCAGCCACATTTTATTGGAACTGAATGGCATTCTCTTACGAGTTTTTCGGTCGAGCGTAACAGCGAAAACCCGCTTTTTACGGCGGGGATGGGCGATGTTTCGTTTCAGCTTGAGCGGCTGATGAATCGTAAAACCAATACGCGACTGCAATTTCGTTACGACTTCAACAAGACGGACTTGTCTCATCTTATTGTTCCTGAACTTGTGCTTGACCAGGATCGACATGTACTGCTCTCAACTTTTTCGGGCACGTTCATCCGCGACACGCGCGATAAGCCACTCGATGCGCATCGCGGAACTTTTACGACAGTCAACTTTGGAATCACGCCGACAGCGCTCGGCTCCAGCGCCAACTTTACCAAACTGTTCGGGCAATATGCTTATTACAAACCCGTTCACTCGGCGGTGTTTGCCAACAGCATTCGACTTGGGTTGGCATCGCCATTTGCCGGAAGTTTTGTTCCTACGAGTCAATTGTTTTTTTCGGGTGGCGGCACGTCTCTCCGTGGCTTTCCTATTGATGAGGCGGGGCCGCAAAGACTAGTCCCATTTTGCAATGTGTTGCAAGGCCAGTCGGGATGCGTGAACGTGACTGTGCCGGTGGGCGGGCGCCAGCTTTTTATTTTGAATTCTGAGGCACGGTTTCCGTTGAAGATCGCCAAGCCGCTGGGTGGAGTGATTTTCTACGATGGTGGCAACGTTTATTCCGCGATTAACTTCAACAATTTCGTCAACAATTACAGCAACACGGTGGGGATCGGACTGCGCTACTCGACGCCGATTGGGCCAGTTCGGATCGACGTGGGACGAAATTTGAATCCGGTTCCAGGTATCAATCCGCTGCAATATTACATCACACTCGGCCAAGCTTTTTAGGGGAGAGCCATGAAGTGGAAAAGGAAGGTCGGCTGGGCGCTTGCGGGATTATTAACGTTGCTCCTCGTGTTGGCAATCGCCGGATATTTCTATCTCAAGAGCAGCGCTTTCCAGCAGTACGCATTGGGGAAAATTGTTGCGGAAGCGAACGATGCAACCGGCGGCAAGATAGAGATCCGTGGACTTTCGTTTGATTTATTGACGTTAACAGCGCGTCTCTACAACGTTACTTTGCGCGGCACCGAGAGGCGTGACCAGCCGCCTCTGCTGCACGCCGACAGTCTCACGGTTCGCCTCAGAATTTTGTCGGCGTTGCATCATCAGGTCTCGCTGCGAGAGTTGCTCATCGACCATCCTATCGCTTATTTACAGGTGGACCGTCAGGGTCGCAACAATCTTCCTTCCGCTCCTCCCAGCAAAGGCGGCGGCAGCACGAGCGTATTCGATCTCGCTGTCGAGCACGCGCAGATCACCAACGGTGAGATCAATTACAACGACCGCAAGACTCCGCTTGATGCAAATCTTTACGACCTTGGAACGAATATTCGTTTTGACGCTTTGGCTAAGCGTTACGAGGGCAATCTGTCTTATGATCGCGGAAGCGTGCGCTACGCGCAGTATGCGCCTTTTTCTCATAATTTAAGCCTGAAGTTCAAGGCTTCGCCGGCACAATTCGTTCTCGAATCTGCGACGCTGCAGCTCGGGTCGTCGGAGGTGAGGCTGCATGCACAAGTGTCGGATTATTCCAACCCGGTTGCTGACGGAGATTATGAAGTTCGCGTTCACGCGCAGGACTTTGCCGCGCTATCGGCGGGTGCCGAGCCCGCAGGCGATGTAGCGCTGACTGGCAAGTTGCACTACCAGGCAGTCGGTGACCAGCCGGCGCTTCGAAATCTTGCCGTCAATGGACGGGTCGCGAGCGAATTGCTTACGGCTACGGCGTCGGGAAGTCATGTCGAGTTGCGCAAGCTTCAGGGAACGTACCAACTGGCCGGCGGAAACTTGCGGGTGAGTAACCTTGTTGTAGAAACGCTCGGCGGACGCATTGCAGCGAACGGAGAGATGAAGCACCTGGGCGAAACTCCTGAGGGTCGGATTCAAGCGACGCTGAGGAACATCTCGCTCAGATCCGTGCAGCAAACGGTGGGGCAAGAGCAAATACAGGGCGTGAAGCTGGCGGGAACGATTCACGGGAACGTCGCCACGGCGTGGATTGGAGATATCGGCAAGTTGCGCGCTTACTCGGATTTGTTTCTGCAGGGACTTGCTAAGAGCCGATCAAATTCGTCAGGAGAAGAGATTCCAGTCGATGGGGCGATTCATGCGACTTACGATGGTGCGCGTGAAACGCTTGTGCTGCGCGATACGACATTGCGAACGCCCGCAGCCGCTTTGGCGGCGCAGGGAGAGATCAGCGGGAACGGCAGTCGTTCGAGTTTGCAGGTTCGGGTGGCGGCGAACGATTTGCATCGGCTGGTTGCGCTGGCGTCTTCTTTCAGCCCGCAAACAACCATGCCAGCGGTCGCGGGGTCGGCAACTCTGAATGTGGCCGTGAGTGGTTCGCTTAAGACGCCCATGATCGCGGCGCAACTGAACGCTCAGAATCTCACGGTTGAAGGCAGTGAGTGGACAAGCGTGAAGCTCGACATGCGAGCGAATCCATCGGAATTCGTGGTTCAGGGTGGATCGCTGGTGAACGCGCATCGCGGGCAGGCGACTTTCAGCGCGAGCGTACGATTACGCGATTGGTCATATGAGGCTGCGAATCCAATTAAGGCGCACCTTGAGGTGCAGCAGATGAGGGTTGCCGATCTGCAGAAAATCGCGGATCAGCACTATCCGATTTCCGGAGAATTGTCGGCAAACATATCTTTGGAAGGTTCGCAACTCACGCCGATCGGATCAGGCTCGGCGCGACTGGCGAATGTGCAGGCCTATGGCGAGCCAATCAAGAACCTGGCTGCAAAATTTAACGCGGCAAATGGCTCAATCGTTTCGACTCTCACCGTGACAGCGACTGCGGGAGCGATCGATGCGAGCCTTTCCTACACTCCGAAGACCAACGCGTATAAGGTGAAGATCGACGCGCCGTCGGTGGTGCTGCAAAAATTACAGACCGTGCAGGCGAAAAATCTTTCACTTACGGGCACGGTAAGCGCTTCAGTGAAGGGCGAAGGGACGGTTGACGATCCTCAACTCGACGCGGTTCTGCAGTTGCCGCAGCTGGAGGTTCGGCAAAATTCGATTTCCGGAGTGAAAGCCGAGGTTCATGTAGCGTCACATTTCGCGGACCTCAATCTCGATTCGAAAGTTTCGCAAGCTTCCGTTCACGCGCACGGCCGCGTGGTGCTGAGTGGAGACTACGAAACCGATGCGGTGATTGATACGGGCACGATTCCGCTCGGCGCGCTTATGGCGGCATATGCACCGAGCGTTCCACAAAGGTTCCAAGGCCAAACTGAGTTGCACGCAACCCTGAAGGGACCGCTCAAGGATAAAACTAAAATCGAAGCCCATCTATCGATTCCGGTTCTTAAGGCCAGCTATCAATCTTTGCAGATCGGGATCGCGAATCCAGTTCGTGCAGACTATGCCAACTCTATGGTAACGCTGCAACCCGCCGAGTTTCAAGGCACGGGAACGTCTCTTCGCCTGCAGGGACACTTGCCGATAGGTGGCACAGCTACTCCGACACTTTCCGCGGAGGGTTCGGTGGACATGCGAATTATTCGCATCGTCGCGCCGAATGTTTCCAGTTCGGGTACTTTAGCACTGGATGTGCGTGCCTCGGGATCGGCAGCGAAGCCGGAGGTGCAAGGGCAATTGCAGCTCAAAGATGTCGCGATGACCACGGCTGATGCTCCGGTTGGTGTCGAAAATCTGAACGGCACTCTCGATATCAGCAACGATCGCGTGCAAATTTCCAAGATGACGGGTCAGGTGGGTGGTGGGCAGGTTTCGGTTGGCGGGTCGATTACGTACAAGCCGAGCCTGCAATTCAATCTCGCGTTGCAAGGACAATCGGTGCGCCTTCGCTATCCCGATGGCTTGAGGTCGCTGCTCGACGCCAATCTCGCGTTTATCGGGACGACCGAGGCGTCGACGTTAAGTGGACGAGTGCTGATCGACAGCTTGTCGTTTACGCCGGACTTTGACCTCGCGAAATTCGGCGATCAGTTCAGCACGGGAAGCGAGATTTCACAGCCTGGGTTCGCCGATACCGTGCAGCTCGCAATCGGCGTGCAGTCGCAAGAAAGGCTGGAAGCGGCAAGTTCACAAATCAGCATCGCGGGGCAAGCCGCTCTGCGAGTGGGAGGAACGGCGGCAAACCCGGTTATCACGGGCCGCACGACGCTGACTTCAGGGGAGCTGTTCTATCGCAATGTGCGCTATCAACTGCAGACAGGCGTGATCACGTTCGACGATCCGAACGAGACTCATCCCGTGATGAACGTGTCAGCGACTACCACGGTGGAGCAATACAATCTCACGCTCACGATGCGAGGGCCGCTCGACAAGCTCACGACGTCATATGTTTCCGATCCGCCACTGGCTACGGCGGATATTATCAACCTGATTGCACAGGGCAAGACGACGCAGGAGGCGAATGCGACGAGCCAGAGCACGGATTCGATTATTGCGTCGCAAGCGGCAAGCCAGGTGAGCGGCGGGGTGCAGAAGCTGGCGGGACTTTCGAGTTTGCAGATTGATCCGACGATCGGCGGGAACGGCCAGAACCCCGGCGCGCAGATTGCAATTCAGCAGCGCGTAACCAAGAATCTGCTGGTTACTTTTTCGACGGACGTTTCGCAGCCGGGGGGTGAGATGGTGCAGGGCGAGTACCAGATCAACAAGCGCTGGTCGGTCAGCGCAGCCCGCGATCAGCTAGGAGGACTCTCGGTTGATGGCCGGTATCACACGAGATTTTGAGCGTCTCGAACGGAGGAAGCCTCCCCGCTACGCAGCGCGATTATGAAGGGTGATATCGGTTTCATGCTCACGCTCTGCGGAAGTTATTGCCTTGGGCTGCAAGCTTCCTTTCTCACTTTCTTTCGCCAGCTCGGCGTTGAGTTCGGCACCGACAAGCAATCCGAATGAAGTCCAATAGAGCCAGATCATGAAGGCAATCATGCCCCCCAGAACGCCGTAGGTGCGGTTGTAGTTGGCGAAATGTCGAAAATAAATTCCCAGCAGGTGAGAAAGGCCAATCCACGCGCCGACGGAAAGCACGGCGCCGGGGAGGGTTGCAGCAAAGCGCTGCTTCACGTTGGGAGCAAGAAAATAGATGAATTCGACGGCCAGAACGGTGAAGCCGATGACGATCGTCCAACGGAGGATAGGCCAAGTCATCACAAACAAAGTTGAAAGTTCAAGGCGGGCAGCAAGCCAATCCCCAAAGTGGGGGCCCGCGATGGTTACCGCCAGAGCACCCAACAACAACCCACCACTGATCGCCGCCAGCCCTACTGCGAGTAGCCGCGTCTTCCAGAAAGGGCGAGGGTCATTCACATCATAAGCAATGTCTAAAGCCTCGATGACGGCGTCGAATGCGGCTGATGCCATCCAGATTGTGCCCAACATTCCAAAGGATAGCCAGGTGAGCCGATGCGCCGAGAGCACATCGGCCAGAACGGAATAGACGCCCCGCATGGTGTCAGCCGGCAGGAATTGGGCCATCAGTAGTAAAACCCGGCCGAACAGGTCAGGAATTGGTATGAATCGCATTACAGCAGAAAGAAAGATCAGGGCCGGCAGGGCCGACAAAACACAATAGTAGGAAAGCGCGGCCGAAACCTGTAGTGTGTGATGACGCACGACGTCCCGGTAAGCTCGCGCAAAGGCCCGCTTGATGCCGTCAAGGTACACCCCCATAAAGTAGTTCCGTTGTCCGGCCCGAGAAAATACCCGAAAGACGGTACAAGAGACCAGAAAAACGCCGTTCGCAGATCAAATCAACGGATTCCGCCAGGCTTTGATGCGATTCCGCGAGCGTCGGTAAGGCTTGTCGTCCTTATATCAAGCATTAATAATTTAGATTGGACTAGCGATGGGGACGCACCTAGAGTTTACTTAGGGGCAATGGCAAACAGATTCGAGAGCGGCCGTAGTGTGCTTTGGTGTGGATTTATGCATGGCTCGATTCTCAGCTGACAATGACATTCAATCACTTTCATGCCTGATGGGCAGCCTGAAAAGCTGGCTGTCAAATCGAATGTGACTAAAGGAACAGGTCAATTCTGCAGTAACCTAATAAAATATGGAACCAGAGAGTCTGGAGTTGGAACACCATCACAGTGGGGTTGAAGAATCGGAAACGACCGGCCAAGTCCGGGTGGTGACGCACGTCCTCACTCTTGAGGAGATTGCCAACCTTGCGGCCGAAGAGGGTCAGCCCGCCGAGACCTTGATGAACGTCGTGGCGCTGATCGCTAAGCGCTTCGAGACCGACGTTTGTTCGGCCTACCTGCTGGAGCCGGACCGGGCGAATCTGGTGCTGGCAGCGACCGTTGGCCTTCGGCGAGAGTGCATCGGTGTTCTGCGAATGGCAATCCACGAAGGGCTGGCCGGGTTGGTAGCTGAGCAGGTGCGACCGGTGGCGGTCCAGCAGCCGCAAAATCATCCGCGTTTCAAATATTTTGGCGAGGCTGGCGAGGACGCTTACCAGTCGTTCGTCGGGGTTCCGCTCATTGACCGCGGAATTCTGCAGGGAGTTCTGGTGGTGCAAACCCTGGAGCCCCGGGTGTTTCAGGAAGATGAGATTCAAATGCTGGTCGAGGCGGCGACCCAGGTGGCGCCGGTAGTATGCGAGGCGCGAACGCTGGATCGTTTTATCGCCCCGGCACAGGAACGGCTCTGGGCTTTGGCTCGCAATCTTTGGTGGAGTTGGGACCACGATGCGGTCAGCTTGTTTCGCGCGCTCGATCCACTGCGCTGGAAGCAGTTGAATCAGAATCCGGTTTCGTTGCTTGCAGAACTGCCTCTGGCCAAACTCGAAAGCCGGGCCACAGAGCTCGTATTGCACAGCCGCATCAACTATGCCTATCGCCGGTTGCAGGAATATCTGCAGGTGGACCGGACCTGGGGAGCAAGGCACGCCGGAGTACTGCGACCGAGCCCGGTGGCCTATTTTTCCGCGGAGTTCGGATTGCACGAATCGCTTCCGGTTTATTCCGGCGGACTCGGAGTACTCGCAGGGGATCATATTAAGAGTGCGTCCGATCTTGCGATTCCGCTGGTCGGAATCGGCTTGTTTTACGGGCAAGGATATTTTCGCCAGCGCCTGGATCGCGACGGTTGGCAGCAAGAAGAATATCTGGAGACTGACGTCAATCAGTTGCCTTTGGAAACCGCGATCGGCAAAAATGGGCGGCCCGTGGCCGTGCAAATTGAAACGCGCAGCGGTTCCATTCACGCCAAGGTGTGGAGAGTCGCGGTTGGACGCTGCGATCTTTTCCTGCTCGATTCCGACGTGGAAGCTAATTCGCCGGATGATCGCAAACTGACGTCACGCCTCTACGGCGGCGACGCGCGCACTCGAATCCGGCAGGAACTGTTGTTGGGGGTTGGCGGCTTTCGCGCGCTCAGAGCCATGGGCATTACGCCGGGTGTTCTCCACCTGAACGAAGGGCACAGCGGCTTTGCGGTGCTGGAAGCGATTCGCAGCCGCATGCAGGACGAAGGCATCGGCTTTGAAAGCGCGGTTCCGCGCGTGTCGCGAGAAGTGGTGTTCACCACCCATACTCCGGTTCCCGCAGGACATGACCGCTTCGACGCGGATCTGATTGAGGAACATCTTGGGCTTCTGCGCGAGGAACTGACTCTTTCGCAGGCGAGCCTGATGGGCCTGGGGCGCGAGAGGCCGAGCGATCAACAAGAAACATTTTGCATGACGGTGTTGGGGCTGCGGCTGTCGCGCCGCGCTAATGCGGTTTCCGCGCTCCACGGCGAAGTTTCGCGCGCCATGTGGACGGGGCTTTGTCCGGGCAAGCCGGAGGACGAAGTTCCCATCGGACACATTACCAACGGAGTGCACGTTCCATCATGGCTAGCGCCGCAAATGTATCGATTGTATGACCGCCACCTGGGAGCGAACTGGCACCAGCACAGCAGCGAGGCGCGCATCTGGGAAGGCATTGAGAACGTGGATGACGGCGAACTTTGGGAGACGCATCTTAACCTGAAATCTCAGCTGATCGAGTTTGTGCGCCGCCGTGCGATGGAACAAGCCGAACGCCGATTCGAGGCGAGAGAAGTTTTGGTGAGACTTGGCAAGGTGCTCAGTCCGGATGCGTTGACGATTGGGTTTGCGCGCCGGTTCGCGACTTACAAGAGAGCCAATCTGATTTTGAAAGATATCGAGAGCCTGGCTTCGATGGTGAACGATCCGAAGCGGCCGGTGCAGTTCGTGTTTGCCGGGAAGGCGCATCCGCTCGACGAGCCGGGGAAAAAACTTCTTCAACAGATTGCGCAAATGATGCGGAACGGGCGATTCGCCGACCGGTTCGTGTTTGTCGAAGATTACGACATCAACGTCGGCCGCCATTTAGTGCAGGGCGTGGATGTATGGCTGAACAATCCGCGGCGTCCGCTGGAGGCATCTGGGACCAGCGGCCAAAAAGTGGTTTTGAACGGCGGATTGAATCTCTCGGTTCTCGATGGATGGTGGGCCGAGGCGTATGACGGCATGAATGGATTTGCGATTGGCACGGGAAGAACGCACTCGAACGTCGACGTGCACGACGAGCGCGATGGAGCCGATTTGCTTCGAACCCTGCGCGAACAGGTGATTCCGCTGTATTACCAGCGGGATCGCGATGGCTTGCCGCGAGGCTGGATCAAGCGCATGAAGCGAACCATCCGCACGCTGGGCTGGCGCTTCAACGCCGACCGTATGGTGATGGATTACACGCAGAAATGCTACATCCCCGCAGCCGGGGGGACATCGAGCGAAGTGAGATCGAGTTGGTGACGACGCTGGGCGGAGCGGGTTTGTTGAAAGCAGTTCCGCGGGCAGCGAGGAGTTGATCCGATGCAGAGCGCAGTGGTGATTCTGCAAAACAATACAGCGCGTGCGGAGAATCTCGTCTCCAAAGTCAAATCGGTCTCTGAGGCTGTATTTATTGTTCAGTCTCTGCCGGAGCTGCAGACGCTGGTTCGGCAGTTTCCTATCCAGGTGGGAGTCGTGGATTTGGGCTTAGTGACGTTTGAGGAAATCATGAGCCTCCGCCACTTCGGCATGGAGATTGTTTGCACTCACCGCACCCCCGACGATGTGATGTGGACCGATGCGCTGGATGCGGGAGCGCTGGATTGCTGTTTTGACGATGATGGGCCGGCCATCTGCCGCGCGATCCTGCAAAACTCGATGGCGGATCGAGCGGCTTCTGCGGCAAGCTCGTAAGTGATTCCAAAATCGAGCACTTCGTTCGACTGCGGCAAATCGAACTGAAATCCTTGCGCCGAGTCCCCTTGCTCGGGCATCTCGAATTGGCCAGCTTGCAACTAAATAATTAGTTACCTTTTCGCGGTTGCCTCGTCTAACGATGCAGGAGGATGGAAGTGCCGCCGAGACAATCGGAAACTCTGACCGAAGCCGAGTTGCGGATCATGAACGTGCTCTGGCTGAAGGGGACCGGCACGGTTCAGCTGATCCTGGACTCGCTGGCCGAGAAGCCGGCACTGGCTTATAACTCGGTGTTGACCACCATCCGCGTGCTGGAGCGCAAGGGTTACGTCAAGCACTCGAAAGATGGCCGCGCGCACCTGTACGCACCGCTGGTCGGAAGAAAAGAGGCGACTCGTTCGGAGATCCGCCATTTGGTAGGACGATTCTTTAAGAATTCGCACGAACAACTAGTTCTCAACCTGCTTGAGGACCGGGGCATTGAGGCGGAGGAGCTCGCTCGTCTGCGAGCGATGCTGGAACGGAGCGGCGCGAAATGATTTGGCCTCAATTGCAAAGTGTCGCTGACGTGGCGATTGCGCGGGTCTTGAATTCGCTTCCCGAGGGACTATTCATCGCGCTGTTTGCCTGGCTGATGTTGCATTTGTTGCCGAGGCAGAACTCGGGAACACGATTTGCAGTTTGGTTTGTGGCACTTTTGTCGATTGTTGGGCTTCCTTTGATCGGTGCAGGAGCAGCGCACGAATTCCTCGCGGCCGGGACAGTTCCTCCGTTAATCACACTGCCCGGCCACTGGGGAACCGCATTGTTTCTGTGCTGGCTTGCGGTCGCGTGTTCTGCGATGCTGCGATTGGCGGTCGGACTATGGCATCTGGGGGGACTTCGCCGGAGTTGTATTCCGATCGAAGCCGCAGAGCTCGATCCCACAGTGCGCAATACGATCGCGAATTTGAATTTGTCGAGACCGGCCACGCTGGCGACGTCGGAGCGCGTAAGTGTTCCCGCCATGATCGGCTTTTTCAAGCCTGTAATTGTCATTCCGGCGTGGGCCTTGCGGGAACTTCCTTCCGAGGAATTGAACGTTATCCTGCTGCACGAGTTCGCGCACCTGCGCCGGTGGGACGATTGGACGAACCTGCTGCAGAAGATGGTGCGCGCAATATTCTTTTTCCATCCAGCGGTTTGGTGGATCGAGAGCCGGCTGTCGTTGGAGCGAGAAATGGCGTGCGACGACCAGGTGCTGGCGAAGACTGGCAATCCGCGAGGCTACGCCCAATGCCTGATCTCACTGCTGGAAAAAAGTGCTGCGCGCCGCGGCTGGGCCATGGCGCAGGCGCTGGTGCATCGCGCCCGTGAGTCGTCTCTGCGAGTGGCGCAGATTCTCGATGCCAGCCGGCCGAATTCGAAACATGTGTGGAAACCGGCATTGGGCCTTGTGGGCATTTTTTCGTTGATCTGCATCGCAGTCGTGCCGAGCACTCCAAAGTTTGTTGCGTTCTCGACGGGTCAGCAGTCAACTTCATTCGACAGGGTGCATGCTCGGGCGCTGAATCGATCTCAATTTTCTTCGGCGGTGGTTGTTCCGGCGAGTCTGCGCGCGAGCACTGTTCCGGCTCTCAAGAAGATGTCGAAGTCGGTTGCCAGTCGAGTAGTCGAACGTAGCGTTGAGCGCAAACCTGAACAAAGACACGCTGCGCCCGAAGTAGTTTCGGCTCGCTTGGATGCAAACGCAAAACCAATCGGAGTTCAAGTCGTTAAGACGGCGGCGGGTGACATAGCTGTGCCGCGTGAGGCGGTATTCGTGATCCGGACGACACAACAGATCGGTCCGAATTCGTGGGTATGGAGCGTCACTGTGTGGCGCGTTGACTGGGCGAGTCCGGCGCAAGAGGGTGCGGGGAAAATCCTGGTTACGAGCAAGACGTAGCGATATTTTTTTGCCATCAACAACTAAACAATTAGTTACTAAGGAGAAGTGAAATGAACCACTGGAAAACCAACCTGACCCGGCGCCTGCTCGTGGCCGTCGTCGCGATCATGACCGTTGCGTCGCTTGCGACGTATGAGTTCGTTAAACCCGCGCGAGCGGCTTCTGCGGCGCCCGCAGCAGCGCCGCTCGATGACAACTCTGTCGCGGCATTGCTCACGCTCGATCGAGCCATGGAGACGCTTGCAGCGCGGGTCACGCCCGCGGTTGTGAATGTAACCGTAACGTCTAAAGGCAGCGCACAACAAGGTGGCGACGACTCTGCGGACGGAGATCTGCAGCAATTTTTTGGACCGTTCGGAAACAATCCCTTCGGCGGCGCTCCGTTCGGGCGGCAGTTCCGGCGAATGCAGCCGCAGCAGAGAGTGGAGCATGGCCTGGGCAGCGGCGTAATCATCTCTCCCGATGGCTACATCGTTACCAATAATCACGTCGTCGATGGAGCCACTGACATCCGAGTCACCATGAGCGACCGGCAAGTGCTTTCGGCGAAGCTGATCGGCACCGACCCGCTGACCGACCTCGCTGTGATTAAGGTGAGCGCGCCGAACCTGCCGAGCGTGCCTTGGGGGGATTCGGCGAAGCTTCGGCCGGGGCAAACCGTGTTGGCGTTCGGCAACCCGTATGGGTTCCGCTTCACCGTCACGCGCGGTATCGTCAGCGCGCTCAACCGTCCCAACCCGGACGCGAGCGATCGGCGCAAGCCCGGGCAATTTATTCAGACCGACGCGGCCATCAATCCCGGCAACTCCGGTGGTGCGCTGGTGGATGCGCGTGGCGAACTGATCGGCATCAACACTTTCCTGATTTCGTCGAACGGTTCGTTCTCTGGAATGGGATTCGCGATTCCCACGCAGATTGCTGAACCCACCGTGGAGGCGTTGATCCGCGACGGGAAGATCAGTCACGGATACATCGGCATCGGGATCTCGGATGTGACTCCCGACAACGCCAAGTTCTTCCACATGTCGAATGCGACTGGCGCGGTCGTCACGCAAGTTGACCCGAATACTCCCGGAGGCAAGGCGGGGCTGAAGACTGGTGATGTGATCGCCAGCCTGAACGGACAGCCGGTGACCGATGCCGGGGAGTTGCAGATGCAGGTGGGCCAGAAGCGTCCGGGTGACACAATCAAGCTTGAAGTCGAGCGCGACGGAAAAAGTGTCACCGTGCCAGTCACGCTGGAAGCTATGGGCGCAGCCGCCGGTGGAAGGTCGGAAGGCGGTGAACATGGAAAAGGCCGCTGGGGGCTAAGTCTCGGCGATCTGAATCCAGCCGCGCGCGACCAGATGCAAATCCCGAGCGAAGTTCACGGCGCGGTGGTGGAAGATGTGCAGCCGGGCAGTCCGGCGGACAACGCAGGACTGCAGCGCGGGGATGTGATCATGGAAGTGGATCGGCATTCTGAACAATCGGCCGGCGACGTGGCGCAAGCGCTATCCAATGTTGCGAAGGGACAGGATGCGCTGGTGCTGGTGTGGTCAAACGGAGGCAATACGTTCCGCGTATTGCATCCGGCGCAGGAGTAGGGCGCGAGCTTGTACTCCGCCTCGCGACGCACGGGGCGGAGTACAGCAAGCGATTTCGCGAATTTTATTGACCGGTTCCGGTGGCGCTCAAAGTTTGTACACTCGGCGTGGCTGAATCGGTCACAGTAATGGCAGCCGTACGAGTACCGACTGCACTCGGGGTGAAGGTGACAAGGAAGGTGCATTGCGCCTTCGCCGCGAGAGTCGAGGTGCAGGGTGTAGTGCCACCGGCGCTGGCGGAATAGTCACCGCTGCCAGTGATGGCTGGGCTCACGGCAGTCGCCAGATTGTTGGTGAGAGTCACGGTCTGCGCGGCGCTGGTAGTTGCTACGGTCTGTGCGGCAAAGGTGAGAGTTGTGGGGGCGAAAGTCAGAGGCAGGGCTGCAGTACCTTTGGCATCGAGGACTTGCTGACTGATGGCCGCGTTGTCCGTGATAACGACGGCGCCGCTGATTGCGCCGCTGGCACCTAACGCGGGGGCGAAGGTGACGCTGAGAGTACAAGAAGCGTTGGCGGCCAGCGTGAGATTGGCAGAGCAAGGTTTCGATCCAGCGCCCACGGTGGAGAAATCGCCGGTGGTCGAGATTGAACTCAATGTCACCAAGCTGGTACTCGTGTTCTTGACGGTAAGAGATTTCGCCGGGCTGGTGGTGCCGGCGGCTTGAGTGGCAAAGCTTAGGTTGGCGGGACTGAAGGTGAGTGGCGCGGTGCCGCCGCCGCTCCCTGTTCCTGAGAGCTGGATCAGTTGCGGAGAAAAACCCGCAGCGTCGGTGATGGTTATTGCCCCACTGATGGCGCCGTTGGCGGTTGGTACGAACGTGACCGCAATATTGCATTTCGCGTTTGGAGCGAGCGACGCTCCGCAAGTTGTTCCGGTAGAACTGACCGCATAATTGCCGCTCGCGCTAAAAGAGAAACTCAGCGCTGTCGTTTCATTGTTTACTAGCATCGCTGTCTTCGCGGCGGTGGTGGTG
>JBAPOI010000532.1:0-9637 GCA_049279555.1 Candidatus Sulfotelmatobacter sp.
CGCCAATTTTCAGACCGCGCAGGCCGATTTCGTTTGGGATCAATATCAGAAAGTCGTGGATGAAACCGACACGCAGAAAGGCACGGTCTATTACCGCCGGTCGGCGAAAAAAATCGAAATGATGGCAGACATCAAACAGCCCGACCAGAAGTTCGTCCTCTACAAGGACGGCATGCTGCAGGTGTATCAGCCGAAGATTGAGCAGGTGATGAATTATTCGGCAGGCGAACACGGGAGCGAGCTTGAGAGCTTTCTAGTGCTCGGCTTCGGCGGCAGCGGCGAGGATCTCAAACAATCGTTCGACGTCAGCTTCCAGGGCGAAGAAACCGTCGACAATATCGCGACTGCGAAGCTTCAATTGATCCCAAAGAGCGAAAAATTGCGGAATAACATTTCGAAGATTCTGCTGTGGATCGACCTCGGCCGCGGGATCTCGGTGCAACAGAAATTGTTCATGCAAAACCAGGACGACTACCGGCTGGCAAAGTATTCAAATATTCGGATCCCGGCGAAAATCGGCAATGACGTTTTTCGGCTGAAAACCACGGGCAAAACACAATTTATCTCCCGCGGGGCTAAGTGATTGCATCTAAAGCTTAAGAATGTGTGATGAAAATTGCACTCCGGGCGCTATACTGGCCGGGCACCTTTCGGTAACTTGAGTTTGGCTCATGGCAAAAGTCTTCACCATCCCAGTCCCGCCGAAGTTCGGCAGTAAGCGAAGAGAGCGCACCTCCGACCCCCGGTACGTCGATGGACAGCGCTTGCTGGTCGAAGCCATGAAATATCTGGCTCAAACCGATCCTGTGGCCAACCGACCAGCCATCGAACTAATCTCCGAGCACGTCCGCACCCGCTTCCGCATGAGCGACTCGCCACTGGGTGACTAGTCCCTCACATCTGAAACATTCGGTAAAATTCTTGGCTTGTGCGGGCAAAGCGTCGAGCTTTGCCCGCCGGACGAGCTTCCTAGAATGCGAACCTAAGCGAGTACTGCATCACGCGAGGCTGGGTTAACTCCGTGTTGTAGATGCCGAAGCCGGTAATGCTGACCAGGGCTTGGCCGATCAGGGAGCCTGCGGCATCGAAGCGCACGGAATTGGTAACGTTAAACGCTTCCCAGGCGAATCTTACTGTCTTCTGTTCGCTGATGTTCCAGACTTTGGAAAGACCGGCGTCTATTCCGAAATAACCCGGGCCCCTGAAGTTGTTGCGCTGACCAGCCTCGCCTGCGTAGGTCGGACGGAAGATGTCGCCTGTTCCGGCCGTGCCCTGTGAGCAGGAGCAGGTGATGGTTTGCTCTGGGTTCTTGAAGACGGTCGGATTGCCGCTGGAATCTAGAAACACACCTGTCTTCGGCTTCGGTCCAGTTAACACCGAACTGCCTTCGAGTTCGAAATCCGTGGACCATCCGGTGCCGGCCTCGACGGAAAAGGGAAATCCGCTCGTCCAGCGATATAAGCCGTTGAGGCCCCAGCCGCCAAAAATTCCATTCATCCAACCGCTGGCGCTACTGCCCCAATGACGGCCACGCCCGTATGGCATATCCCAAACCCAATTGGCATTCAACTGGTGCGTCGTGTCGAAGTCCGAAGGCGCGCGCCACTGATTGGGCGAGAACGCGTTGATCACCTGGCTGTTAAACGCCAGACCGTTCGATTCGAATCCGTTCACACGCTCGGCGTTCGATCCTACGTCGATCGACTTCGAATAGACGTAGTTAAAATCGAACTGTAGACCCGCAGCCATGGCATGACGCACGGAAATCTGCAGGCCGTTGTAGTTGCTATTGCCGCGGCTCTGCCAGCCGTATAGGGAAGAAAATTGTGGCTGGTAGTACGAAAATGGCGTGCCGGCCGTTCCCACGAACCCACCAAGGTTATTGGTTCCGTTTCCGACGCAAGCCGGAAAACAAAACGCATCCAGATCCTCCAGAGAGAGGGTCTCATTGCCCAGGTTGGAATAATAGAGATCGTAGATGTTCTGCGTAGCCGTGGGGTTGGCTGGAGTACCCGGAGCACTCCCGGAAATGCCATTCGGCCCGGCCGCCTGCGGGAACAGATGCTCCCAGTACGGAATTTTTGCCATGGCGCTTTCCGACGTTCCTGCGTACGCATTCTGCGACAACATCCTCGCCGCGGTGAAGTAATCCATATGGCTTTGTGGATCGACCAGATCGAGTGGCTCCGATAAGTCAATTTCCTGCAGCAGGTGGCGAGCAAACCGCCCGGTGTAGGTCGCCTCGATGAGGAAGTTGTGAGGCAGTTCGCGAGTGATCGAAAAATCCACCACGTGAGAGTATGGAGTCTTCAGGTTGTCGTCGATTCCCCACGCAATCGCCAGTCCATAAGTGTTGGGGTCGATAGAGGGTGTGTAAGGAAATCCATGCGGACTTGGAACCCCTGGACTAGGCGGAAGATTAGCCGCTCCCAGTAATCCAGTAAAGCGTGGCGAAGTGTCGACCCCAAGAACGCCGGCCGGATTGCTGATGGTGGTAGTCAATCCCCAAGAACCCTGGCGATCGAAGGTATTCACAACTCCCTCGCCGAAGTGGTCATAATACAAGCCGTAGCCAGCTCGAACGGAACTCTTCCCAGCATCGCCGAAAAGCGTGTGCCAGAACCCGCTGGCAGCGTGAGGTGAGTAAGCAACCGCAAAACGCGGAGCGACATTTTTGTAATTCCAGGCCCAGTAGGGCTTCTTGCCGTTTGCCTGCCCGGAAAGATCGAAGTTGAGCAAAGGCTGGTCTACCATGCCCTGATACATGCCGTTAATGCGATTCTCAAACCACTGGTGCATGTCGACGGTCGGCGATACCTGATTGCCGTCGGCTTCGTAGGGAGGCTGGAGGAAGGAATATCGCAACCCATAGGTTAGGGTCAGGTTCGGAGTAACATTCCATTTGTCCTGCAAGTACATCTCGCCTTCAAAATTGTGGAAGTGACGAGGAATAAGAGTTCCGTTGGGGATCAGGTTGGCGTTCTTGTCCTGATTCGTCACCGTGTACACCTGGCTCATCAGGCCCGTCAACTGCACCGCAGCAAAATCGTACGAGGTTCCGAATGCCGTATCGACTACTGGAAAATTCCCACTGAGCGCTGGATCCAGGCTGGCCCCTGTTCCCGAAATAAACGACGGGCTCATCCAATAGAGGTTGGCGTAACCGAAAGAAAGATTCTCCGCATTGGACTGGCGATTGTTATGAATCAGCCGCCAGTTGGTGCCGACCTGGATCGTGTGCTTGCCTTTCGTCCACGATACGTCGTCAATAAAGTTGTGTACGGGGACGTTGGTCAAGATGGTGGGTGTATCTGTGGAATTCACGGCCTGAACATCGTCGAGGCCGCGAAGCTCATTGTAAACTTGACTGTTGATTCCGCTCTGCCCCACTCCCTGCCGGATAAATGCATATCGGAAATTATTGATCAGGTTGTTGCGAATGATGTAAGTGTAGCCGCCGGCGATTCCCTTGCTGTTGTTGGTGACGAAGTCGTCCGGCGGAAGGCCGGGAAACTGAGGCGGCTTCGCTTCGTGATCGTTCTGCAAATTACCGCGGAGGAACAGCGTCTGATTTCCGCTGCTGTTAATTTTGTAGTCCAGTTTGAAGATGTAAGTATCGAGCTTTGTCGGGTCATTGCCCGGAAATGTGAACCCCGCAGAATTCAGGCCATCTCCACTTCCGTTGACGGCGTTGCCGCAAGCCGTACAGTTCGGCAAAGGGTAGCGCGTGAACAGAGCGTTGGGATTCGCGCCGCCGATGTTGGCAATTAAGCCGTTGGGGCCGGGGCCTGCAGGGTTCCCCGGAGTGGGCGGGCAGGTGCCGTTGGCTGTGCAGCCCTGGTCCAGAAAAGCAATCTGCGCGGGATTCAACGTGGCAACATAGTCTGGTGCGTAGGCGGCGATGTTCTGCACGGTGACGCCGTTGGCATTGGGACTTCCGAGGGCGCAATTCGAATCAGCGGACGGATCGCACAAATACTTGATGAAGCCTTGCGCCAGACTCTGCGTGGGCACAATTCGCGTGGTCTGCACCTGGTCGGCTGTTCGCTGGCCTTCATAAGCCGCGAAAAAGAACAACCGGTCTTTCTTGATCGGCCCGCCCACGGTACCACCGAAGGTGTTGCGAAGAATGTGCTGGGGAGTATTTGACAATCCGCTCTGCAACTCCGACTTTTTATTGAACCAGTCGTTGGCTACGTCGAACGAAGGACGGTGATATTCGTAAAGCGATCCGTGGACCTTGTTGGTTCCACTCTTGGTGACGAGATTCACTTGTGCACCCGAGGATCGACCGGATGCCGCGTCGTAATTACTGGTGGTAACCCGAAACTCCTGCAAAGAATCCAGCGTGGCACGCATCGCGCCTTCGAATGCATAGCCTTTCAGCTGGTCGTTGTCATCGAGTCCGTCAAGCGTGATGTTGGTTTGGTCGCTGCGAGCACCGTTCACCGCGCCGCCGCGGCTGTCGTTGTCTTGCTGATCGTTGGTGGTTTTACCAATGTAGACAACGCCCGGCTGCAGGCTCAAAATCGAGGCAGGGTCGCGCCCTTCCGAGGGCAGGTCGGTCAGTTGGCGGGCATTAAAGTTATTCCCTAGCGTGGCATCCGTAGTATTGACCATGGGAGCCTCGCCGCTGACATCGATTACCACCGAACTGCCCTGCACCTGCAGCACAAGATTCAGTGTGGCTGGACTGCTGACCTGCAGCACCACATTTTCGCGTTTCAACTTGGCGAAACCCGCAGCATCCACGGTAAGTACATATTTGGCCGGAGGAATCTCCAGGAACTGATACGTGCCCTGCCCATCGGTCGCTGTGCTGCGTGAAAATCCAGTCTCGGAGTTGCTCAACGTGACGTTTGCGCCGGCCACGACAAGGCCTTTGGAATCGGAAATAGTGCCTCGCAACAACGATGTTGCCGATTGAGCGAAGGTGAGAATTTGGAAAGCGAGCAGAACCGCAAGCAGCAGAGTAACTACAAGAGAGCTAGAACGCATGGAGAAGTCCTCCACCCAAGGTGGCATAACATCCGAATCTTGTTTGCCCAGGAATTTTAGAGAAGGACGCGCGATCCTGGGGACCTGATGGGTCGCTATTGTGCAACTCCAGGGCCACAATGTTCAAGCTGAATCTTCAACATGTTCCGCGGTCATGAAACGTTTGAATACAGCTTTCCACATACGTCGTTCCAGATTCCGGAGCTTGTTTCATGCGGGCTCTCGATGACTACGATTCGATTTTTCGATGAACAGTGCAGAAGCCGCAATTATGACCGCGGGATAGCATTCGAGGGTGTAGCGAGGTTCTGGATTTTCCAAAGTACCGAGAAACAGCGATCGCAGCCCCACAAATACAAACAACAAACCGATGCCGAAACAATGGCGCGAGCGCCATAATCCAGCTGCTGACAACGCTAGGTAAATCAAATTCACTAAGCCAAAGATAATGCTAACAGCAAGCCATCGGCCTTCATCGTTGAACTCCCACCAGCGCGGGTCGGATGGCAACAACTCGGTTCTCGGGCGCAGCCACATGTCGGCGATGCGTATTGCTGGCAGCCAGACGTAGTAACGCAGCGGCGAGGCCTGTATCCGTTCAGCGGCGAGTTTGGCAAAGCGCTCATCGAGTTCTGGAGTCACGTCATGATCGCGGTTGTAATCGTCGAAAAGCTGCGCCGTTTCCTGCCTCTGCTGCGCCGAATCAAAAGCGCGACGCGGAAGGCGCGCGACATCGATGGCATCACCGGGAACGTTCCAATAAATCTCCTGCACGGATGCGGATTCCGCAATCCATGTCTTGGTCCAGCGATTAAACCCTAGCATCACGAACTCATCGGAATCGTTTGCGTAACGGGGCGCGAGCGGTTCGAAGCGATGGAAGGCATGAAGATTGCGCAGCGTCCAGGGAACGAGCGGTGTGAGCGCGCTCACGACAAAAACAATTCCCGCGCGGATCATCGGCAGCAGGGAGCGTGCGCGACTTTGTCCCGGCGCGTGCTCCGCGAGACGCCGCAAGAAAAACAGAGACCAATATGCGCCAATCGCCGCGAGCAGAATTCCGCCGTCAGGACGCAGCAGGATGCAGGCTCCAACGGATAGGCCACATCCAAGAAACGCAGGTAGCGGCGAGAGAGTTGAGTCTGGCGAGGCTCCAGCTTGGGCGCGAAGACGAGCAAATCCGGAGACAGCTAAAGTTAGCGCCAGAGTCGTGAAAAAGATTTCCAGCGTCTCGGTGAGGGCCGCTGCCGCATAGTCGGCGAGGAATGGGCAAACAGCCGCGAGAAGGAAAGCTGCTTTCGCCGACCGTTCGGAAAACAGTCGCCGCGAGATGTCCGCCACGACAAAGCATGTTCCCAGATCGAACAAAACCTGGATCAGCAAAACTGCGCGGAAGTTGTCGATGCCGAAGATGGCGAAAATCGCCGCCAAGAAAGCTGGATACCCCGGCAGGCGGGAGAGAGTCGGCATAATGCGGCCGGAGTCGGTGATGCCGTAAACCCCGTGCTGCAGCCAGTTCGTCGCAATATCGGCGTAGAGCCTGGAATCGTCAACGATGGCGGGAAAGCGGAGTACAAACAGGAGCCGCAGCGCCAACGCTGCAACGCTCGCTGCAAGAAAGAACCCGACATTCTTTCGAACCAGTTCGACCACGCTGAGAATATAACGTGTTTAGAAACCCTTAAGGTGCGAAAGTGCATCTTAAGCAACAAGGATTTCCGCCTTAAACCCTGTACGCCCGAAAATTGACCGTCCGCTGCCTGCAGCATACGATAGACGATAATTCCCTTCATGGCTGAACCCGTCTTTTACGATCCGAAACGCGCTCGCTGGAAGCGATTGAGACGCTTTGTCGATATTCTGGTCGTGGCGTTATCGGCGCTGATCATTTTCTTCGTTTACACCACGCTGCGGGACGAGCGCCTGCCGGAACTGCTGTTTTCTCCGCAGAAGCGGGCCTTTAAGGCTCTGAAAGAGAACGAAAAGGAAAAGGCCCGCGAGCGCCAAAAGAAGCTGGCGAGCCGTTCCCACCGCAAGTCGAAGCTACCGGCCTCGGAGGTCAAACTAAACCAAGAAGAAGGAATTCGCGCGGCGTTCTACGTTCCATGGGATGCGGCCAGCTTTTCTTCTCTGCGGGATTTTTCCCGGCAGATCGATTTGCTTTATCCCGACTGGCTGCACGTACTCACACCCGATGGCCGGCTGCAAGGCGTCGATGATCAAACAAATAAATTCTTTGACGTTGTGCAAAGCAATCACGTGCGCCCCGTCGACGACCGCGTGATGCCCTTTCTCAAAGCGGAAGACCCCGGCATGGAAGTCTTCCCCATGGTCAACAACTTCGACGGCGCTTCATGGATAGGAGATATCACCGGCTTTCTAAACAATCCTGACGCCCGTGCGCTCTTTCGCCAGCAGGTTCAGCTATATCTCGCATCCGATCGTTTCCGCGGTTTGATGGTCGATTTCGAGGCCTTCCCGAGTTCGGGACAACCGGGCTACATCGCGCTGCTGAATGAGCTTTCATCGGACCTGCATTCGCGCGGAATGAAACTTTACGTCAGCCTGCCCGCGCATAATAACGAGTTCGATTACGCGGCGATTGCCGCCCCCGCCGACGGCGTTGTGATCATGAACTACGACGAACATTATCCTGGGGCGGCATCTGGGCCGGTCGCTTCGCAGGATTGGTTTGTCGACAATCTCAAGTTCGCGGTGAAGGCGATTCCGCGGGAAAAGATCATCTGTGCTATCGCCAACTACGGCTACGACTGGGTTCTCAAGCCAAAGAAGGGCAAGCTGCCGCCTGATGCCAAAGATCACACCGTCTCTGTGCAAGAGGCCTGGCTCGAAGCGCGCGATTCCGAGGAAGACATAAACTTCGACGACGATGCGTTGAATCCTCACTTCAGTTATCTGGATGAGCGCAGCCTCCGCCACGATGTCTGGTTTCTCGACGCGGTCACTGCGCTGAACCACATGCGCGCCGCGCAGATGCTGGGTATCAAGACTTTTGCTCTGTGGCGGTTGGGTGGCGAGGATCGAACGATATGGCGGGTATGGGACGTTCCCGGCGATGCCGGGGCCACCGACAAACTGCGCGACACGCCTCCTGGCCAGGATGTGGACATGGAAGGCCAGGGCGAGATCCTTCGCATCGAAGATCGCCCCGCCCATGGCACGCGCGACCTCACGATCGAGCCAGAGACCAAACTGATTACCGATGAAAATTTCCAATCGCTGCCTGAACCTTACCGGGTAGCACGCTATGGTTACAGCACCAACAAAGTAGTGCTCACCTTCGACGATGGTCCCGACTCGAACTGGACGCCCAAAATTCTTGACGTGCTCAAGAGCAAGAATGCACCAGCCACTTTTTTTCTCATCGGCATTCAGACTGACAAGTTCTCGGGCCTGGCCAAGCGCATCTACAACGAAGGCCATACCATCGGGAACCACACCTTTACCCATCCTGACGTAAGCAACATTTCTTCGACGTACATGAAGGTGGAGTTGAATCTCACCGAAAGGCTTTTCGCCAGCCTGGTGGGAGTTCGCGCCACACTGATGCGCCCGCCTTACGCGATCGATGAAGAACCCGACACAGCTGACCAGGTGAAGCCCCTCGAATTCTCGCAGGACATGGGCTACATCACCGTCGGAAACCGGATCGATCCCAGCGATTGGAGCAGCAATCCCCGGTACACGGCCGAGCAGATTTCGAGCTACGTGCTGGCGCACCTTCCGCCTTGCGGCGCGAACGACCTGCGCTGCGGCAACATCGTGCTTCTGCACGATGGCGGTGGGAATCGCGCGGAAACCGTGCGCGCGTTGCCTATGATTATCGATGGCATTCGCGCCCGCGGCCTCGAAATCGCACCGGTTTACGATCTGCTGGGCAAAACCCGGGCGGATGTTATGTCGCCTTTGCCCACGGGCGAACGCTGGGCTGCCCGTCTTGACCGGCTGGGCTTCTGGCTCTTCGATGTCGGAACCCTCGGGATCACCTGGATATTTTTTCTCGGCGATCTGCTCATGACCGGACGGCTGCTCTTCATCGGAACCGCGGCCGTGTACGACCGGCTGCACGAAAAGATTTTCGGCAGGCCCGCCGAAGTGGCATCCTACAAGCCAAAGGTCGCCGTGCTTATTCCGGCTTACAACGAAGAGAAAGTAATTGTGCGCACGGTGCGGGCCGCGCTGAATTCGGATTATCCGGACCTGCGCGTGATCGTAATCGACGATGGGTCGCGCGACCGGACGCTTGAAGTTGCCCGCAACGCATTTATCAAAGAAGAAGCCGCAGGAAGAGTTCTTATCCTCACCAAGCCAAATGCCGGCAAGGCGGAAGCGCTCAACTATGGCATCGAACACATTCTGGAGGCGGAGCTTTTCGTTGGCATCGACGCCGACACAATCATTGCGCGAGACGCCATCTCGCACCTGGTGCCGTATTTCGTCAACCCGAAAGTTGGAGCAATCGCGGGCAATGCCAAGGTGGGGAACCGGGTGAATTTGTGGACGCGCTGGCAGGCGCTCGAATACATCACCAGCCAGAATTTTGAGCGCCGCGCCCTGGACGTTCTGGGGGCGGTCAGCGTGGTGCCG
Source organism: Candidatus Sulfotelmatobacter sp. (assembly GCA_049279555.1). Taxonomy (GTDB): domain Bacteria; phylum Acidobacteriota; class Terriglobia; order Terriglobales; family Acidobacteriaceae; genus Sulfotelmatobacter. Next base: position 9,607 of record JBAPOI010000532.1, read on the forward strand.
GGCGCAATCGGCGCGTGGCGCGTCTCCGCCG
>JBAPOI010000533.1:0-4885 GCA_049279555.1 Candidatus Sulfotelmatobacter sp.
CTCCATGCCCGGTGTCGGCAACGCTGATTTCAACAGCCTCCCGGCTGGCAACCAGGGAAGTCGAAATCTGAATTTCGCGTACCATCGCGGTTTGCAGAGACTCGGCCGCGTTGTCTACCAGGTTCGAAATCGCGCGCTTGATAGCTTCGGAGTCAGCCATCACCTTGGGAAGATCGGGCGCAAGGGCCTGATGAACATTGATTCCATCCAACCTTCCATTAAACATGGAAAGCGCATTCGCGATGATTTCGTTGATATCCGCAGGATGCGGATTGGACGCGGGAAAGCGCGCCAGAGTCGAGAATTCGTCGACCAACCGGCGCACCGTTTCGACTGCGCCGGCGATGGTTTCGGCGCAGGAGCGTATGACCTCGAGCGAGGGCGGATCGGAAGGCGTTGCGCGTTCCAGATGACGTTGGATACGCTCTGCCGATAGCGCGATGGGCGTGAGGGGATTCTTGATTTCATGCGCCACGCGGCGCGCAACCTCGCGCCATGCCGCCTGCTTCTGAGCTTTCAACAGATCAGAAAGATCCTCGAACACGAGCACATAACCAGAGCGTTCTCCCTGGCGGGGCAGCGTGGCCACAGTGACGGCCACATTCAAAGATGCGCGGTGTAATGGCATCTCCATTTGGCTGGCGGTCATGCCCATGCGATCGGCGCGACGCAGCAAAGGTTCCAGATCGAGCAACACTTCCTGCGGAAATACGTCTGCAAGCTGCGCCCCGAGCAGCACGTGCTGTCCATCGATATAGCCCTCGGGGTGGAACATACGCAACAGAGCATGATTGGCATGTGTGACGCAGCGGTCGCCATCGAGCGAGAGAACTCCGGTTGGGATGCTTTCGAGGATGGTTTCCATCTGGCGGCGGCGCTGGTCGAGTTCAGCGTTGGCTGAACTCAGGTCACGACTCGATGCTTCGATCTGTCGGCGGGTGGTTTCAAGCTCTCCCGCCATGCGATTGAACGAACGGACCAAGTCGCCAATTTCATCGGCGGCGCTTACTTCAATGCGATAGTCGAGACGGCCTCGCGAGATTTCCTGCGTGGCTTCGGCTAACGCAGCGAGAGGCCGTGTTACCAGCTTCGAAAGGAATAAAGCCAGCCAGGTCGTCACGAACAAGACCATCATGGTCAGCAGCAGAAGCAGGCCCATGTAGGTCTGACGCACGTGTCTCCGCTCGCGGCTCAGTTGCAGGTAGCGCTGTTGACTTGCCTCTATCTGCTTCACCGTTCTCGAAAGCTCCGGGGGTAGTGGCAGGGCAACCAGAATTAAGCCGTCATTTCTCACCGGCGCTGTGCCCAAAGCATATTCGGTCTGGTTCCAAGTGAAGCGATCGGACTGACCTGCTGCATTCTGCACGAGCGGCAGCTTCTCCTTCAAGATCGGCCAGGGCGCCGGTGCACCCAGGCTAGCTTCCGCAACTCCACTTTGAATCGCAAGGGCAAAGCCACCTTGCAACGTGGGTTCGTGCCGATGAAATTCCTCGACAGCGGAGGCGAAACCATGGCCTTCAAATGCCCGCTGAGTTTCTGGAGAAGCCGCGATCGCAACTGCTTCGGCTCGCGCATTCTGGTCGGCATAACTCGCAAGCAGAGAAGCCATGGCATCGGTATCCGTGCGAACCTCCTCCACCGGAGTGGAAAACCAGATGTTTATGGAGCGGTTCATCAGCCCGTAGGCGAACCAATACATCACCATGACTGGAACGAAAGAAAGCAGCAGCGCGCCGACTACCATCCGAGTGCGGAACTTTGATCCCAGCACGCCCAGACGCCGCTCGGCAAATAGCTTGAGCAGATTGCGCGCCAACACAAACGTGAGAGCGACGAAGAGCAAAGAGATCAGCAGCGAGAGAGCATAAAAGACAATGACCTGCTGATTGGTGTCCGGGCGGAGAATGGTTTCGTTAAAAGCGGTTTGAGAAATCAGAATCGCGAGCAGAAGAAAGACGGCAATCGCAAGCGTGATTATAAGGCGCTTGCGATTGGAAGTTTTCGGGGCCCGAGTTGGAACGGTTTGCACCACGCGAGTTCAGCAGTCCATAGTATGCAGCTCAGTCACGAGCTTGCAGCGATAGTGGACCGGAAGTCATTATAGATGCAGATGTAGCAACTGGAGAGGCCTGTGCCGGAGTAGGCCCTCAGCCGCAGTTTGACGCCAGACGTCAGTGTGATGCGGGGTGCCCTGCGGAGAGTTCTTCGTAGATGGCGCGATAGGCGGGCTTGGGCTGGTAGGCTCGATCAAAGGGCAGCGCGTGGCTACGGGTGCCGCGGGAGTGCGATCCAATCCAGGAGTATTTGTCGGTGAATCCCCAGGTTTGGATCGCCGTGCAACCCGGGCTGTTCAGGCATGCGCGCACGATTCCACGATAGACATCGGACTGACGGATTAAATCTTTATCATCTGCTTTGCTGATGGAGTTCAGCGGCAGGGAGACGTCGAGTTCAGTGATGTGAACCTGCACGCCAAGCGCAGTGAGCCGCGCAATATTGGCGGCGATGGCAGGAATATCAACATCGAGCGCAGGCACGTGCATCTGCAAACCCACGCCATCGATCGGAACGCCTCGCCGCTTGAAATCCCTGACCATGGCATAGATTACGTCTGATTTATAGTTCATGCCTTCGCCTTCGGCTTCGTTGTAAAAGAGCAACGCCTGAGGATCAGCCTTATGAGCCCAGCGGAATGCCTGTTCGATGTAGCCCGCGCCTTGCTCGGCGAATCCGATGCCGGGCTGGTTGTACCAGATCGAATCGCGCACATTTCCATTTTCATCCAGAGCTTCGTTGACTACGTCCCATGCAAAAACCTCGCCACGGTAGTGCTTCATCACTCGTGCGATGTGTTCGTGGAGAAGACGCGACATCTGGTTTTCGGTGAAAGTGCCCTGTGTGAGCCAGGCTGGGTTGTAGCGCCCCCAAACCAGGCAATGACCGCGCACCTTCATCTGGTTGGCGCGTGCGAAGCGAACTACCTCGTCGCCCTGGCGGAAGTCAAAAGTGGTTTTGTCCGGTCTTAGCGTCAGCCACTTCAGGGCATCTTCGGCTTCGACCATGTTGAATTCGCTAGCTAGGGTGGAGGCGTACACACGCTCCGAAAGCAGCGAGGGGCGGACCGCGGTGCCAATCAGAACACCCGCTTGGTCTGCATGCTGGCGTAATGATTGAGCGCTGCAGACTGAACAAATCGCTAGCGCGAGAATCGTCGATCGCCAAAAGGGATGCGTCTTCAACAGTGAGCCTCGGAGCGTTTCGCAAGACCTAGGATCTAGGACCTGACACGGTAACTCAGACTGGACTCTTCACTTACACACGAGGCAGAAACTTCCGTAAAGGGCATTCGTCACAACGAGGCTGTGATTTTCGGCAATAGTTTTTGCCGACGCCCACAATCAAGCCGTGCATCTCGTTATAGACCTGAGTGAGGGCGGTGCGCTTGGCTGTGCTCATGACCGAGGGAGGGTGTGCAGCGCCACGAAAGCCGGACTCCAAATGCGGCTTTCCATTTTCTGTGGATGCGTCTACCGACTCCGCCAAAGGCGCCAGAGCTCGTTCAAATACCTGCCGAATCTCTTCGTAGGTAGCATCCTCGCTGAGAATCTGGTGGCGAAACAGAATCCTCCGGGTATATGCGTCGACTACGAACACTGGATGATTTCCGGCGTAGAGCAGAATGGAATCCGCGGTTTCGGGCCCGATGCCATTTAGATTAAGGAGTTCTTCGCGAAGCTGATCGGTGGGGCGAGACAATAACTTCGTTAACGAGCCGGCGTAATACCTGTCCAAATGCGCGATGAACTGCTTCAGTCGATTGGCTTTCTGGCGAAAATAGCCGGAAGGGTGAATCAGACGTTCGAGTTTCGTCAGCGACACGCGGCGTATGCCGCTTACGCTGAGCAAGTGCGCCGCGCGGAGATTTCCCAGAGCTTGTTCGACGTTTGTCCACGCGGTGTTCTGAGTGAGGAACGCACCGACGATAACTTCGAACGGAGACTGCGCCGGCCACCAATGTTGCGGACCCCACGCCTGAAATAAGGCGCGGTAGTAGCTTCGAATCTCATCCTCTTTCATATCAACCGGCAAGGGTGGAGTTCCTCATGGCTCAGTTTACATGGGCTTACGCGCGAGGCCGCTGGAGCAGGAGATCCTTCGCTTCGCCTGAAAAGCGGCTGCGCTCAGGATGACAACACAGTGTCAAAGGCCGAACTGCACCACTACCGGATGGTCCTGCCGGGACTTACTGAAGTGCATGTACTTGAAGTTGAGATTCGCTATGCCTCACGAAAAAAGCTCATCTGGCGCGGGTTTTGTGGGCTGCTTTGCGGACCGCTGAATTTACGGCGAGTTCAAGCACTACGGTAACTGGTAAGGTAATCGACTTGCGTTGACAATTTGTGTCAACGCAAAGACGTTGCTCTCCCTTCGAAGCAAACGCAGCGCTTTGGGTTAAATGCCGGATTATTGTCGGGCATTGTTCCACTCAAGTGGATCAGGAGATCGACGTATGTCTCAACGGCTGGGCGACCTTCTCGTCAAAGAGAAGATCATTACCCCAGAGCAGTTGGAACAAGCAACCAAGGCGCAGAAGGAGCAGAATGTACGCCTTGGCTCCGCGCTGGTGAAGCTCGGCTTCCTCACCGATGAGGACGTCACGAATTTCCTCTCCCGACAGTACGGCGTTCCCGCCATTAACCTTTCTTATTTCGAGATTGACCCCGCCGTCGTCAAGCTGATTCCCTTCGAAACCGCGAAACGATATCAGATTCTGCCGCTGAGCCGTGTGGGCGCATCGCTCACCATCGCGATGGTTGACCCCACCAACGTCTTCGCGATGGACGATATCAAGTTCATGACCGGCTTCAACATCGAGCCGGTGGTG
>JBAPOI010000534.1:0-2524 GCA_049279555.1 Candidatus Sulfotelmatobacter sp.
CTCGCGTCGAAAATGTTCCTGCCGAACACGGCGTGGAACTGCTCCGTCATGGAAGCGATTCTCGCCGTCATTTCCGCCAGCAGATCCCGGTAGTAGCGAGAGTGGAACTGGTAATCGTCGCCCAGCACTGACACGAACTTCGCCTTGTACTCGTCGATGCTACCCGGCGGATCAGTGACATACTGAGGCACCAAGGTGCCGACATCCAGGAGCCACATCAGCATCCCGAATGCGGCGTAGCGATTGTAGAGCTTCACAAACGCGGCCTTCTGATCCGTTGAACACAGCGCGACCCGCTTCTCCCGGAAGGAGTTGATCGGCTCTACGTACGAGTGCAGGTCCTCGGCCGCTCTGGCAAGCTGAACGCAGAAGTGCCTACGCCACCAGACCGTCATGTACCGCTGCTGCAGCTCGGCGTACGTCAGGCCGCGGATGTTCGTATTCGCGGTGTATACCAGAGCCGTCCCAGAAATACCTGTTTTCTAACATCGCTATATCACCCAGAAATTGACCACTTGTGCCAAGGCCGGCAGGACTCCGAACCGCCGGGCGTCTGGAGTGGGGCTTAGGGAGAAATGGCCTGGGACTTCGATTTAGGTCGCCTGGATTTAATCAAACAGTGGTCTGGTATTGGTCCGGAATCTGATCTCTCTTGATGATGTGAAACTTTTCCACCATTAGAGTTCTCAATTCATCGTGGTAAGCCGATAGATGGTCCAACACGGCGGACACGGCCGCCTGCATGTCTGCAAAGGTCTTGTGCCAGCGGCTCAAGGCCCTTTGCCGCAAAAACTTCCACAGCCGCTCAATCAGGTTCAGATTCGGCGAATAGGCTGGCAAGGTCACCAAGCGAAATTCCGGATGCCGATTCAACCACTCCCGAACAACCGGACTGTCGTAGTATTTGGCCCCGTCCACATACAAGATAAATAACTCGGTCTCCGGGTGGTTGGCTCGAAGTACCCGCAGGAGATTGACCACTTGTTCGCCGTTAATGTTATCCCGGGTCAAACGTATATCCAGATACTCCTGATCGTCGGGACAATACGCTCCCAAGATATTCAAGCGGCTACGGCCGCTGCCCATCCCAACCAGGAACCGTTGCCCCACGAGCAACCAGCAGGAATAGATCAAATCCACGCCCCAGATCGGGTGGCAGGCGTCTACATGATAGCGGCGTGTTCTTGGAGCATCGGGCCGTCGGGCCTCCCGTTGGTGACGCCGGTATTTTTTGACAAATGCCTGTTGCTTGTCCGGGTTGCCTTTCCACAGAAAGCCACTCACTTGGTGATAGCTGGCACCAATCCGGTGCAGCATTTCCTTCACTCCACTGGCCGAATACGCAACTTCAAAGGTTTCTCGAATCCATCCCCGTATCTGTTTGGAGTTGTGAAAGCGTCCGCTCTCGATTTCCTCTTTGAGTCGACAGACCTGTGCAGCCGTCAATCGGCCAGGGTCACCTACATAGTGAAATGTACAAAGAGCCGCCACGCCTTGGTTACGAAACACTCGCAACCAATTACCGATTTGCCGCACTCCTCTGCCCAGCAATTCAGCGACGGCGACTCGGCTCTTGCCGTCGGCAACCCAAAGAACGGCCGACAACCGTTCAGCGACACGTTTGTCATGGGTTTGCTGCCGGCGTCGTTCGATTTCTTGACGGAGTTTTGGGTTGAGAATAATCGGCTTCATCCTTGATGCCCCCCCCACAACTCTGCTGCCTACTGTCTTGGCAAACCACGCCCTCTGTTATGAATTATAGGCATTTCTCGACCGGCTCTACTATAGTCGGTGGCGCCGCTCTGTAGCCCCTTCTGGGAAACGATGAAGCCGATGTTCGCCCCCGTCTCGTGCATCACGGTGGTGAACGAATGGACCACGGACTGGGGGACCGCCGTACCCCAGTTCTTGCACTCCACGATGTACCGGATTCGGTCCACGCTGTTCTCGTCAATGGCATGGACATCGACGGTGACGCTGCCCCGCGGCGTCTGCAGAGGCACATCCGTATCCGCGGCCAGCCCGATGTCGCGGAAGAGCCGACAGACACCGGCTTGAAGCGCCTGCCATTCCACGGGATTCGGATCGTCGATCATGACAACAACCCTCGTTCTGCTGCGGTTTACGCTACCAAGATGCTGCCGATTCCGCCACTGGCCGCTCCGACCGCCCCCAGCGCGACTCCTTCTTGCGCGCAGCGGTCCGCAACGCCGATGTACCTTCCAGCGTAGCCCGTCGCCCTTCCCTGCCAGCTAGGGTTCCGAGTTTCAGCGTTTGAACAGGTCGCTGTACGCGCCACGGTGATCTGCTGCCAAGGCAGCAAGCGAAGTCAGCGTTCGTTGCAGGAGCCCGACCCCGGGGCGTTGTCTTGGTCGAGGCTTCGCGTCGGTGTAGCCGGGATGCGTCGCCAACGCTGACGTAGTTGTTATTTACTCGGACAGCAATGGCGCATCGCCCATGGCCATCGTGTCCAAGCTGGCTTTCGACAATCCTGGAGACGATGGCCAGGTGCCGAGTGCGGAGA
>JBAPOI010000535.1:0-1718 GCA_049279555.1 Candidatus Sulfotelmatobacter sp.
CCCTTGCAGGTCTTCGTCGTGGCCGGGACCTTCTCCGACAAAAACAAGTTCAGCCCGCAGATTGCCTTGTCCAAAAACAATTTTGTTGCGCTGCTTGTGGAGGCGGCAGCGTGTGCAATCTCCGAGATCTTCGCGGATTCTTTCGAGCGTATCGCCCTCCACGCGGTCGAGCACCTCGAACAGGGACGCCGCATTCACGGCGGGAAGCACGGAAACGGGCTGCGCGGTCTTTGGCGGCGCGCTGCTCATCACCGGCTGCATGGCAGGCAAGACGGCGGGTGTGTTCGAAGCCGGTCGCTTGATCGTGCGTTTTCCCATGGTTCTCCGGTCGGTATAAAACGCACCGAGATTCAAATCCTCGTAGTAGCGAAGCCAGGCTTCCAGTTTTTCTCGTTGTGTTTGCGTTGGTGAGGAATCCATCGGCAGGTCAGCGCGCGCGATGCGTCGCGCCCGCTTGTCCTATGGGTTGCCCCATCGCGTGCCGCAAGGCGCTCAATTGATCGAGGATGCGGTGGGCTGCGTCAATCTTGGGCATGCGCGCATACGCCTTCTCGGTTCCATCGCGGAAATACAGTGTAATGACGTTCGTGTCGTGATCGAATCCCGCGCCTTCCGCCGTCACATCATTGGCGACGATCAAATCGGCTTGCTTCGATTCCAGCTTGCCCCGCGCGTGCGCGGCCACGTTCTCCGTCTCCGCGGCAAAGCCAATAAGCACGCGATCGCCTTTGCCCACCGCGACATCGGCAAGGATATCCAGCGTGGATTCCAGCTCCAGATTCAGCCGGCCGTTCACGCGCTTCAATTTTTTCGTCTGCGGCGCCACGGGCCGGTAATCCGCCACCGCGGCGGCCATGATCAGCGCGGTCGCGCGCGGAAAATGTTCGAGCACGGCTCGGTGCATTTGCTCGGTCGTTCGCACGGAAACGAACTGGACACCCTGAGGAGGTTCGAGCCTCGTGGGCCCGCTGATCAAGATTACGCTCGCGCCGCGACGGGCCGCCGCCTGCGCCAGCGCATATCCCATCTTGCCGGAAGAGCGATTGGTCAGAAATCGTACGGGGTCCAGGTCCTCGCAAGTGGGCCCTGCCGTCACGATCACTGTTTCTTCCTGCAGGTCATGCGCGATTCCCAGGCGGGCAAGCACAGCGCTCGCAATGGCATCCACGCCGGCAAGGCGTCCCGCCCCGGTCATCCCGCAAGCAAGGTAGCCTTCCTCCGGCGCGACAACGTGAACCCCGCGCGCTCGCAGCGTCTCGACATTCTCCTGCGTCGCCGCGTGTTCCCACATGTTCACGTTCATGGCCGGAGCGACGACCACGGGCGCGGTCGTTGCCAGATACAGCGTGGTCAGAAAATCGTCCGCGACCCCGCGAGCCATTTTCGCGATCACGTTCGCGGTGGCCGGAGCCACGACCAGCAGGTCGATCCGCTGAGCCACGGCGATATGCTCGATGGCACTATCCACATTTGCGCCGGCGGATTCTTCCACAATCATTTCGGTGATTACTTTTTGTCCGGTGAGCGCGGCAAAGGTAAGAGGCGTGATGAATTCCTGCGCGCTTTTGGTCATCACCACTTGCACGTCAAGGCCTTCCTGCTGGAGCTTGCGCACCAGTTCCGCCGCCTTGTAAGCGGCCACTCCGCCGGAAACACCGACCGCCACGCGCATCAAAAATTTTGCGGCGCTATTTCTCTCGCCGCTTCCCTTCCTTGTC
>JBAPOI010000536.1:0-2074 GCA_049279555.1 Candidatus Sulfotelmatobacter sp.
CCATCAGCCTGACCCAACTGCAGTAGGCGCTAGCGACCACCTCGCTGATCAGATCCTCTCGAACCTCGCCTCGCAGCGATCGCAAGGCCAGGGAGGCTTGCCGGCGAATTTGCGGCAGGATGGCCAGAAACTGGTCCGAGACGATCTTGGTTCCGTGGCCCGTCAAATCGTCTTTTAAAATCGCAATCATGGGGCACAACTCCTTGTGAGCGGACCGCCCTGCGGGGCGGTCCTGGTGATGAAAACCAGACCGCCCCGGCACCGCGCCGGCGCGCCGGCTTAAAATGTCAAACTGCCATCCCGACGGCGCGCCGCCAAACCCAATCCGCTGGGCGCCGCCAGCGCTCGTCGATTGGGGTGCAGGCCAAATAGTTAGCCGCTGGCCAGTCACAGCTTATGACCCCAACTGGGCCGTTATTTAGCCTAGGCCGGTCTACAGCGGACGATTGCCCATCCGCGATCATCGATCGGGGTTCGTCGAGACAGTGTCAGGATTAGTGCGGGACAGCTACTCGAGAATTCGCCGCCTGGCGATACCCTGCTCGGTGAGCCGCGATGAAACTGCTGGTTAGCAGCCGCTGTGGCGAGGACAGCGGCATGACGATCGCGCCACTTCAGGTCGGGAAAAACTCAGCCTCCAAACTCTGCCCACTCACCGAGTGCGGAGCCCGCGTGGCTACCAATAAGCAGCGTTCATCTAAGGCGACGCCGCGGCAGCAACGGGGGCAGTAAATTTTCCATTCGTTGGCAGTCGAATTCGAGAAAACCCCCCCGAGATGGTTTTCCACGGACTTGGGTGTACAAACGAGTAACATTCGTCCGCCCGCGGCATGGCTCAGGGTTTCTTGCAGCACCGGCAGGTACCCCGGGGCGATGTCTTGGAACTCATCGACCATGAGCAGCTGGGCACTCAGTCCCCGGCAGGCATCCGCTGAGTTATAGGCGGCCCGGATGAACAATCGAGATCCGTTCTGGAACTCCAGGTTCATCACCGGCAGCTGCCGCCGTTTTTGGCCCAGCAGCGTGCGACAAATCAATGGGCTTTGCTCGATGGCCGGAAGGAGTCGCGTGCGGCTAAAACCGCGGGATTGTTCTTGCCGGGGGCAAACAAACAGCATCTGCAGACCAGGATGCGCACAAGCTTCGAATAGGATGGTATTCACTAAAAACGTGCTCTTTTCGGTTTGGCGGCTGCAGCGTAATACCAGATTTCGGTCCGTTACACCGTAAATGGCGGGCAAATACGGGCGGCCATCAAACCGGATCAACTGCCGCTGCAAGTGGACGAGCGACGTGCAGAAGTCGAGTTTGCGGTTGGTTGCCATCCGTGGCACCTTTCATGAGGAGCGCCACCTGTTCATCCGAGAAAAACGGCGTGAGCAGATTCATAAGCTCAGGATGGTTGGGGAGCATCTCTAACAGGCGGCTGTCCACTCCCGCCCCCGCCTGGGATCCGCCAGTCGACCGCTGGTGGTATGCTAAAATATCACGCAAAGCGCCCCGAATGGCGGTCGCTTGATTAGTCCTGATCACACCGAGAATCACCAGTCCGGACAACTTACCGAGAAGCTCAAGGCACTCCTCAGCGCTAGGGATCCGGCGGCGCGCCTTCCCGCCGGACTGTGCTTGCGCTTCTGGCTGGGGCTGGTCGGTTGGTGTTGGCTCGGGGCTTGGTAGGCTCAGTGGTTGCTGCTCTGACATGCGAGACCTCCTTGTCTCTTGGAGGTACACTAAACTGAAAATCGGACGCTTGAATCAGGTGCTTTTTTCAATCTCCTCCGAGGACGCGGTTTGCGCAAACGTGTCTCCACTAACGGGTTGAGAATTCCTAATGCTGGCGAGCGTCAAAGCCATGGGCGATATATGTTCGATTTGCAATCGGGCGCTTGACTCAGGTTCGGCAAAATACTGATCGAGCCCGCACAAGAGCTGGCTGCGCGGCTCGGCAACGAGTGCCGATCGGATTACCCACGACTTAGCTCCCGCGGTTTGAAAAGCGGCACGTTCCTCATGTCGATCAGCTATTGTCCAGGGGCCCGCTGCCGGCAGACCTATGGCAACGCATCTTCTCGCT
>JBAPOI010000537.1:0-2643 GCA_049279555.1 Candidatus Sulfotelmatobacter sp.
AGGTCAACGAGCGCTGTGGCGCGGGAAGCAACCGCCATGTTTGCTGCCTTCAGAACCTGCCCAGAAGAGTCATACATCTGAAGCGACACCTGGATTTCCGACGGGGCCGTGTTCACTAGGGAAACAAAGCCTCCACTCCCAACGTACGGCAACCACCACAAGCCGTCGACAACCTGCTGACGCTCCGTTTCACCGCTCTTGGGGGCCGCCACAAACCGGGACGTGAAAGTGAGGCTACGCGGAACGTCCAAGCTCACAATTGATGCGCTGACGGCGGATTGCCAACGCCAAGTGTACTTCAACGCCGCGCTTCCATACGTAGACAAGTGAGGCAGCACCGCCGAGGGAGCGGATGCGAGAGCATCGTTGACCGCCACGGTTACAACCGACGTCGGCGGCACTTGCACGGTTGCAAGAGTGTATTCGGTGCCATCGGCCATGTACAAAACCGGGGTCACCGACAGCGGTGCGATGGCCAGACTGTTTGTTATTCGGATGGACGCCTTAAACGAGTAATCCGTTCTCCAGAAGCCTCCCACGGCCTGTTGCGCAGCGAGTGGCAACTGCTTGTTGGGAGGTGGTTCCGTTGGGATAGGCGCTGCTTGCGGCGCCGGTGCTTGCGCGGCGGCAGCCCCCAGGCCTGCAGCCATTAGCGATACAAGCAGCGTAAAGCAACTGATTTGTTTCCGTTCAATTCGAAACATCTGGCTTCCCTCCCAGCCTTTCTCGATTCACGCCTCGGATGGGCGCTACTTCTGGCGTCTCGCCCTTCGCTACCGGCCTTGCATCTCCTCCGCAATTTCTAACGACTTCGTTCCGGGCGGAAGAACTTGCAGACACTTTAAGAACTCAATGATTGAACCTTGTCCCCACGGGTAGAGGGCCTCGAAGGCCTTGCGGCTAGCTGAAGCTTCGCCAAAATGGTTCAGTATTGCCTCGCGGATGGTCGTGAACTGACCGTGATGGAAGTAATTTGGCTTGCTGCCGACGCTCCACAACCGGGTCGTCAGAAACCGTGCGTTGCCATCAAAGAACCGCTTCGATCCCGGCGTCTGCTGCTGGTTCAGAGACTCGCGGTTAGGATCGTTTGGCCCACTGCAGATGTCATGCAGTTTGAAATCGGTATAGAGCGGCACGAGGATGACCCCGTTCGTGGGCTTCAAACGCGGCTGAGGCAGATTGTCGCTGGACAAGTCGACTGACAGAATTCGAGCTTGTCCAACCTGGAGGTTTCCGGCTGGGTTATACGGATTCGGTTCGGAATAGATCCAGCCTTGCTGGTCCAATGGAAGCGCCGGCACATGACACGATGCACATCCGATACGTTGGAACAATCGCTCGCCCTCTCTCGCCGCGCTCTGAATCTCAGGACTTTGGCTGATGATCCGACCCGGAACGGCAAGCGTTGCCTGGAAGATGGCGCACGCAGTTATGTCCGCGCTGGTCAACTCATTCACGACTCCATCACCGTCGGGATCAGTGCCAATGCCGAAACGCTCTGTCGCCTGCATTCCTTCGTGCTGATTAAACGCATTGACCGTGAACTGCCTCAGAGAGACAACCGCGCCTGCCTGATGAAAAGGAAAAATGATCAGTGTCGGCGGACGTCGGGCGTCTGACGATGCGATGGAATCGGACGGCAAGCCTTCCACCGACGAGGTGTTCCATGAGCCGTCCGCCATCCGTGATATGACGCCGAACGAAATCGACTTCGACTTGAGTTCCGCCTGTCCCCCCGGTTTTATTCCGTCGCGGATGCGCTGGAGATCGGCGGTCATCTGGCGTGCCAGCATCTCGTAGTATCCGGCCCCAAACAAACCAGGGGTCGTGCGACTGTTGGCGATGGACTGCAATGTCACCTGCTGGCTGCGTTCGTCCACGTTTGCCTTGGTTGGCGTGCGATCGTTCGAATTGAACTCCGCAAAATCGAAGCGCTGGCCCAGCACGAACACATTGTTCGATAAGTCTCCTGCGCCGCCGATGACGGGCTGGTTGTGGCAACCTGCGCACGAGTTGGAATCGGGGCCGGAGACACGATTTACATTCCTCGGGAAGACCAACGGCTGAGTTTTATCGGAGAGCGGTGCGCCTGTTCCCTTCGTGAGCGGCCGTCCGGCGCCCTCCTGCACAGTGAAGTGAGCTTGAAATATCTTCTTCCCGTAGGCGACGAGGTCTGGGATGGACGTATCGAATTCCTCACCGTCAGCCATGTGGCGCGGAATGGCGGCTTCGCGTCCTATTTCGGCGGGACTCTGAGATCGGAGGACGGTGACGGTCAGCAGGAAAGCAACGGCGAGGAGGGCCCCAGTGGGCAGCGTTCTCAAGGTCACGAGCGTTAGTCTCCGATGCACGTCTATGGACGGCAGGAACGTTTGAGCAGTCACGCCGCCCGTTCCCCTTCCCCTCGATACCTTGAGAGATTAGTGGCACGGGAAGTCGGAGTCAAGCGAAAGTTGACAAATGATGAGACAGATTCTTCTAGGAACTCACGATATGTACGGGGCCTTACTCTCATCGTTCCGGCTGAGTTATGTCGCCCTATAAAAAAGCCCTCCTCGCGCTCGAGCAAGCTCTCGGCGAGTTCGGCCGATTTGGAGGAGCGCCTTGAAACTCAAGTCACCGCGGTTCTGGTGGATGTTCGTA
>JBAPOI010000538.1:0-3644 GCA_049279555.1 Candidatus Sulfotelmatobacter sp.
TTGGATCACTCTTCGCGCAGGAGTCGAAATTTGTCGATGCGGAAAATGAATTTCGCGAAGCGTTGAAACTAAAGCCAGACGATGAATCTGCTTATTTTCATCTCGGCGCGGCGTTTTCGGGCGAGAAGGAGAACAAGAAAGCAAAAGAAGCGCTCGACCACGCTCTCCTACTCGATCCAAAGGATGCGATGGCCTGGTATTACTGCGGGATCGTAATGGAAGCGGAAGCCAATTCCGATGAGGCGCTGCGATCATATGAACATGCGGTCGAACTGCAGCCGAAGGCTGCACCGCTGCAGACGCGCTTGGGCTTCGTGCTTCAGCAGCGCGGTGATTTAGAGCGTGCAGTGGCCGCGTTCAGGAAAGTAGCGACGCTCTCCCCCGGCGATGCGGAGGCCCACAACAATCTTGCGCTTGCCATGCTGCAACGCGGGGACGCGGACGCGGCTATCAAGGAATTTCAGGGAGCGATCCGGCTTCATCCAGACGATGCCGGGTTCCAGGGAAACCTCGGAACGGCGTATCTGCAGAAAACGGACTTTGCCGGAGCGATCGTGCAGTTTCGCACGGCGCTGAAAATGGATCCCGGAAAGGCGAGCTTGCATCATGACCTTGCGCTGGCGCTCAAGCTTTCCGACGATCTGCCAGCGGCGATTGCAGAATGGAAGGAGGCGATTCGCCTCGATCCAAATCTTGCTGACGCCTATTACAGCCTGGGAGTCACCTTATGGCAGTCGGGAGATTTCCAGAGTGCGGCGGAGCAATTGCGCCATGCCATCGAAGTTCAGCCCGAGTATGCCGAGGCATATTACACACTGGGCACGGTTCTGAAACAGATGAACAAACTGCCGGAGTCGTCCGACGCTTTGCGTCAGGCAATTCGTCTCGATCCTGATTTCGCAGGGGCACACACCACGCTGGCGGCGGTTCTGCGGCAACTGGGAGACTCTGCGGGAGCTGCGGCGGAAAGCAAGGCCGGCGCCGAGATGACCAAAGCAAAGACCGATCTGCAGGCCGCGACTTTCGCTACCAATTCCGGACACCGACTGCTGACTGCGGGCGATCTTGATGGAGCCATCCTGCAGTTCCGTTCGGCGATTCGCGTGATGCCGTCTTATGCGCTGGCGCACTACGAACTCGGTTCAGCGCTCAGGCAGAAAGGCATAAAAAATGAAGCAGGAAAGGAGTATCGAAAAGCGGTCGAGTTGGATCCTCACCTGGCTCCGCCCGCGCCACAGTAGTTACGAGCGCCTATCCTAGTTGCCGCGCTTACGCACTGCGACCAGATCCGTAATCACCGGAACGCCGTGCGCCACTTTTACGTGCAGCAGAGCTTCGAACGGTCTCATGTCCTCGGCTTTGGAGACGCCTAAGCGCCGCAACAATTCCGTCAGGGAGTCTTGCCGGCAGACGTATTCCGCCGCTGCTTGAGTGCCGAAGGTCGTGGTTCCGGCGAGAATGAGAACCGAGCGCGTAGGGTCGATGCCGGGCACAAGGGCAATCACTGCATAGTCCTCGGTGACCGGCAATTTGGGGAGGGTGGCGAGAAACATTGCCGCCTCGCCATGCTGCGGGTGGGCATTGAGCACCCCCAGGTCTCCTTTGCGTGGTCCGGATTCGATTCGCTTAAAAATAAACTCCTGAGTTCCAGGGAGATCGCGGAGCGTAAGGTTCTCGGCCGGAGACCCCACGAAGATAAGGTCGTTGCTCTTCGCATCGTCCAGAGAAAACAGGCTGCCACGTTTCACGCGAAGCTGTTGGCTGAAAAGATCGAAGACGTGATCCAGTTGGTGAACGGCCAATACCTCTCCTACGCCGGTATAGTGATCGAGGATGACGGCTGGCGAATCGGAGGAGGCATTGAAGTACCGCATACCGGTCTCCGGCCGGCCTGCGAAGTTCGCGTTGCTGAAAATAACCCATGGTGGCTCCGAGCCGGCGGAGAGGCGGCCCCAGAATACCCGGTATGGAACCGGAATCGATGTCTTCGCGACTGCCTGAGTCCGAGTGCGGGTCGCGAATAGCAAAGCACTTGTCACCAGCGAAGCAGCCAGGAAAACCGATAACGCCACAACGGCAATAATCCACCCACGGTTCGAGGGCTGTCCCCCCTTTCTGCGATCAGCACTCTGACCGCGAGGAACTACTTCGGTCAGAACAGGCGATGGAGTGCGAACGTGGAAGGCGAGAGCATAGGAGCCTTTCGGCAGCTCCACAACGACAGGGTCGTTCGGTCCCTCGTGCGAATAATATTCCGCCAGTTTCAAACGCAGACGTCCGGCTTGGACTCGCACGGTCGAGTCGCTTTGCGGATCGAATCCGCCCGGGCGGCCCAAAACCTCAGTGGCGATTTGATATTCCTTGACGGCTACACCCGGATGGTCTAGAGAGTGTTCGGCCAGATAGCGGAGCAGCTTGCACAGCGATTCCGAGCCACGGAGGCTATGACTATTAATAAGCTTATCTATTTGCTGGAAGCATTGCTCCCGGCCGGCGGCGTAACTACGGGTCAAAGCCATGTGACAGAGGGGTAACTGGCTTTCTATCTAATTGCAACAACAATAATTTACACCGTTTAACGGTATAAGACCTAGTGAAACTTAATTCGGTAGTGCTTTTGTACTACGACTTGCAGGCTCCTGCACGAACGACATTCGTGTGTTTTGGGGAGATTGTTTTTAGATGCCAGGAGGAAGTCTCATGAAGAGGTCAGCTCTCGCAGCCGTGGCAGCACTCGTAATTTTCTGCGGTCTGTGGACGCCGAACGCTATCGGCCAGGCGATTTTCGGCAGTATTGCTGGTACGGTTACAGACCCCTCTGGCGCGGCGGTTCCGAACGCAAAAGTGACGGTGGTCGATCAGGCAAAAGGAACGACCGATCAGACGACCACGAATGAAAGCGGCAACTACACGGTTACCCATCTGATCCCGGATGCTTATACCGTGCGCATTGAGGGAGCCGGCTTTAAAGTACTTGAGTTCAAGAACATAGATGTTTCTGCCGATGCGCAGGTCCATATCGATGGGCAATTTCAGGTTGGTTCCACAAGTGAGCAGGTGGAAGTTACAGCTGAATCTGAGCAGCTTAAGACCGACCGAGCCGATGTGTCGATCGAGTTCAACGAAAAGTACGTAGAAGACTTGCCGATCATGAATCGGAACTTCACCTCGTTCGAACTGCTGTCTCCCGGAACCCAGAAAATGGTGGGTTGGAGCCATGCGGCGACGGAGAACCCACAAGGCAGTCAGCAGATTTTTGTGAATGGCCAGCACTTCAGCGGCACGGCGTTTGAACTGGACGGAACCGATAATCAGGATCCGATTCTGGGCATTATCGTTGTGAATCCGAATCTGGACGCCATCCAGGAAACCAAAATCGATCTGCAGAATTATGATGCCGAGTTCGGCAAGGCCTTAGGCGGAGTTGTAACCGTACAGACTAGATCCGGAAGTAACGATTTTCACGGAGAAGGTTTCTGGTTCCGGCGTACCGATGCGACTGCGGCTCGCGATCCCTTTACGCAGTTCGCTGCAAATCCTCTTACCGGAAAATTCATTCCTTCGGACCGTTGGCAGCAGTTCGGCGGTACGATTGGCGGCCCGATTATCAAGAATAAATTGTTCTTCTTTGGCGATTATCAAGC
>JBAPOI010000539.1:0-1605 GCA_049279555.1 Candidatus Sulfotelmatobacter sp.
GAGGGAGGGCGGAAATCGGGACGCTCGTGGGAATTCCTCGGGGCGCTGGCAGCAGGTTCGCCCATGGATTTTGCCGCTTACATACGCGCGCCGCTCGCAAAAAATCCGCAGGCGCAGATGCCCGGAAATCCGCAGTACGATGACGCAACACTCGCGGCTCTTACAGCCTATTTCCGTACATTTTCCACGGCGGCAAAACCATGACACTTCGCACAATTAAATCGCTACTCGTCTTTGGCGTGGCCATTTTTTATTCCCTGGTCGTCTTCAACAACATCACGGATTACGATTCCAATTACCAATTCGTGCGGCACGTGATGATGATGGACGATACATTCCCCGGAAATCACGGGATGTGGCGCGCGATTCATTCGCCGCTGTTGCACACTGCTTTCTACCTGTCGGTCATCGCATGGGAATCCATAACGATGCTTCTGTGCTGGTGGGGCGGTTTCCGCATGGTCATGGCGCTCCGTGGAACGGCGGCGGCATTTCATCTGGCCAAGCGCGTTTCGGTCGCTGCCCTCACTCTAAGTCTCCTGATGTGGCTGGTTGCGTTTCTGTCCGTCGGGGCCGAGTGGTTCCTGATGTGGCAATCGAGGATGTGGAACGGCCAGGAGCCGGCATTCCGCATGTTCACGGTCGTGGGGATCGTGCTGCTGATCGTCGTGCAACCGGACACGGACGGCCAGCCGTAACGAGAGGATTTGAAATGAAACGGCGAAATTTATTTTGGGCTGCGCTGCTTTTGCTCTTTCTGGCAAATGCAAGACTGATTGCTCTGGACAATCTCACCGCCAAAATGAAGCAAATCCTGGATCAACGCGCCGATGATTTCGCCGCCATTCGCGTGGACCCGCACGGCACGGGAGACGAGACGACATACACTTCCGCTTTGAGCTTGCCGGGAGCCAAGCAATGCTACATCGCCCGGACATCCAAGCCGCACTTTTCAAATGAGTGCGATATGCTGGAAACCAAGAGTCGCGCCGTCCTTACCGCCAAATATAAGCTGTATGTCAAAGCCCTCCAGGACGCTGCGCCCTCTTCCTGGGCGATGTGGACGGAACATCCCGGCAAGTCGATGGGTGAATCCACATACTTCGGCCCGGATAGGTCTCATCCGGCTGCCGCAGTACATTGGGTGCTGGAAGGCATGAATCTGGACTGGTACGGCCTCTCCGTAGCGTTCTACGGAGACGGGTACACCCTCATAGAACGAGTGTAATTCGTTAGGACTCGGGAAACCCGGGGTCGCGCGAGGGATCGAGTTTCAGAAAGCGAGCTGGACACGCCCGGATACTCCGCGAGGCAACAAGCGGGCTGCCTACGACGCCGTTTTCGTCTTCACCATTTTTTTTGCCATGAACAGGAGCAGTCGCCGGTCCTCTTCGTCAGCCTTGCTCAGCAACTGGCGGAACTTCGCCAGCGTTCGGGCATCCTTGCCGGAATCGCCCCACACCAACGCGCCCGCCGAACGCCGCCTTGGGAGGTTGGGGAGTTTGGGCGGCTCGTCGCCGTCGTAAAAAAGCTGATACAGAGGAACTTCGAGGGCGCGCGCGAATTTTTCCAGCGTTTCAACGGCCGGTACGGTGTGTCCATTTT
>JBAPOI010000540.1:0-1859 GCA_049279555.1 Candidatus Sulfotelmatobacter sp.
AACATCCCGGATGCGGCCAAGAAAATTGTCTGGGGCGCAACAGCCTGGGGTGGGCAGTGGTGCACCTCTCCCGGGTATGCCTATGTGCAAGAATCGATTGCCGACGAGTTTGTAAAGGAATGCCAGAAGGCCGTGATCGAGTTGTACGGAACCGATCCGAAGAGGAGGCCTGACGACTACTCGCGCATCATCAGCCCGAAAGCCGTTGACCGGTTCGTATCTTTAATTGATCCGAGCAAGGTTGTGGCCGGAGGTTCCGCCGACCGCGAGGCGCGCTACCTCGATCCGACGATCTTGTATCCGGTCACTTGGGACGACCCGATTATGGAGGACGAAATCTTCGGGCCGATTCTACCAATCCTCACCTATAAAGACATGGATGCGGCCATTCGTGAGGTGAAGGAGCGTCCAAAGCCGCTTTCCGGTTTTCTTTTCAGCCGTGACCAGAAGGCCATCGATCATTTTCTCGCGAGCTTATCCTTCGGCGGCGGAGCCATCAATCAGGTGAACGTCCATCTATTTGTGGAGTCCATGCCCTTCGGAGGCGTCGGATACTCCGGCATCGGTCACTATTACGGCAAGGATGGCTTTGAAGCTCTCACGCACGCTAAATCGGTTCTCATTTCTCCGCCCGACGTCGCGATCGAACATTTGTTCCCGCCCTACACGGAGGCGAAGGTCAAAGCACTCAGCCAGTGGTTTGAATATTGAAAGGAAGGGTCGCCCGCAATTTTGATCGGAGGCCTAAACATGATTTTGGCAGGAATCAAAGTAACTGATACGCGTCTGGTCCGCGACGCGATTGACCTGGCCCGGAGTTCGTCGGAGCCATATCTTTTCAACCATGTAATGCGTTCCTGGCTATTTGGGATTCTGCTTTCAGAAAACGCCAAACCTTTGCTGGACCCCGAACTCCTCGCTGTTTCCACCGTGTTGCACGATCTGGGTTTGACCGACCGGTACACGGCGGAGGAACGGTTCGAGGTCGACGGCGCCAATGTAGCGCGTGCGTTTATGAAGGAGCGCGGTATCTCGACGCAGCAGACGCAAGTCGTGTGGGATGCGATCGCCCTTCACACCACCCGCTCCATCGCTCTTTACAAAGAGCCTGAGGTCGCAATGACCCATTCAGGAATCGCCGTTGACGCGATCGGGTTTGGTCTCGATCGAATTCCGCTAGACAAACAACGCGCGATCCTCGCGGAGTTTCCTCGCTTAGCACTCAAGAATCAACTCCAGTCGTCCCTTTGCAACATCGTTCGCCGCAAACCGGCCACCAGCTTTGACAATATTCTTCGGGATTTCGGCACCCGGTACGTTGAGGGGTTCGCTCCTCCGAACTTCGCGGACTTAGTAGCAAACGCACCTTTTTCCGAATAGTCGTTCCAGCGAGGACATCGGTTCACGAACGTGTTCCGCGCTGCTCTTTCTAGAGATTTTGGTGCCCAGCGCTAAAGCGCTTCTCCCCCCACGAATAAATTCGGGGCTCCCACCGTGAAGCCGCGGCTGCGCCGCGACTGATGCAGGGACTTCCTTCGCATGTATTCTGCGTAAACCGGCGGTACGGTTTTGTGCGAAAATTGGAGACATGGATCAAGCTTATATTTGCGATGCGATTCGGACACCCATCGGGCGTTATGGTGGTGCGCTGGCGGCGATTCGTACCGACGATCTTGCGGCGATACCGATTCGGGCGCTGGTGGAGCGGAATCCTGGCGTGGATTGGGGGCTGCTTGACGACGTGCTTTACGGCTGCGCTAATCAAGCGGGGGAAGATAATCGGAACGTGGCGCGCATGGCGCTGCTTTTGGCTGGGTTGCCGAAGGAAGTTCCGGGGGCGACGGTCAACCGGCTTTGCG
>JBAPOI010000541.1:0-5348 GCA_049279555.1 Candidatus Sulfotelmatobacter sp.
CCAAGGGGTCCGTGGAGTGCCGCAACGCCAACTGGATGCTCTCCGGCGGAATTTGCCGAGGATTTACTTAGACTTCATCAACTGCTGGAAACCCGGAACATTCGACAAATTATCAAACTCGTGCAGGGCTCGAATCTTATCGGCCGTATACCCGGCCTGCATCGTTTTACTCAACCATTCAAGAGCCAAGCCCGTTTCGCCTAACTGGTTATACACGCTCGCCGCATCGAGCAGCACATCTTTATCGTTGTGGCCATATTGAAGGGCCTGTCCAAGGTAAAGGAGGGCGTTCTTGCGATCTCCAAGCATGGAGTAGTAATTCGCCAGGCTGCTCAGCAATTCGGCGTCGCGGGGATTTACCTTTAATTCGCTTAATGCGAGTTCAGCAGCCTTTCGAAACGGACCCGTCGCTTGATCCTTCTTTCCCCCGTAATAGTAAGCTGCGCCCAAGTTGCTCCAAGTGACATGTTGTTGCGGGTCGAGCTTGATGGCCTCTTGATAGGCCTGGGCTGCGTCGTCGAATTTATTGATGCCAAAGTAGGCGGCCCCGAGGTTGACGTATCCGGCATAGCTGGGCCGTATCGCGATCGATTTCTTTAAGGGATCGATTGCTTTCTCGTACTGACCCATTTCGTCGTAAATCGAACCGATGTTGGCATAGGTGCCATACCAATCGGGAGCGATTTCGGCGACCTTGCGATACATCTCCAACGCCTTGTCGTATTGGTTGCGATGAAGGTAGAAGAGGCCGAAAGCGTTGTAGCTGTAGCGGCTGTTAGGATGGGATTGTACAGCTTGCTGGTAGGCCTTTTCGGCTTCGGTGATCTTGCCCTCATGCTCGTAGGAATTTGCCAGGCCGACGGCAGCTTCTTCATTCGTGGGTTCGAGACCGAGGGCGAGTTGGAATTCAGCAATGGCTTCAGGATAATGGCCGGTGCCATCGTCGATGCGGCCCAGGCATGCGTGCCCCGCAGCGCCGGCGTTGCCGAGTTTGACAGCATCGTTGCAGTCGGCTTGAGCCGGCTCTATCCATTGCTTCTGCTTAGTGTCGGAATACTTCAACCATAAACTCTCGCCGAGAACGGCTTTGGCCATGCCGAAGTTGGGATCGAGCTTGAGGGCTTCGCGCCCCATCAGCCCGGCATTGTCGAGGTTTTCAGCCTTGCTGCTGTCGAGCAGGTAGCCCTGGGCTTGCAGATAATAGCGGTAGGCCGCTCCGTTGTCGGTGCCGTGATATTTCAGTGCGGCTTCTTCTTCCGGGCGCAGTTGCAGATGCAGAGCCTTGACGGTTCCTTCCGTGACATTTTGTTCCACGGTGAAGGCGTCAGCAACAGGAACGGTTAGGGAATCACCACCTAATGTGTTGCCGTTTTGCGCGTCGAGCAGAGAGTAGGTGATCTTCAGCAACTCGTCGCCCTGAGGCTGAAGGCTGAGCGCCAGGCCGAGGTTTGCGCCGAACATGTGGGCAGCTTCGGGCAGCGTAGAAACCTTCCTTTCCTGCAGATTGCGCACCGGGACTACTTCGAAAGCGCGGTCCTCAGTCAGCTTGCTCAGCTTGGCGGCGAGGTTCTCAACCAAGCCCTCGCCGAGCGCGGTGAGCTTGGGGTCGGCATTGGCGGCGGTGAAGGGAAGCACTGCGAGAATTTTGGTTTGCGGCAAACCTGCGGCCTGGGGCGCGGCATTATTGGTCGCGTGGGGTGAGAACAAACGACGCAGCGGACGATAGGCGAGGAGCACGGCAACAACCACCACAACAATCGCAAGCGCAGCAAGAGCGGGGAACTGATGAAAAAAACCTGGTGATGAGAGTGTGCGTTTGGGCTTTCCTCCTTGTTCTACGCGATGGAGGTCTTGGAGCAAAGTGGCGGCGTTCGGATAGCGAAGGTTGGGATCTTTGGCAAGGGCGCGGGAGATGATCGCGGCGAGGGGGCTGGGAACGTTCTTGAGCGGCGGCGGATCGGTGTGGACGATGCGGGCGATGGTGGTGGCGAGACTGGCGGTTTTAAAGGGCTGCTCGCCGCCGAGCATCTCGTAAAACACAAGGCCGAGAGAGAAAAGATCGGAGCGTCCGTCGTCAGGCTGCTGGAGCAGGACCTCCGGCGCCATGTAGGCAGGAGTACCGCCGCTCGCTGTCATGGTTTGCATGCTCTGCGTGGCGTCGTCCGGAGTGCCGGCGCGCCAGGCGCGGCGGGCGACGCCGAAATCGAGAATCTTCACCCGGTTTCCGGCGGTGAGCATGATGTTTTCAGGCTTGATATCGCCGTGGATGATGCTTTTTTCGTGTGCGGCTTGCAGACCTTCGCAGCACTGGATAGCGATTGAGAAAAATTCTTCGGTCGAGATGGGCCGCTGGAGGCGGTCGCGCAAAGTCTCGCCTTCCACAAACTCCATGACGAGCCAGAGCTCGCCGGCATGCTCGACCACGTCGTACATGGAACCGACGTTGGGATGGTTGAGGGCGGATGCACGTTGAGCTTCCTTGAGCAGACGTCTGCGGTCGGCCTCGGTAGACTTGGCTTGCGGGGCCATGCGCTTGATGGCGACAAAGCGCTTCAGGGTGGTGTCTTCAGCGCCGTAGACCTGGCCCATGCCTCCGGCTCCGAGGCGCTTCGAGATGACGAAGCGGCCAACGGTGGTGCCGGCCAGGGCGTCCGCAGCAGAGTCCGCAGATACTGCGGGAGGGGGCGTCTTGATCTGTTCTTCCATGGACGAAGGTGCCCGCCGAATTTCGTAATTCTAAACTTAGTTGCGAAGGAAAGCCAAAGCGAAAGTAGGAAAGTAAGCGCGGAGAACAAGGGGAGCGAGCAGGAAGAGAGGTCGAGCTCGCTCGACGGACAGCCGAGGGCGGCTGTCCCCACATGAGTGCTCCACAAATTGATCCCTAGTCTTGGCGGATAGTGGTGCAGTTTGACCTCAATTGCACCACTACCTCTTGGCGGGCGTTCTTGCTTCCATCCCTCAGCGCCAGCTATTCTTCTCGCCTATGTCTACTTTAGTGGAGTGTGTGCCGAATTTTTCGGAGGGGCGCGACAAGGCAAAGGTTGATGCCATCGTTGACGCCATGAAGATGGATGGAGTTTACCTGCTGGATCGCGAGATGGACGCGGATCACAACCGGTGCGTGATTACGCTGGTGGGTGAGCGCGAAGCGATACAGGAGGCAGCGATTCGTGGAGTAGGGAAGGCCTCGGAGTTGATTGATCTTTGTGTGCATCAGGGAGCGCATCCACGGATGGGCGCGGCCGACGTGGTGCCGTTTATCCCGATCGATGGAGTGACGATTGAAGATTGCGTGGCGATGGCGCGGCAGGTGGGGGCGGAGATATGGAAGCGATTTGAGATTCCGGTTTATCTGTATGAAGCTGCCGCGGCTACACCGGAGCGGCAGAATCTGGAAAACATCCGGCGCGGGCAGTTTGAGGGGATAAGAGCTGAGATTGCGACGAATGCGGCGCGGAAGCCGGACTTTGGCGAGGCAAGAGTGCATCCGACGGCGGGTGCGACGGTGGTGGGAGCGCGAAAGTTTCTGATCGCTTACAACGTGTTCCTGAATACTCCGGATGTCGAGATCGCGAAGAAGATTGCAAAGGCAGTGCGGTTTTCAAGCGGTGGAATGCGGTTCGTGAAGGGCGCGGGATTTCTAGTGCGCGGCATGGCGCAGGTTTCGATGAATCTGACGGATTTTGAACAGACGCCGGTGCATCGTGTTTTTGAAATGGTGAAGCGCGAGGCGGCGCGATATGGAGTGACGCCGGTGTCGAGCGAGATTGTGGGATTGATTCCAAAGAAGGCTCTGGAGCAGGCAGCGGAGTGGTTCCTGCGGGTGGAGAATTTCGATTCGTCACTGATTTTGGAAAATCGTCTTACTGCGGTAATGGGCGGAAAGACGGCGGTGGGCGGTTTGCGGGCGGGAGTGGAGCCGTTTGTGGAACAGCTTGCTGCCCCGACGGCCACCCCTGGCGGTGGAAGTGCGGCGGCGGCGGCAGGCGCAATGGCAGCGGGACTGGCGACGATGGTGGCGTCGATGTCGCGAGGGAAGAAAGCGTATCTGCAATATGAGGCGCAGTTGAGTGCGGCGATCGGATTGCTCGGGAGTTTGCGGGAGGATCTGAAGGCTGCGATTGATGCGGATGCGGAGGCGTACAACTCCGTGATGAGGGCTTACAAGCAGGCGAGGACGGCGAGCGCGTCGGAAGGTGAGGCGCTGATCGAGGCTGGATTGAAACAGGCGACGAGCGTACCGTTGGGGGTCGCTGAGAAGGCGCGAGAGGTTGCTCAGATTGCGACGAGTCTTGATGGGATTACGAATCCGAATATGAAATCGGACTTGACGACGGCGATGGCGCTGGCACAGGCGGGGATTGCGGGTGCGCTGGCGAATGTGGAGATAAATCTAGAGTCAATCAAGGATTCGGCGTTTGTGGTCGAAGTGCGCCGCAAGACGGAAACACTAAAAGGATAGTCACGCGATTGCTTTGCTCTTCACCAAAGGTGATGTGATCGGAAGAGATAGACCAGAAGCACGACGGGGCCAAGAAACAACGCGCAGATCAGCAGGCAGGCACCTACGACAAATAGCCAATCTTGCCATGTATGACGGCGCACGGACTGTTGGTCGCGGATGAGCAGGTTGTAATTACGGCGATTCGCTTTCCAGGCGACGTGCGCAAAGTCCCCGACAACCGGGATTGCGCCGAAAATATTTTCAATCGTCAGGTTCAGCATCATGCGCAGGACTGTGATGCGTGCGGCACCGCGCTTCCATGCGGACGCAACGATGAACATCGATGCGAAAGCAGCGAGGGCATCGCCTAAGCCGGGAATCCAGCCAATCAGAGCATCCAAGCCGAAACGAATGCCGGTCCCTGGAATTTCAAATCGATCATCCAACCAAGTCGCAATGTAGTTGAGATCCTCATTCGAAGCGATGCCTGCCGAGGTTTTTTCCGCGACATCGATCGACTTCGACAGGGGCGGAAGGATTTCGCCTCGAATGTAGGTGGGTCTGGACATCGATGTTAGACGATCCACCAGAGCGACTGGTTGTTAACAGATTTAGAAACTGGGATGGGCGTCGATCATGTTGTAACGCCCATCCCAGATAAAACAAACTCCGCTGCTGGCAAAAATGCTTCTTAGTTGGGCTTCTTCTCCTTGTTGTTTGGTGGTTCCTTCTTGCCCGGAGGAGGTGGATTTTTCGGTTTCGCCGGAGCCGGCCTAGCAGTCGGCGGAGGAGCAGCGGGCTTGGCCTGGGGTTTCGGCGCTGGTTTGGAAGCTGGAGCTGGATGAGTCGCTGCTGGCGGCGGTGTCGCCGGCCTTGCTGGCTGTGGGTGCGCAGCAGGTTGCGC
>JBAPOI010000542.1:0-19741 GCA_049279555.1 Candidatus Sulfotelmatobacter sp.
TCCCCACTCTGGCCTCGCGCGAGTAACCATGACCAAATGGAGTGCGTTTCGACCGATCTGCCAGCCTGCCAGTCGTTGGCCAGCGGAAGCTGACGTAAAATGTATCGCTTGCCTGTTCCCGCTGAATTCGAAAATCTACGCGTCGTTCTAGTAAAGGCGCGCAATCCTCTTAACATCGGAGCTGCGGCCCGGGCGATGAGCAATTTTGGTTTTCATCGTCTGCGGGTAGTGAATCCGTTCGAGGCGGCGTTTCGTGAGGCTCGCTCTGCCGTTGGCGCTGCCGCGGTACTAACTGCTGCCGAAGAATACAAAACTGTCGCAGAGGCGGTGGCAGACTGCTCCCTTGTCGTCGGAACTACCGCAGTTGGTCGGCGCGATCTTCACCATTCTTTGAAACGGTTGGAGATAGGTGCGACGGTTATTCGCGGGCATCTTGCATCCGGACCATGTGCTCTACTGTTTGGATCCGAAAAATTTGGACTTTCCAACGCCGAGTTGAGTCATTGTCACTGGCTGCTGCATATACCGACCGATGACGAGCATCTGTCGATGAATTTGGGGCAGGCGGTTGCGGTTTGCCTGTATGAATTGGCCCGCGATCCGGCCGTCCGAGCTGCGCCAGAGAAGGGAAGTCCAGCCTCATCGGCTGAGATCGAGCGAGTGATGGATGCTTTATTTGAGGCGCTCCGGACCAGCGGCTATCCGAAGCTCAACTCCTCGGAATCATTTGAGGCGGCGGTTCGGCGTCTTGTGCTGCGTCTTCATCTGCAACAAGGCGACGCAGAATTTCTGCTTGGGATGTTGCGGCAGATGGTTTGGAAGTTGAAGAAGCACGAACAATCCCAAAGCTGACCGGCGGGCTTAACGCTTTGCTTCAGTAGGAAAGACCTGCGTGGAGCCTCGTCCAAACTGAAAGCGCAGGAGCCACTCGCTGGCCTTCGCCTGTCCGTTTTCTTGTGGGGGCTTAAACTTCCACTGGCGAGCCGCCGCCACGGCTTTGTTCGCAAAGTATTTGCTAGGTCCGGCAGAAGTCAGCGTTGCTTGCGAGACATTTCCCGATGCTTCCACCGTAACTCGAACGATTACTTTCACTCTACCCTGAATCGTATTTTGTGCGCTACGCGATACCTCCGGCAGAACCTGCTGAAGCACGGCGCCGCGAATTGTTTCTCGCGTTTCGGTTTGCTTCTGCGGCGACGGTGCGGGCGGGTGTGTTTTGGGCGGTCTAGAGTCTGTTGGTTGAGGTTGCGCCGGGGCAATCTCCACGGCTGGAGTTGGCGGTCGATGGAGAAACTCCCTGCCTGCGAACACAAGCAAAACGAGCGCTGCGAGGACGAGCGGTACCACGACCCACGGCCTGCGACCTGCGTTTGAAGTGGGCGGCGCAATCGTCCGCACTTCAGCAGATCCGCCGCCTTGAAGCCGGCTCTGAATGTCGCTGACCGTGTATCGCTGTCGGGGATCGCGGCGCAGACATCGGGTTGCAATTTCGCGGAAGGGCTCTGGAAGTGCGTCGGGTACGGCAGCCTCCGAATTATTGTTTCGATCTGGCTCGCGTTGCGTGAACGCTGCGACCAGCGTAGCTGCGAGAGACCACGCGTCCGACGCCGGCGAAACGCCTTCCGCGGAGACTTCGGGTGCCTGGTAAGCGGTGGACTCACGAGGGCGCTCTCTGGGCTTGCAAAGGCCGTCGGAAGAAATCTTAAGCTGCTCTCTGGCAGCCATAATGTTCGAGGGTTGGATGCTCCCATGTATGTATCCGGCCCGATGCACAAAAGCCAACGCTTGACTCGTCGGCTCGAGCATTTCGGATATCTCACCAGGTGCGAGCGCGCGCAAGGGAAGAATCTGCGCCAGGTCCTCATCGGCGTATTCCATCACGACATAGAGAAGCCGCGTATCGTCGAGCTGGCAGCTTCCGCATTCGAACAGATGGATCAGATGAGGGTGCGAAAGTCTCGCGGCATCCGACCAGCGCGAGAGCTGTGCATCCTGATTCAAATTTTCTGCGGGGATGAGTTTTACAACGGCCTTCTGCGGCTCGCCGCTACCACGCTCGGTGAGAAATACGGCGCTGTGATTAGAACCACCCAGCCACCGCAGCAGCGGAAACCTTGCATCAACTACCCGGCCTTCCCAATTTTTCCAGAGTTCCGGATTGCTCATAGGCGACGATTGCTGTGTGCCGACTGCCATAGCGACGAGTGCCAAAAAGACGACTGCCAAAGCGGTTATTCTATTCCAGCATTCGTCCCTGTGCGCTCCGAAATTGACTGTAGTTGGTTCATCGACCGGTATAGAGCTGAAAAGGCGCCCAGTAAAACGGCCTGCGGGAGACTTCGTTGGTGTGGAGCATTGCCAGTTTGGCCGACCGTAGTGCCACCTCCGGAGGCCTGCCGCGCTTGAGTTCGCCGTAAAAATTGTCCATGAGCTGAGCGGTCGAGGTGTCGCTAACATCCCAAAGCGCTCCAACCACGTTGCGCGCCCCAGCTCGCAGGAATGCCCAGGAAAGGCCGACCAGGCCTTCTCCGGAATACGTGCGGGTGCCAGTGCTTTGGCAGGCGGAAATGGTCACCAGTTCGGCTCGCAGGGGGTGGGTGCCGATAATGTCGCGGGCGTAGAGTTTGAAGGACTCGTCCTGTGCCTCGTTGGACGCTGGGTCCCTGCTCAAAATAATGGTCGAGTCGAGAGGATCCGACCGGCTGGCAAGTCCATGCGCGACAAAGTGAATGTAGGAGAAGTTCTCCGGATGACTGTTGAGATAGGCGGCTGGCGTCGCCCGCTCCCGCGCGAAAACCTGTCGCCGTCCGGCTGGAAAATACTTTTCGATGTTTTCCATCTGGACTGCGGAGTTGGGCAATTCAGGATACGGATTGTCAGCCCCAGCAATCGGAGCGACCGAATTGCCTATGAGCAACAGCTTGCCGCCGAGGTTGGAGCTTCGGCCACGCGACACCGGCAACATGCCGAGCGATGCGGCATTGGCGACGGTTACGTCTTCAACCCAGTATCGCTTCGGCTGCGAGGCTGAAGTTGTCGCAATCGCATTTTCGGGAACCAGGGTCTCAAAGTTCAGACTGTTCAGGCCGCTGTCAGGAATGATGAAGACGGTGCTGTTTTTTGCCGACGCTTCCTTCTTCAGCAAGTCCTGTGCTGGTTCGACCAGCATCTTGTAGAGCGTACTCCCATCATTGGAGGCGTCGAGAATCTCGGGAGGTCCTTCGAGCTTCTTGCGATAGCGCTGCACCGCCGCATCGATTTCAGGGCGATTGGCGGTGAGCGGAAACAACCGGACCTGACGCGGCGTGATCGCCCAGAGATAAGAATGCTCCTGGCCGAGCGCGTAAAACAGAATTGTGCCGCCGGCGCTGCGCGCGATTTTCGTCGCGTTCAGCGGATCGGGCGCAAACTTCGCTTTGCACTCGCGTCCCAGGTCCTCAGTCAGAGTTCGGGCGCGAGCGTAGTCGGCAACGCGCAAGGCGTCGTTCGTTTTTCCTTGAGCCACCAGAAAGTGGATGTAGTCCTCGTAGATGCGCACGGCGTTGCTGAGAAATGGCAACCGGCGGTCGACACGCTGATGAAGCCCGCAGCGCGCCGCTTCAAATGTGCTTAATGCCGTCTGATATTCGCTGTCTGCAGAATCTCGACGATTTTCATCTTCATACAACCGTGCCAGGGAGCGCTCGGCTTCCCACTTGAGAAAGACCGGCGTGTCTTTGGATTCCGCGACCTGTTGAAACGCAGTCTCAGCAGCGACCGTGTCACGCTGCCGAGCGGCAACACGACCTTCCACCAGCAGCGGGGAGACGACGTCGCGTCCATTGCCGGCGGCCCGCGCCATGCCCAGCGTCTCATCCGCATAACGCTTCGCGTCTTCGAGTTTGCCGGATTGCTCGGAAACAACGGATAGCGCGGTCAGGGAGTCCATGATGTCTCCCGGACTGTTGATCTTGCGAGATAGATCGAGGGATTGCCGGAAGGACGCTTCGGCAAGAGAGACGTCACCCGCGTCCATATGGGCGTACCCTGCGTTGGTGAGCCAGCCAGCCTCGCTTGCGATCTGTCCAAGCTTTTCAGCCTGGTTCTTGGCCTCCACAAACATACCCTCGGCTTTTTCGAGATCGCCGAGTTTGTAGTAAGCGTAACCCATATCCCCGAGCGCGGTCTGAGCAGTGTCGGCAGCCCCAAACGCTAGAGCGATTCTACGAGCGGCATCCGCCCAGTCTATCTCTTCATCAAAATGTGTCTGCTCAGCCGCTGCCCAACTCAAGTCCAGCAGCGTGTCGGCCTCCCAGAGCCGGTTGTCGCTCGCCCGCGCAACGGCTAGAACGCGCAGGAAGAAAATCTGTGCTTTCGCATAATTGCCTCGCTCCATTTCAAGTCTGCCCCTAGATTCAACCACATCTACGCACGCGGGATTCTCCGACACCGCACATATCTGTTCCGCTTCACCGAACTGCTGCTCGGCCTCCGGGAAACGATGCAGAAACACATAAGCGAGGCCCCGGAACCGGTTCTTCTGCACGGCCGGTTCACCTGCCGGTAGACTGGAAGTCTCGGACGATAGCCGCACTAGCACATCTTCATACATGCCCCGTACGTACAGGATCCTGGCTTGGAGGATGGTGAATTTCCACGCCCATTCAGGGCTAGTTCCATGAAAGCGGTCATAGCCTTTATTCGCCTTCTCTTGAGCGCGGATCAGGTCGCCGCGTAGAAAGGCGTTCCAGGCAAGGTCGTATGCCGCCTGAGGGTTCTGCCGCCGAACACAGCCGATGGAAAACAGGATCAGGAGGACCAGCACGGTCAGCTTGGGCAGTTGCCCCGAACCGAGACCTAGCCGCCTGCGCCCCGAGGGTTGGTGGTTGCTCGCCATTCCGCTTTTCGCAGGATTTTACTTGAAAGGCCAGAAGGCGTCTTGTGTATTCGCTCTCCTTCCCCTAGTAAAGATGAGGTTCGTATGTTCAGTTGGTTTGTTTCTCTCTTGCTGCTGTTGGCTACGGCGGAAAAGCAACTCCGGTGGCTTCCCTCGGAGTGAATGGCGGCGGAAATCGCTACTTGGTCCCTGCTGACAACCCGCAACCTAGTGGACCCGCAACATCAATCTAGCCTATGCGAGGATTCGGCTGACCGTGGATCAGACGAACCCTCGCATTGCCTAGCTGTTGGCGAATTGTTAGATCGCCTGGGCTTAGTGCTTCGCGCCGCCACCTTGGCCGTTGGAATCCGCCGTACTGCTTCCACCGGTTGCCGATGTCGCACAGCCCAGCTCCATTCGAACCATGGTCAGATGGAACCGGTAAGTCTCGAAGTCTTTCGGGTTTTTGGCTGGTGCGCGCTTTATGGTCAGCTCACCCAGGAAAAATTTTCCAAAGTGCGGTACATCGATCACGTGTCCGAATGACTTCTGGCCGCTGTTCACGCGATTGACTAATGAGCACTTCGCAATATCCGTGCGAGTTTCCTGCTCTTTGATTCTCCATTTTTCGCAGTCGTGCGGGTACCGTTCTCTCGCCCAGTCGGGAAGGTTCTCATCCTTGCTGAGTTTTTCATATTGCTGCGCCATCCGGTCCAGCACAGTCTGGTTATCGAAATACGATTTGTCCTGCACTGGCCTTGGACCGAGGATGTCGAGATTGGAATCGAGCTCGACCTTGTGTCCGGCGATTCTCAGGTTCTCGAAGCGCGTTCCGAGGAACGAGACTTCCGGCACCGCGCCATCGATCGGATGTGCGGTGGAAATCTGCGCCACCACACGATCCGCGGTAAGAACGTCGAGAATATTCAGTCCTTCAACGACCGAAGTGACCAGCGTGGAAAAACGGCGCTCGTGTTTCAGGCTGCGCGCTCCTGCGACCTGAGTGTAGCCGGATTGATACGACGCGATGCCTTCCACACGGAAGGGCCCCGAGTGTTTGAAATGGTAGTGACTGCGCTCGCCGCCGCCGTACAACTCGACTTTGGCCTGTGGTCTTACCTTCTCGTGAAACGGCTCCTTGACTTCCATCTCCAGGAGATCTGCCTCTCCATGGTAAGTATGGACGCGCTGTATGCCCGTGAATGGTAGCTCTGCGACTGCCATAGTTTATCTCCTCCCGCCTTGAGATTTACTGCTGTACATGCAACTGGAAAGAAGCCCCTCCAACTTCTACATTCTGTCCGCCCGCCGTCACGCCGTGGACGACGATCCGGTAGGTGCCACTCTGCCGGTCCGCCCCAGGAAACCGGATTGGCCAGGTATCGTCGGCAGAAGCCGAAATCGCGACCGATTCTACTCCTCCCTCTGGGCTGCGCAAATCGGCCTGGTAAGCCGGATAGCGACGGTCAGGCGGCGCAATTACGTTCAAGAGAAAGCCCTCGCCTCGATGGACCATGAGCGGCGAAGCATTCGTGCCGTAAGTAAGCAGATTGACCGTGGTCGCGGGCAAAAGCTGCGGTTTATTCAGCGACCGCGTCAGTTGCGGCAGGGTCACCAGATTCTGATACCCAATCACCAGCAAAAGAGCGGCCATGGCAGGAATGGCAAAAGCCGGACGCAACCAGGCGAAGAGACCGGGCCGCGACTTGTCTTGGTCTCTTCCTCTTGCCGTCGCGACTTCAGGTTCAGCCAATGCTGCCTTGCCTTGCTCCAGGAATACCGAAGCCGTGCGCATGTCCATAGCGCACTCGTGACAGCCAAAGAGATGCTCCTCGAACTCATCCCTCACATCGGCCGACAGTTCATCGAGCAGATATTTTTCGGCGGCCATTAACTGGATCGCCTCACTATGTTCCATTGCAGAAGCTCTCCTCATACTGTAGAAATAGTGACAAATTAGCGCCAAACGTTTCGCCGGTTTTTACTGCTGCAGCGCGCTTCCATCTATCTACTTTAGATACAGAAACTTAAACAGCTTCTTGGCGCGATGCAGCAGAACTCTTAAATATTCACGGTTCACTCCCAGATCGCGGCAAACTTCATCTTTATCGCGTTCATCGAGGAATATTTCCTTGATCAGGCGGCGATCTTTTTCCGGGAGCTCGTCAAGAATGTGACGAACCTTTCGTTGTATCTCGCGGTTGGCGATGATGTCGACCGCGCTTAGCGCGGGGTCGGGAATATTGGCCGCGGCTTCCTCCTCTGCGCCGGGAGCCTCTTGAGAAGCTGAGCGGTAGTGCTCCAGCAACACATTGTTGCAGACGGAATTGACGAAGGCACCCAGCCGCTCCGGCTGGCGTACGCCATCATCCCGGCGCAATGCGGAGAGGACGCGGGTAAAAGTCTCCTGCCGGGCATCTTCGATTTCCGGCCGGGAATGCAGACGCTTGCCCAGTTTCAACCGAATCAACTCGCTGAAATAAGACACAAAATGCTCCTGGGTCCGGAAGTCTCCGGCACGAAGCTGCTCTAGGTAAAGGCTATCGAAAGCGTGGAATTGCACGAGAACGCTCCGGGGACTGCCCTAATTAAGTGGCAGCTATCTTACTCAAATCGAAGACCCGCGTACAGAGCCGTGTGGCAGCTCATTTCGGGTTTTATCGTGAATCGACCTGTCTGCAAGAAATTCCCGGGCCGATGAAACGTTTCTCATCGCCCGATCACTATCCCAATGTAGTCAGGCTCACGGGTGACCAGCGGCCAAACAGCTTAGGCTTAACCCGCCTGGCCAGTCGGGTCCTCCAGTGAGATCAATCCCGAGTGAGGAGCCTTACCGCTTTGGGGGAAGGGGTGGGGAGCTTCTGGCGACTGGAGCCAAGGCATCGGCACGGCTCCGTCGCCATTCGGGAGATGTATTTCTGAACGACGTTCTGCCGCGCGTAGCGATGAGATTGTATGATTCCCTCATCGTTATGGCGCGGCATTTTTCATCTTCCGGTGACGTCGAAGATAAATTTAGAGCTGGGAATTTTCGAAGTAAAGATCACGTTAAGGATCGCGTCAAGGATAGGGACGTTAAGAATAACGACCAGAAACTGATTCAGATCGTTGACGCTGCTTTGGCCGACGCTACCCAGCGCAGCGGCAAATGGCTTGTCTGTCGCTCTGGATGCACGCAGTGTTGCATCGGAGTATTTGCTATCAATCAGCTCGATGCCCGGCGCTTGCGGCTTGGCCTTGCTGAGCTCGCCCTCTGCGAACCGGAGCGTGCGAAGCGTATACGCGCGCGGGCTAGTGAATCGGTTGCGCGGCTGGCAAGAGATTTTCCCGGAGACCCGGTGACCGGAATCCTGGAGCAAGGAGACGATGCGGCTCAACGCTTCTCTGAATTTGCAAATGATGAGCCCTGTCCAGTTCTCGACCCAGCGACCGGGACCTGCGAACTCTACGAATCGCATCCAATGACCTGCCGCGTGTTCGGGCCTCCGGTCAGCTCTGATGACGGTTTAGGCGTGTGCGAACTCTGTTTCCAGGGCGCGTCTGACAAGGAAATTGCCGCCTGCAAAATGAATCCCGATCCAGACGATCTCGAGTCCGTCTTACTCGAGAAGCTTGAAAAAGATACGGGAGTCCGCGGCGATACGATTATCGCCTTCGCTCTGGCTCACGACCGCTAGGCTTCGTATCCTCCTGCAAAGGCCGTCTTTACATAGGCCTGCGCGGGCCTGAAGTATTTGCCGAGCCGTGTTTGTAGCGTGTTTTTGCGGGCGCAAATGTAGTAAACTACCTCTCCCCTAGGGACCGCGCCTCCCCGTTTGACTATCCCATGACTGAACCTCTCGCCAAGAAAGTACTGCTTATCGGCTGGGATGCGGCCGACTGGAAGATCGCCAATCCACTCATTGACCAGGGCCTGATGCCCACCTTGAATGACTTTGTGAATCACGGCGTGATCGGAAACCTGGCGACGCTGCGTCCCATTCTTTCTCCCATGCTTTGGAATTCCATCGCTACCGGCAAGCGGCCGGATAAGCATGGAATCTGGGGATTCATGGAGCCCGACCCGCAAACCGGCGGCGTACGGCCCGTCACCAGCACCTCGCGCAAGGTGAAGGCGATCTGGAACATTCTCACGCAGCGCGGACACAAAGCGCACGTGCTCGGCTGGTTCGCGGGGCACCCAGCGGAGCCCATCAACGGCATTTCTGTTTCCGACCTTTACCCTTATGCGGTAGCGCCGCTGGGCGAGCCTTGGCTGTTGCCACCCGGGGCGGTTCATCCTGAAAGCATGCGCGACACATTTGCAGCTCTGCGCATGCATCCCGCCGAGGTGACGGAAGCGGCCATCCTGCCCTGGATTCCGCGTGCCGCCGAAATCGATCAAGAAAAAGATAGAGGACTGCAGTCGTTCTCAAAAATCCTGTCGGAGAACTGCTCGATTCATAATGCCGCGACGTGGATCTTGCAGCATGAGCCCTGGGATTTTCTTGCGGTCTACTACAACGGCATCGACCACTTCTGCCACGGTTTCATGAACTACCATCCGCCTCGCATGGAGGGAGTTCCCGAGGACCGGTTTGAGATTTACAAAGACGTGGTCAACAGCGCCTACCGCTTCCATGACATGATGCTGCAAACTCTGCTCGATCTGGCCGGTCCGGATACGACTGTTCTGATTGTGTCAGATCACGGTTTTCATTCCGATCATCTGCGGCCGCGAGGCATCCCGCAGGAACCAGCCGGGTCGGCAGTGCAGCATCGGCCGTTCGGAATCGTTTGCATGAAGGGCGATCATATCAAGCAGGATGAAAGAATTTATGGTGCGACTCTGCTTGACGTAACCCCGACCATCCTGACTCTGTTTGGACTGCCAATCGGCGAAGATATGGATGGGCGCGTACTCGTGCAAGCCTTTGAAGAGCCTCCGCCAATCGAGCGCATACCGAGCTGGGAGAACGAACCAGGCGAATGCGGAATGCATCCGGCCGATTTGAGAATGGATCCTGCCGCGGCGCAGGCTGTGCTGCAGCAATTTGTCGCTCTTGGCTACATTCAGCCGCTGAACGAAGACCAGGAGAAGGCAGTCGCAGTGGCTGTACGCGAACAGCACTACAATCTCGCTCGCGTATACATCGACGCGCGTCGATATACCGACGCGCTGTCGATGTTCGAAGAACTAACGAGCAAGTGGACGGATGAAGCACGCTTCATGCAGCATCTGGCTCAATGTTATCTCGCGCTGGGCCGACGTGTCGAAGCGAAAGAACAGCTGGAAAAGCTCTTGACGCTGAAGCCTAAGCCTCCTGTGCGGAAGGAACAACCAGCGCAAGAGAACGCTGAACCCAAAATCGAAGCCGAACCAATTGCAGAAAGGAAGGATGTGCCGGACGCTTCGCCCTCCGACGAAACGCCGAAGCCGCGGCCGTGGGCCGATCTGCTGATGGGCATCATTCATTTTGAAGAGGGCGATATGGATGGTGCTCTGGATCGCCTTCTAAAGGCCGAGAGTGCTGATCCTCGCCTGCCGGATCTGCATTTACGCATCGGCGAAACTTATCTGCGCCAGAAGCGCACTGACGATGCGGAACGAGCCTTTCAACGTGCACTGGACATCGACGGCGACAGTCCCGAAGCGCATTTGGGCTTAGCCGTCGCTCGACTGCGGCAACGCAAAAATGAGGCGGCGGCGGAGCAAGCGTTGCTCGCGGTAGGCTTGCAGCACTTTCTGCCGATGGGCCATTTCTGTTTAGGCGTCTCCCTGGCGCGGCTCGGGCATCGGGATCGCGCGGTGCTGGCGTTTGAAACTTCGCTCAGCATGCTTCCCGGACTCATCGCAGCTCATCGCTGGCTGGGCGCTTTGTATGCGCAACCCGGCGGTGACATAGAAAAATCAGTGAGGCACCGCGAGATTTTTCTTCGCATAAGGCGCAAACAGCAGACAAAGGTAGAAGTGTGATCACCATCGTCTCCGGTCTGCCGCGCTCCGGCACGTCGCTCATGATGCAGATGCTGGCCGCGGGCGGCGTGCCGATTCTTTCCGACGGCGAACGCCTAGCCGATACCGACAATCCTCGTGGCTACTGCGAGTGGGAGCGAATCAAGCGGCTCCCGCAGGAACCTTCTTGCATCGATGAAGCTGAAGGCAAAACAGTTAAGGTTATCTCGCAGCTATTGTTCGCCGTGCCTGCTGGACGCACCTATCGAATCATCTTCATGGAGCGCCCGTTGCCCGAAGTGGTTGCTTCGCAGGCCGAGATGATTCGCCGCCGAGGAACGTCGGGGGCGGCCGTCCCGGAGGCGGCGTTAATCGCGGGACTCCGGGCACACCTCAACCAAGTGAACGCATGGCTTGCCCAAAGAAGCGAAATTCTCGTGAGGAGGCAGCCATATCACGAAGTTTTGCGTGACCCAATCGGCGCTTCGCAAAGCATCAGAACATTTCTTGATCGGGAGTTAGATATCGCAGCGATGGCGAAACAAGTGGACCCATCCCTTTACCGCAACCGAACAAAGATTCGAGAGTAAAAAATTGACCGATTCGACACTCTTCATCGTATTGAACGGTTCGACCACGTAACCCCTCCATCGTTACACCACCTCATCCCTCGAAAAATGCAAGCGATGCGCCTCTCTGAAGGCGATAACTACTGGGATACCTATGCCCAAACGCCCGATTGCTTTGTGCGTGGAGTTCTGCGGTAATCGAAGTGCAACTATCAAAACTTTCTATGGATGAGTTTGTGCAGCGAAAACCGGCATTCGATGCTGCTTCTTGCCCGCCTTCGGATCAAGTATTTGTGCGTTCGCAATCCGTCGTCTCGCGACGGGTCGCCGGGGAAACGTTGATTGTGCCCATTCGCGGCAAAGTCGGGGATCTCGCATCGATTTACAGCTTCAACGAAACCGGGTCTTTGATCTGGCAAACGTTGGAAACTCCCAAGAGCCTCGCCGAGTTGATCGAGGTTGTCGAAGCGGAATATTCGGTCGAGCATGAACAGGCGGAACGCGATGCGAAGCAATTCCTAAACGACATGCTCGCCGTGGGATTGGTCGAAGTCTGTTCGAACGTTCCAATGCCTGCGATGGAATCATCGACGCTGCAGTTGTCAGCAGGGGCGGATTGATCGCTAGCGCACAGCAACTTGGCGAACCAGGAGGGGTATGGAACAGTTGACCTATGGGGCATTTAGCGCGGACCTGCACCAGCGCCAGGTTGGGCAGCGTGCGCCGATGCAGGTGTCGATTGAAGTGACGCGTCGCTGTCCGCTCGAATGCCAACACTGCTACAACAATCTACCCATGGGCGACCAGGACGCCCGCAGCCGTGAAATGACCACGGAAGAGCACTTCCGCATGCTCGACGAACTGGTCGAGATGGGCTGCTTCTGGCTTCTCTACACCGGCGGCGAAATTTTCGCCCGCAAAGATTTTCTCGAGATCTACACCTACGCCAAGAAAAAAGGTTTCCTGATCACCCTCTTCACCAATGGCATTCTCATCAACGAAAAGATCGCGGATTATCTCGCGGAGTGGCCGCCGTTCTCTGTCGAGATCACACTGTACGGACGAACTCAGGAAACCTACGAAGCGCTGACCATGATTCCCGGTTCTTATGATCGATGCATACGCGCGATCAAGTTACTGCGCGATAGAGGCCTGCCGCTGAAGTTAAAGACAGTCGCCACCAGCATCAATAAGCATGAGATCTTGGCGATGCGGCAATTCGCCGAGGAAGAGTTGGGCGTGGAATTCAAATTCGACGGCCAGATTAACCCGCGGATCGATTGTTCGCAGAGTCCCCTGGCAGTGCGGCTCACGCCAGAAGAGGTGGTCGCGCTGGACATGGCCGCTCCGAAAGGTGTGAGCGAATATCGCAGGCTGGCAAAGCACGATGCGGAAAATCCCCCTAATTTGTTAGACAACGATACCGTGTATTTCTGTGGCGGTGGGATGAATTCATTCGCCATCAACTCCTATGGAGAGATGAGCATTTGCGTCATCTCTCAGCAAGAGACTTTTGACGTTCGACAGGCTGGATTGGCTCATACATGGGAGCATTCTCTGCTCGATGTTCGAACGCGCAAGCGTACGCAGGTGACCAAGTGTATCGAGTGCCGGATCCAATCGCTATGCGGCATGTGCCCGGCGAATGGCGAAATGGAGAGCGGCGACAAGGAGAGTCCCGTTGACTTCCTGTGCAACGTCGCGCATCTACGGGCCGCCGCGATCGGAGTTGAAATTCCTGCACACGGAGAGTGCGAATTCTGCTTTGGCGGAAGTCATCACGAAGAATTGCTTGAGTCGGCACGACGGATCGCAAACCGGGAAATCGATGTCGAAAGTTGGGTAGGGCCGCAGCAGATTCTGCCGATTCTCAACAATCCAGGCGCGGCAGCGGGATGCGGAAGTTGCGGTCGTTGACCGCGAAGTATCGATTGGGGGTGGAATGAATTCTGGACGGGAGAAAAGTGATCCAAAGAGAGCATATGAGCCGCCGCGTCTAACGACCATCAACCTGCGTCCCGAGGAAGCGGTGCTAGGGCATTGCAAGACCTCTGGTACAGGCGGGCCGGTGCAATCAACGTGCACTTCCATCGGTCCTTGCGCCAGCGTTGGATCGTAGCAACATTCGGGAGTTCGGGTACCAGGATGGAGAACGACGTTAACCGACGTTCGTCTAAGTGTGAAGACGTGGTGCATCGCAGCAGCTTTTGTGTGGGAGCAGTCTCGGTACAGGTTGTGGGTGAATGCAGCGATGACGTTGCTCTAGTCCCTTCATTACTTCCGTTTTCGGTCGAGACGGATACCTCAGAAATCAATATACGCGTTGAGTGGACACCGACACTGGAGCGCACGTCAGGACGCCGGCTGTTCGATTCCGATTCAACGTGGCGCTTGTGTGAATGCGACGGAGGATTTCAATTTGACTTTGCTACGCCGGTCTTTGGAGAGCGAATATACAAGAGGCTGTTAGTCGATGATCGCTTCACCGAGGCGGCGCTTCAGATGAGCGAGGAGTGCTTTGCAGACTTTCCTTTGCCGGGTGCCTCTTTGGAATATCCCGTGGACGAACTCCTAATCATGCACCGCCTCACACAGGAGCCGGCGATCGAGTTGCACGGAACTGGAATCGTGCGTGCGAATGGCGAGGGCAATTTATTTGTCGGCCACTCCGGCGCGGGGAAGAGCACGACTACGCGGCTGTGGACTGATCGAGAAGACGTTGAAGTTCTGAGTGACGACCGCATTATCGTTCGGCCGGATGAAGTCTGGCGGCATGCGGCGGACGAACTAGAGACTCCTATGCGCGCCGCTGGCGCTTTGGATAACATAGGGATCCTTCGACTGCGTGATTGCTCCGCAAAGCGGAGCAATCACTTCGCTCAGGATGACAGAGTAAAAAGCCGCGGCATGAGAATGTACGGTACGCCGTGGCATGGTGAGGCGATGTTTGCTTCTCCCAACAGCGCGCCCCTGCAACGAGTCTTCGTTTTAGAGCATGGACACGGCAATGTGATCACCCGTCTTTCCCCCAGCCAGGCGGTCGCGGAATTATTCGCGCGCGCCTTCGTTCCGTTTCATCGGCATGAGTATGTGGAATCGGCATTGAGTTTTTTGGAGCGACTTGCCGATTCCGTCCCCTGCTATCGCTACTCGTTCGAGCCTGACCAGCGCGCCGTCGACAAAATCCTCCACTTTCATGACTAACAGCGGCTCCGATTCAGAAGGCTTCGAAGCCCTCTGCCGGGAGCTGCTAAGTCAAGGATTAACCGTGCGTTTCGAGGCGCGCGGCGCCAGTATGTCCCCTCTCATTCGTGACCGCGAGATTGTCTATGTTACTCCCGTAATCGTGAGCAAATTACGGAAGGGCGATATTGTACTTACGAAAGGTCATAGCGGCTTCCGGGTTCACCGCCTCGTGGTTCTCGATTTTGATAAGAATCTTTTCATTACTCGAGGCGATTGCGGACAACAAGACGATCCCCCGGTACGCGGCGACCAAATCCTAGGTATTGTCCTCGCCAAAGAAGTGAGGCTCGGGGAAAAAATCGTGGTTGCGAAACTAAAAGGAATCAGTGGTAAATTGCTGCAAGGCGCGGCCCGCGGACAGCGCGTGGCCGGCAGGTTTTTGCGTGGAGTAAGAGATTCGCGCTCTGCGCGCGGCACGGATAATAAAACGAATATTCTTCTCGGCGCGCTAGGCCTGATTGCCGTCCTCCTAGCTGCGAGTTCTTCCCGCGCGCAGGTCGCGGTCGATACGAATCCCAGCACGAACACGACGGCAGATCTGACAGGTGCAGGCACGAAGACACTTACTTTCAATCACACCACTTCGACGACCACGAACCGCGCGCTGCTCGTCGGTGTGTCGATGAACATCACGAACAGCCCTACGACAGCGGTTACCGGAGTCACCTACAACGGCACCGCCCTCACGCTCAAAGGCGCCCACAACGATGCCGCAAATACACGCCGGGTAGAAGTGTGGTCTTTGCTCAATCCAGCATCCGGAACCAATCTGCCAATCATCGTTTCCATCAACATTCCCACGACTGGCGCGACCGTGGGTGTAACGGCTGGCGCGACCGTGTTTACTGATGTCGACCAAACTGTACCTTTCGGCACCTTCGCTTCGGCGGATGGTCCGGTCGCGGGCTGCATCGCCAGCACAGTGCCGGTTGCGTCGCAGTGCAACTCTCAGGTGAATGTAACCAGCGTAATCAACGGAATGATCTTTGACACGCTTGCGGTGGGAACGAGTGCGATCACGGTGGATGGTCCACAGGTTCAACAGTGGAATGCAACGTCCGGAACCAATCCAAATGCGTCTCTCGACATAACCGGCACAGCCAGCAGCAGAGCCGGCGCTCCCGCCGTGCCTGTCTCGGAGAGCTTTAACGAAAGCCTTGCTCTTACGTCGGTGGTGCGCAACGCTACCGGATTGAATCTCGCATCCGTCGCGCCTACCACTGTCGCCCTTACTCTCTCGAGCGTGGCCAATCGCTTTGGCGGCAACACTGTTTATACCGGAACAATCACAGGCGGAGGAGGCAACGCGTACGTCGGCGACACCGTGGTAGTCACGGGGTTCACCAACGCCAACGACAACGGCACCTTCACATGTACGGCCTCATCGACGACCACGATTACCCTCAACAATCCGAACGGAGTTGCCCAAACGCACGCTGCTACGGCAACCGTCACAACCGGCACTGTTTATACCGGAACGATCACCGGCGGCACAGGGAATGCCTACGCAGGCGTTACCGTCACCGTGACAGGTTTCACTAACGCCTCTAACAACGGAACATTTACCGCGACCGCATCCACCGCTACTACACTGACGCTCAACAATAAGGCTGGAGTTACGGAAACCGACCCGGGGACCGCAATTGTGGCAGCAGGCACGAGCGCAGTTTACGTTGGAACGATTACCGGTGGCATTAACAATGGCTTTGCCGGAGACAGCTTCACTATCGCCGGGTTCAATAACGGCACTAACAACGGAACCTTCACGTGTACCGCATCCACGGCGACCACTCTTACCTGCAGCAATGCTGCCGCAGTTGTGGAAACACGCGCCGGCACGGCCACCACGAACGCCACGTTCAACTGGTCCCAGGGAGCAATTCCAATCAACCCCAGCGTCGCCGATATCGGTGTGACGACGAGTGTTGGGAGCGCAATTTTTGTTGGACAAAATACAACCTACAACGTCACTGTCACGAATAATGGAACTTCCGCTGCGAACAACGTCGTTTTAACCAACACCTGGCCTGCGAGTATGGCGGTGATATCGATCACGCCCAGCGCAGGGACAACTTGTACTGCCGCTCCTCCACCGATTACGTGTACGCTTCCAACTCCATTCGCCAGCGGCGCCACTGCAACGGTTGCCGTGGTCGTCAAAGCGGCTACCTCGGGCGCGTATGCCAATACTGCTACGGTCGCCGATTCGAACACTCCGCCGGACCCAAACACCGGCAACAACACATACGTCGCAGTAGCCACGGTGCAATCGGTCGCCTGCGCCGGAGTCTCGCAAGCCGCTCCCGGAACCAACCTTACGGGAACTCTGAACACGTATTATCCCGGCACGGCAAGCGTGGCTGCGGGCGCGCAGTCGATCCCGGTGGGGACGCCAACGGGAGCCGGTGCAGCCATCGCTACCGGAAATCTTCTGCTCGTCATTCAAATGCAAGACGCCAGTATCAATGACACGAATAGTGTCCTCTATGGCAATGGCAGTACTGGCCAGGGATTTACCACCCTCAACAGCGCAGGAAACTATGAATTTGTCACTGCGACGGGCGCGATCAGCGGCGGGTCTGTTCCAATCTCCGGAGCAGGTTCAGGCAACGGGTTGGTGTTTGCTTATCACGCTTCCGCAGCCTCCGCGTCAGCCGGGCAGAGCACTTACCAGGTGATTGTGGTGCCGCAATACACCACGGCTTCGTTCAACGCAACCACTCCGCCGACCGCGCTCGCCTGGAACGGCTCCACGGGCGGAGTGTTAGTCCTCGACACTTCGAGCTCGCTGACGCTGAATGGAGCAACCTTATCTGTCGACGGCCTGGGTTTCCGCGGAGGCGCGGGAATGCAACTAAGTGGCAACGCAGGAGGGGCAGTTACAGATTTTCTACACGCTGCGCCAGCCGCTTACACCGGAGTCGTGGAAAATGGCGTAGATGCGGTCAAGGGAGAAGGCATCGCCGGAACTCCGCTGTGGGTTGAGTCCGGGGGCACTTACTTGAAGACCACGACCGACTACCCGAGCGGGACGGCTGGCACCGATGGTAGCAGCGCACGTGGTGCACCGGGCAATGCCGGTGGTGGCGGCACAGATGGAGACCCTCCAGCCAA
The DNA here is from genome assembly GCA_049279555.1 of Candidatus Sulfotelmatobacter sp. Classification (GTDB taxonomy): domain Bacteria; phylum Acidobacteriota; class Terriglobia; order Terriglobales; family Acidobacteriaceae; genus Sulfotelmatobacter. The sequence goes on from JBAPOI010000542.1 coordinate 17,723, forward strand.
CGATCAAAACGCGGGCGGCGGAGGCGGCAGTAATGGCGGCGCTGGAGGTTTTGGCGGCGATTCGTGGAATACAAACCTCAGTGTTGGCGGCGAAGGTGGCACGGTTTTCCCCGCGACCATCAACCGCGTTGCCATGGGCGGTGGAGGCGGCGCTGGTACGCGCAATAACTCTGACGGCGACACTCTCGCCAGCTCCGGCTCGGCCGGCGGCGGCATCATCATTATTCGAACCTACGGACTCAACGGCATTGGGACGCTTAGCGCCAACGGATTAAACGCATATAACGGCACAGCCAATGATGCTGGCGGTGGCGGTGGCGCGGGTGGAAGCATCGTGGTTCTCTCCGCTAACGGCGGCGAGAACGGATTGACGGTCAGCGCGAATGGCGGCAATGGCGGGAACGCATGGGCATCGCAGGCATATACGCTCGGCAATCGTCACGGCCCCGGCGGCGGTGGCGGTGGCGGTGTGTTGCTGATTTCCGCTGCTCCTGCCAGTGTCAGCGTCGCCGGTGGTGCGAACGGACTCACGTTGAATCCCGGCGTACCCTATGGATCGACACCGGGTGCGGCCGGTACCACGGTGACAAATGCGTCGATCTCGCAGACTTCTGGCACGCAGTCGGGCGCGCAATGCACTCCGGATATGACGCTCGGGAAAAGTCACGTTGGAAACTTCACTCGCGGACTGACGGCTAGTTACACGATTCCGGTTTCTAACCTTAGCCCTTACGGGACGACCAGCGGTCCAGTTACAGTGAACGATACCTTACCGCTTGGCTTGACTCCGACCAGCGCCAGTGGCACAGGGTGGTCTTGCGCAATAGCCTCACAGACGGTTAGTTGCGTTGATGCCAATGTGCTTGCGGCGAATAGTTTCTATCCCTCGATCACGATCAATGCGAACGTGGTGCCGACCGCACCATCTACTGTAACGAATACTGCGCTGGTCAGCGGCGGAGGCGAGATCAACCTTTCGAATGACAGCGCCACCGACGTAGCTACCGTTGTTTCCGTTGCTGACCTAAGTGTGACGAATGCCGCGTCACCAGACCCGGTCGCTGCAGGCAGCAGCATTACTTACACACAAATCGCCACCAACAACGGTCCCAGTGCCGCCGACAATGCCGCATTGGTCGAAGCTGTTCCTACAAACACAACATTTCTTTCGATCGCCGCTCCCGCGGGCTGGACCTGTGTTACACCCGCCGTCGGTTCCACCGGTAACGTTGTATGCACCAATCCGGCTATGGTCGGAAGTACCGCAGCCACATTCACGATGTTGGTCAAGGTGAACTCGGGGGTGGCTAACGGCACGGTGATTACGGATACGGCTGCAGTAAGTTCTTCGGTGAGCGATCCGAACTCTACTAATAACACCGCCAGCGCATCCACGATTGTAGGGACGACGGCGCAGGCGGAAATGACAGTCACCAACTCTGCGTCGCCGAATCCTGTAATCGCAGGAAGCGACATCACTTATACGCAGACAGCCACGAACGTTGGCAGCGCAACAGCTACGAATCCAACGATTACCGACACTACTCCTCCCGGCACGACATTCGTTTCGATTTCCGTTCCAACTGGAACTACATGCACGCCTCTGGCTGTGGGTGCCTCGGGTTCTATTACCTGCACCGCCCCGGCTGCCCCGGCGGGCTCAAGTGGCACGGTGCAGTTCGTTGTGCAAGTTGCAGCCGGCACGGCCAGTGGGACGGTCATCACCGATACGGCCACGGTCAACGCCACCAATCAGGCGTTTGGAGCTAACTCGGCCATTGCTACTGATGTAGTGGCCACATCGAGTCAAGCCGATCTCGCTTTGAGCACAGCGGCTACTCCGCTTACCGTTTACCCCGGAAACGACATCACTTATACGCAAACCGTCACCAATAATGGTCCCGCTGCGGCGACTGGAGTAACTTTTACCGAGGCGATTCCAGCCAACACGACATTCGGTTCTGTTTCGGCGCCGGCCGGCTGGTCTTGTACGACGACCACGTCCGTGACCTGCACTGA
>JBAPOI010000543.1:0-3382 GCA_049279555.1 Candidatus Sulfotelmatobacter sp.
CCGCAACCTCGGCGAAATAATTCAACCCTTCTTCAGCCGACTCAATCGGACTTGCCAGCATGAATCCCAGCGGATGAAACAAACGCATGCTCGCAACCGTCAGCTTGCCCTCGATGGCAAGCCTCACCGTTTCTCCAATATCCCCCAACAGCATGTTCGCCCGCTGCACCTCCGGCAGCGTGCTTCCATATGCTTTGGCGATCGCATCCTCGACCAGGCTTTCCTTCAATCCAATCCGCAAATCGCCCGTCATGATCTTCACGATGTACTTGGCTTCGAGCGGCCTCGCCCTCAACAGCAAATCGCGAACCAACTCAGTTTTCGCCGCCGGCCCGCGCGCAGCGGCAATCTGCCGAAAGCTCCCGGCAACTTCGAGAACGCCGAGTCCTTGCCCCGGCCGCTCCAGCAAAACTTGCCCAGCCACGGCCCCCAAGTCACCTTGCTTTCGATACGCTGCGGCCAGCTCCGCTTCGTCTCTGCCGGAAAGCTCCCGAACCACCTGCCACAACAAAGCCCCCCCCACCTGCAGCGTGGTCTCCTCCCACGCCGGAAACGCTCTTCCAGAGAGGAACACCGCCGACACCGCGGCCTCTTCCGCGCTCCGCGATTTCAGGTAATCGGCGACGATACCTGTCTTCAGCAGCTTCTTGGTGGTGGCGGCAATCGCCTCGCAGCTTTCAGCCAGCTTTCGCATGTTGCGTTCAGATATCTTTCCGAGAATAAACAATAAACAAAGATTCACACATCGCCGAAACCGGCAAATAGCCCGCTATTTCAGGCATTTACCCCTTCCCGCCGTAGGAACACGGTCATCGCCTGTGATACCCTACAGTTTGGTGCGTTCGCGCCCCCCGGAGCATCTAACCATCGTGCACTATCTGCGAAATTTTGTGCGTTTTCTCATCGCCGTGCAGCTTCTACCCGCGCTCGAAAGCGGCGAAGAAACTCTGGTCGGCGGGCAAGCCGTGCTTGAGGGCGTGATGATGCGTTCTCCGCACGCCTGGGCCATCGCCTGCCGCAAGCCCTCTGGCGAAGTGGTCACCATGAGCGAACCGCTCGATCGTCCCTCGGAGAAGCACAAATGGATGGCCTGGCCCATCGTCCGCGGAGTAATGACGCTCGGTTATGCCATGTCCCTCGGCTACCGCGCCCTGCGCTTCTCCGCCAACGTCGCAATCGAAGACGTAATGCAAAGCAATGAGGCCACTGAGAGAGCCGATGCTGAGAAGGACCATGTGGCCACGGGCGCCTCGCCCGTGCCGCTGAAGCGAAGCGAAGCGGAATCTTCCAAAAACGCCGGCGCTGCGGGTTCCACCAAATCCAAATCCCGCGAAAAAGCCGCCACCATCAGCGGATGGCTGGCCGCCGGAAACGTAATCCTCTCCCTCGCGTTCTTCATCTTCATGTACAAATACCTGCCACTGCTGGCGGCCACGGAGCTGAAAAAGTTCAATCCGGCCCTCGGTGGCCAGATTGTGTTTAACCTGATCGATGGCGCAGTACGTCTTATCCTCTTCCTGATGTTCATCTGGGGAGTGTCGCTGTTCCCCGACATTCGCCGTGTCTACCAATATCACGGCGCCGAGCACAAAACCGTATTCGCCTTCGAGAATGGCGATCCGCTCTCTACTAGCACCGTGCAGAAATATTCCACATATCACCCGCGCTGCGGCACCAGCTTCCTGATGACCGTGATGCTGATCTCGATCGGCTTCTACATGCTGATTCCCTACACCACTTTCTGGGCACGTTTCGCTTCGCGCATTGCGCTGCTGCCGGTAATCGCCGGAGTGTCTTACGAGGTGATTCGCTTCGCCGCAAAGCATCGCGGCTCTCTTTTCGCCCTGATGACTGCCCCCGGCCTCTGGCTGCAACGTATCACCACCCAGCCTCCGTCCGATGAGATGGCCCAATGCGCTATCACCGCCCTAGACCAAGCCATGGGCCTTGAAAAAGAACGCGGCGGCGAATTGGTCATTGCCTAGCGGCCCCGCCGCGAAATCCTCTTCAAAATTGAGCTCTTAAGGAAAGGCCCGGGAAGGGCACGACTTCAGTCGTGCCACTTAGTGCTCAAGATATCATCGCGCTTTAGCGCCCGAGGTGAGCCGTGGATGCGATGTACGATAATCAAGCCGCGAATGTCCCGGGCGAGCTTGACGCGAATACAATTACAAGTGCGACTGGAAGCTGATCTCAATGTTTGAACGTCTAGACCAAATCGAAGCCCGTTACGAAGAACTCACCAGCGCTCTCGCCTCGCCGGATATCGTCAACGATTCCGCGAGATACCAAAAGACCGCCAAAGCGCACAGCGAAATTGTGCCCATCGTCGAGAAATACCGGGAATACAAAGACCTCACCCGCGGCATCGCCGAAAGTAAAGCCATGCTCGCCGATGAAAAAGATCCCGAGATGCGCGCTTACGCTCAGGAAGAACTCAATAAACTCGAGCCACGCGTTACCGCTATCGAAGAAGAGCTAAAAGTCCTTCTGCTGCCCAAAGATCCCAACGACGAGAAAAACATCATCCTCGAAATCCGCGCCGGAACCGGCGGAGACGAGGCAACGCTGTTCGCCGCCGAAATCTTCCGCATGTATACGCGCTACGCCGAGTCTCAACGTTGGAAGGTCGAAGTCCTCTCATCGTCGGAGTCATCGGCAGGTGGTCTCAAAGAAGTCATCGCCATCATCGAAGGCAACCGCGTCTTTTCTCAGCTCAAATATGAAAGCGGCGTTCACCGCGTGCAGCGCGTTCCCGCGACTGAGCAGCAGGGACGCGTGCATACCTCCGCAGTGACCGTCGCGGTCCTGCCCGAGGCGGAAGACGTCGACATCAAAATCGAAGCCAAAGACCTGCGCATCGACACGTTCTGTTCCTCCGGTCCCGGTGGCCAATCGGTGAATACGACGTACTCCGCCGTCCGCATCACCCATATTCCAACGAACACGGTCGTTAGTTGCCAGGACGAGAAGTCGCAAATCAAGAATCGCGAAAAAGGCATGCGCGTGCTGCGCTCCCGCCTTTACGAGATCGAGATGGAAAAACAGCAGCAGGCGCTGGCCAAAGAGCGTAAAGCCATGGTCGGCTCCGGCGATCGCAGCGAGAAGATCCGCACCTACAACTTCCCGCAGAACCGCCTCACGGATCACCGCATCGGCTTCACCATCCACCAACTCGAACAGGTCATGGATGGCAAACTCCAGCCGCTGATCGAAGCGCTGACCACGCACTATCAAGCAGAAAAGCTAAAGCAGGAAGCAACAGCAGTAGTGTAAAGGGCTCCATGTAGGGACAGCCGCCCCGGCTGTCCGCCGGGCAAAGCCCGGCAGTGCTCATCTCAGCTGTATCGCGTGACCATCTTCGATCTCCGCGCGATTGTTT
>JBAPOI010000544.1:0-4833 GCA_049279555.1 Candidatus Sulfotelmatobacter sp.
ATGTACTCACGCATAATGTCGGTGTCGGTCTGGATGTTTTCAAAAATCTTGTCTTGCTGGTGCTGAAGGATCGTATTGTCGACAGCCGTGATCACGCCCGAGACCAGACCGCTGATCGCGCCGCTGATGGCCCCGGCGAGCCCTCCGAGTGAGCTTAAGAGGCCGCCGCCAGAACTCGCAGCAGAACCAGCGTCGCTGCCGATGCTGATTACGCCACCGTCGCCTATGTCGGTTGCCGAGCCGATCGGATCAGTCCCGCCGCCAATAATCGGTATGGTGCCTGTACCGGCACCAAGCGTTCCGCCAGTTGGTATGTTGATCGGCACACCGCCACCCGTTGTTGCTCCGCCACCGAGGCCTGGGATTGCTGCCCCACTAAAGCTGGGAGTCGTCGCGCCAGGCGTCGATACTCCCGTCAGCGCTTGCATGAACTGCTGAAGGCTCGTGATGCCGCCCGAGAAGACGCCGGAGATCGTTGTGCCGAGGTTGGTGAATGCGGTGGTGAGACTCGAAAACAATGTGCCGTTGAGCAGGTTCGCCGTGACGAACTTGACGAACCGGTCAACGGCGTCGGTGACGAAAGCCGTTGCGATATTCTTGCCGAGGTCGGTCAGGGCAGTGCCGAGTTTGCTAAAGAGCGATCCGGAGCCGTTGAACAGATCGTTCGCAACCGTGGTAGAAAAGGTTGTCTCAGCCTGCGTGATGGCCGCGTAATAGTCGCTCCAGAGTCCGGTTAAAGTGCCGGATCCGGCGTCGATGGCAATTGATTCCTGCTGCTTGAGGCTGTCGAGCATGGACTGGTCTGCAGCGACCTGACTGAGGTCTTGCGCCTTATCCATGGTGAGCTTGGCCGAATAGTAGTTGGTCCAGGCCGTGATGAGAGTGCCGCTGTTTGGATCTGCCGCGCCGGCGGTCGCCTGAACGATTGCGTTGATCGAGTCTGTGTTGGTCTTCTCGATTGCCGCCCACTGTGTGGTGGTCTTCGTGTTCAGGTTCCCGTAAGCTTGCCCCAGGCCATCGCTTGCCGCCGCTGCATCCGCCAGCTTCTGATTGACGTTGTCGACGGTGAGCTGCAACGCGGTGGGCGACATGCTGTCGGCGACGCCGCCCACGTCCGTCACCAAGGTTTCCAGCGCCGCGGACCATTTGGCCGTGTTTGTGTTCGCGGTCACGATGTTGGTTTGCCCGAGGGTAACGAGCACCGTGTTGAGCGGATCAATGCCGGAGGCCAGATCCGCGATTTTGTCAGTGGTCGCAGTCGTGCCGTTGATGTAATCAGTCAGCGACGTGTTTCCATCTGAGTAGCTCTGGTTTAGAGTCACGAGCTTGTTGTTTAGGTCATTCAGTTTATTGTTGGTCAGATCCTCGGAGGTCACTCCGACGCTGGCCAGGCTGTCGTTCAACTGGAGCTGAGCCGAAACCGCGTCCAACGCAAAGTTTCCGAAGGTTGTAAGCCCCGTTCCCGTCGTGTCTAGAACGTTGCTGTAGCCCATCATCTGCTCGGTCGAGCCTTCATAGGCTGTTTGTGTTGATGCGCCCCAGTCGACAGTTGTCTCCTTCCAGTCTTCCTGTGAGAGCTTGGCTCCCTCGGCGGCTTTCGTAAAGAAGTCGATCGTCGCGTTGCGCGTGTCGAGCATCTCGTTCGCGGTCTTATCTTGAGCGGTTTCGAACTGAGTTTGCTCTGCAGCCGCTTTAACCGCATCCGCTTCGGCTTTCTTCGCCGCGGCGATCTGGGCCGAGCTTTGCCAGCCCTGGTTGGTCGCCGTGGTATTCGCCGTCACTGAGCCGCTCAGTGCGTCAAACGCCTGCTTTGTGACATCGGCGCCGCCCTGCATGAGGTCGAGGCCTGTGGATAGGTTCCCCAGCGCCGGTGCCTGCTTTGTCGCGGCATCGCTCGTGGTGCCGATCGCCGTACCGAGCAGGCCATAGTTGCCGGTGGCAACCGCGGCCGCGGCCATAAGGAAGTTCCAGGCGGCCGTGCTGTCTGTCGCGACCAGGTTCATCGTCTTCAGCATGTCGACCACGCCGCTCAGCGCAGCAACAAGCTGCACGCCGATCGGAGCGAGCATCGCCTCGGTGGCGTTCTTGAGTTCCTGCCATTTCTGGCTGAGATCTTGGGTGGATGCGGCGGTAGCGTTCACCGTTCCCGCGCTGGCTTGCATCTTTTGCACCAGCGTGTCGATCGATCCTGCACCCGCCTGAATCGCCGCGGACATGTTCATCCCACGCTTCCCGAACTCTTCCATTGCTTCGTTCATCGCGGTTGTCGGGTCCGGAGCTGCCTGTATCTGCTGCACTAGATACATAAACTGCTCTTTCATGTTTGGGATGTCCTGAGCGGACATCGACTGGAAGAGCGTCCGCAGTCCGGAGACGGTCTGCTGGGTAGTGATGCCGTCCTGCCCAAATTGAGCGAGTAGCGCCGCAGCTTCTGTGAAGCTAAAACCCATGCCTAGCAGGATGGGACCCGCCGAGGTCATGGAGTTGATCAGGTCCTGGACCGACACACCGGTATTTTGTGAGGCAGTCAGGAGCTGGTCGAGATCAAACGGAATATCGGTGGCGGCCTGGTGCCACTGGAGCGACATGGCGCTTGCGGACGAGGCCAGCTCTCCCGCGCTCTGTCCGGTGTCGATGCCGAGGTTCACAAACGCCGTCCCCAGCGTTCCCAGATCGTCGCCTGTCGTTCCCAGATGCTGCTCAAGGGTGTCGAGCACGCTGGTTATGGTGCCCATTGAGACCGGCAGGTCACTGAACAAGGTCGACGCGGTCGTGCCCATGTCCTCAAGTGCCTGCCCGCTTGCGCCGGTCGCCCGCTCCATGGTGTTCATCGCCGTTTCGAAGGTTTCGCCGGCTTCGAAAGCCGCCACGCCGATCCCGCCTACGACCGCAATAGCAGCCGTGAACGGATTTGCCACCGCCGTACTGAGGAAGTTGGCCAAAGGCGTGAACGCGGTCGTCAAGCCCTCCATCGCTTCGCCGGCGCCGGTCGAGATGCCGCCGATTGAGGTGCTAAGCCCTTCCAGCTTCAGACCGGCCTGCTCGCAGGCCGTCGCCACGGACTCCTGAGCCGATAGCATGGCAGACTGAAGTCCGCTAATGTCACCACCCACGATTATGGCGAGGTTGCCGAGAGCCATAAAAATGCTCCTTTTTAGAACCGCTGGAAGAACTTAGGTTTTGGCTTTGCCGGAATGGAAATGCGCGTGATTTCCCGCATACAGCCGATCAGATCCGCCCCTGTCAGAATGTCGAAAAGCTGGGCTGCATCTATGGCTTCGCCGCCATTTGCGAGGCTGTCGGCGATCACCTGCCTGATAACCTCATGCGCAACGATGGTGTAATCAGGACCGGCCTTCGCCTTGGCGTGGCCCTCGGCCCAGCGTTTCATCTGGTTGAAGGTCAACGTGCCGAGCTTCAGCGGCCGCCCATTCTCAGTCACAAAGTCAACGATCATTCGTTTTCACCTCACAAAAAGATCGGACGGCCGAGGGAGCGCGGCAGACCTCGAGACCGTCCGGTTTGCCAACAGGGTCCGGAAACCCCGACGCAAGGAAAGCCCGGATCCCGTTGGCCTTCGCTCAACACGCCGACGCCTGGTCGACGCGTCAAGCTTCTCGTTTAATGCGGATTGCCCTGCGAGCTGAGAATAGCCAGCCAGGTGAGCTCCGCTCCTAAGATCAGCACGCCCAGCGGGCGGTAGACCATGGCGCCCGCGATCGCTAAGCTTAAGAGCCCAGCGAAGAAAACCGCGTGTGTGATGACGTTTGCCCATTTCTTCATCGCGCAGCGAGCACCACCATCGGTGAGACCTGGGTCGAACCGTTCAGGGGCGTGATAGCAATTTCATCGATCGGCTGGCCATTGACCCTGAACGTGAAGCGGAAGGCTACCTCGTCGGTCAGAAACTTGACGTGAATCGAGGCGGCCGCCTGCGGGCTGTCGTCGCGCATTGCCAGCACGTACCGGCTGAAGTCTGCGAGGATCAAATCGCCTGGCGTGCCTGGGACCTGGCAGTACTCGGACGGCATGGCAGGGATGCCGGCCAGGTAGTCGCACCCGCTGTCGTCTGAGCAGTAGTGGAACAGTCGCGATTCAGAACCGCCCGTGCCGACAGAAAGGGCGAGTGTCATGAGCTGGGGCAAGAGCTGCTGATTGTAGAGAAACACCGCGTTCCGACGGCTCGCGCTCCACAGCTGCGAGACCATCTGCACGATATTCTGAGGCACGATCGTACCGGCCGTTTGGTCGGTCTGCTTCGCAATCGAGAGCGTGCCTGGCGCGCCAACGATGCCCAAAGGCTGGCCGGCGCCGGTGCCGTTCAGAATGCAATTCTCCAAACGAAAGAGGATTTCAGAAGAAAACGCGTAGCTTGCCCAGACATCGAGCGCCGCCGTGTCGGTTGCTAGCTCGTCGGTGAGATACAGCAAGCCGGTGAGCTTTTCCGCCTTGAGCTCGCAGGCCTTGAACTTTGGCTTGGTGTTAACCAGCGCGTCAGCCTCGTTCTGCCAATAGGCAAAGACGCCGCCCATACGGCTGCCGTTGGCTCTCGAGCTCTCGAAAAACTGGGGGAAGCGGACCGCATTCGTTTTCGGGTCCGTGATCGGCATTGGCATGCAGCGGCCAAAGATTTCGCCGGTCAAATACATTCGGCGAAGGATGGCTTGAGTGAACTGAGGCGCCACCAAAAAGCCGCCGTCAGCCGGGACCTGCTCCGATCCGCCGGCTGCCGCCGCGCGCCGCTGGATCGCTGTTAGCCGCGGATCGGTCTGCTCTCGCATAGCCGCGAACCCGTACGGCTCGGCTTCGGCTACTTTCTTCACGGCCATCAGC
>JBAPOI010000545.1:0-2603 GCA_049279555.1 Candidatus Sulfotelmatobacter sp.
GATCCGGGTGGGCGGATGTACCGGACGGGGGATTTAGGGAGGTATTTAGAGAACGGGAACATCGAGTTTTTGGGGCGGAAGGATCATCAAGTGAAGATCCGAGGATTCCGTGTGGAGTTGGGGGAGATCGAAGCAGCCTTGGTGGAGTATCCGAAAATACGGCAGGCGGTGGTGCTGGCGCGGGAAGACGAGCCCGGGGATAAGCGGCTGGTGGCTTATGTGGTGGCCGACCAGGAGGCCGAGGAGGGCGACAGCGGGAACAAGAAAGCAGGGCTGTGGACCAGCGAGTTGCATGAGTATTTGCAAGGTAAATTGCCAGAGTACATGGTGCCGAGCGCATATGTGCAACTGGCGGAGATACCGCTGAACCCGAATGGGAAGATCGACCGGAAGAGCCTGCCGCTACCGGGCACGGATACTCCGCAGCAAGAATATGTGGGACCGCGAAATGCCACGGAAGAAACTCTTTGCCGACTGTGGCAAGAAGTATTGCGGCGGGAACGAGTGGGAATTCACGACAACTTTTTTAAGATCGGCGGGCATTCTCTCCTGGCGGTGCAGCTAACATCATGCGTGAGGTCGGCATTCGCCATAGAGATGCCCCTTAATGTTCTATTTGCAGCGCCGACCGTGGCCAGAATGGCCGAACATATCGCGTCGGTGAACGGGCACGGAGGGCCGCGGTCATCGCAGATCTTGGTTAGTATTCAACACCAGGGTTCACGAGCCCCCTTCTTCTGCGTACACGCCGTTGGCGGACAAGTGATTAGTTATGCGGAACTTTCACAAGAGATGGGCCTGGAGCAGCCTTTTTACGGGTTGCAGTCGCCTCTCGCGAATTCTCTCCCAGAGTCAGGTACAAGTATCGAGCAAATGGCTACTCTGTACAACCGGGAAATTCGCAGTGTCCAACCAGTCGGCCCTTATCTACTGAGCGGCTGGTCTATGGGAGGACTGGTAGCTTGGGAAATGGCCCAACAACTGATAAAAGAAGGTGAGACTATAAAGCTGCTGGCACTCATAGATACTGCTCCGCCACCCAGGTATCGGGAAGCTGATGATCGAGCCGATGAGATATCCATGCTCGCCCGTTTCGCTCTGGATATGAGCCGGTTAGTCGGCAAGGACCCTCGGCCCTTGGTGGAACAGTTTTTCCGGGCGGCTGCGCAAGACCAATGGAAGATGGTACAAGAAACTCTGACCAGCTACGGTGTGCTGGCGCCGAAGACGGCGCATGCCGAGATGACCTCATCGCTGAATGTTTTTACCCGTAATTCTGTCGCCATGTCTAACTATTCCATCCACACCAGTAAACAAGCGGTGGTTTACTTTCGAGCGTCCGAGACGCCAGAGCGTTTCTCCAAATTATGGGCGACATTGGCGGGCGGCGGCATTCAGTTCCATTCGATTCCTGGAGATCATTTCACAATGCTGAGGCGGCCTAATGTACGTATCATCGCCGAGGCATTGGAGCGTTATATATCGATGAACAGCAACAACGAGTCGCGGGCTGTGAGTCCGGAAATGAGCCTCCGTGAGGTGATAGACATCGAAAGTCAGCACACACCGTGAAAATTAATCCTTTCTGGACGGAGTGTTTTGCGTTATTTTATGACCTATTGGGCTGACCGAAGGCCTACTCGCTAGTTCATTCTGAGAATGAGTTCGTGGGTGCCATCTGTAACTCGCTTGTTCTCGGAGACGACTTGTTCACGAGAGGAGGACCTTGCGATGGATAGCTTTCTTCAGGACGTTCCGTTTTGCATTCAGGTTATTAGGGCGTGTAACACTAAATAAGATTCTGTGATACTGACCGAGAGGAAGCGTCTTCATGGGGACTTTACTTCAGGATGTTCGCTATGGTTTGCGGATGCTGGTCAAAAAGCCCACATTCACGATCGTGGCTGTTCTGACGCTGGCTCTGGGAGTGGGAGCCAACACGGCCATTTTCAGCATCGTGAATGCCGTGTTGCTGCGCTCTCTCCCCTACCGCGATCCCGATCGTTTGGTAAGAATCAACTTTAACGAGCCCGGCCTAGGATTGCGGGACATTAAGTTTTCCAAGCCCGAAGTGGATGACCTGCAGACGCGAGCGGGTGTATTTGAAGATGTGACCCCGATCGTGCCTGTTAGCATCAATTTGACCGGCGCCAAACAGCCCGAGCGTCTCGGGGTCATCTATACCAGTTTCTACTATTTTTCCATGCTGGGTGTGATCCCGCAAATCGGACGGTTGTCTGGTCCGCAGGACTTCGCGCTCGGTTTCGCTCCCGTGGTCGTGATCAGCGATGGGCTGTGGCGCCGTGCCTATGGCGCCGATCCGAATGTTCTCGGCCGTAGCGTCCGTCTCGACGATGATCCATATACAATTATTGGAGTTCTGCCACGCGGATTTCGCCATCCTGGACCGACGGTTTTCGGCGACGTGGAAGTGTTTCTCGCCACCGGATTCAGCGCCGATCCCTTTCCCCAGCCACCAATACGTGGTAATCGGTTTATATTCGCTGGGGCAATCGGACGACTTAAGCCTGGCCTGACACTGGTGCAAGCTCAGGCGCGGCTCACTGCCATGGCCGCCGAATTGCGCCACGACTTTCCCACCG
>JBAPOI010000546.1:0-2033 GCA_049279555.1 Candidatus Sulfotelmatobacter sp.
GGCGGAAACCTTTCTGAACGACGCTGAGGCCACCAGCATGCTCACTCGCGAAATGCGGAAGCCTTATGCATACGACGAGGCGTGGACCACCGCAGCATCAGGATTGGCCAGCACCATGAGCCGCGGCATTGACCGTGGTACCAATCCTATCGGCTCCGAGGACTAGGATTTGCAAATCATTGTAATCCATCGCAAACCTTCTCGATCCAGCACGCTTTGCACATCGTGAACCGGCGGTTTACTGAGGGCAGCAGGAGAATCGCACGTCGAGCGAAGCGCGTGGCCGCCAGTGGCACCAGGATGGCGCAGGCTGCGCGCTGAACGTCTTCGCGACATTTCCCAACTCGTGTCTGGCTGCGCGCTGCGCAGCGGCCCCTGTGGCCAGCGTTGTGGACTACCGACCCATCCCGTACCGAACATCCGTGGCGGAATTGTCGGTCATTGCAATCTATTGCAATCGTTCTCAATCCATCGCATGCTGTGCACGTCACAGATCGCAGCAGCCGACGGATCGGCCACGGCACGGCGCAACCGGTGCTGGAGGCATGGAACGCGGTCAGGGTCTCATTCGATCGCCGGCGTGGCAAGTTGAGCTCGCAGTTCGCTTGGGACCCGTCGCCCCTGTTTATTTTCCGGAAAATAAATCGGGGCCGATGGTTGCGGTCAAGAGTTAGGGCTCACAAGCAAGAGTCGTTCTACGATCTGGCCAAGGGTGATCCTGATCGCGCGGTCACCTCCTGAATTCGCAGCACGATTCCACAAAAAACGACGCAGGCGAGGCCTATGCCGATTAGCCAAACGTAGGACAGCCATCGCTGACTATCCCCCAATGTTTGTACCAGGGTCAGTGAGAGAATCAGGGTTTAGGGTTCGCGTGTGATGCTGGAGTGAGGGCGTAGCCCGAACGGAAGCAGCACACGCGGCGGCGAATGCCGCGGGGGTCTGGTAATCCAACGCACTATGTATCCGGCGGTGATTGTAGTCCAAGCGCCAACGATCGATCACCCACCGTGCTTCATCTAAGCTCAGGAACAGCTCTCGGTTCAACAGCTCATCGCGAAGCTTGCCGTTGAAGCTCTCCACGTAACCGTTTTCCCAAGGACTGCCTTTGGCGATAAAAAGAGTCTTCACCTCGGCCTGAGCAAGCCACCGCCGCACGGTCCGAGCGACGAACTCCGGTCCATTGTCACTGCGCAAATGCTCCGGCCGACCACGCACCGCAAACAGATACTGCAAATTCTCGACCACGTTCTGCGCCGTGAAGGAACGTGACACCTCCAAGGCCAAACACTCGCGGGTGTACTCGTCGATCACCGCCAAGAACTTCAACTGGCGGCCATCCTCCGTGCGATCCATCAGGAAGTCGTATGACCACACGTGATTGACCCCTTCTGATCGGTGCCGAATACAGCTGTTCTCACTGCTGCCAGGCAAACGACGTCGGCGCTGCTGTTTCCTCGGGACTTGCATTTGTTCCTGCTTCCACAGTCGATGGATTCGTTTGTGGTTTACATGCCACCCGTTGGCTAATAAGAGCTCATGAATTCGCGGGCAACCGAAACGCGGGCGTTGTCCCGTCAAACGACGCATGACACCCAGGAGTTGCGGCTCGTCTTCCGCTCGGCGAGCTTGGTAACGTTGCGTGCCACGCGGTTGACTCAGCACCCGACACGCTCTTCGCTCGGAAATCCGATTTGGCCCCAAATGACGACGTACCTCTGTCACGGTTCGACGTCGCCGTTCGGGGCTCACCAGTTTGGGCGGGCGGCCTCCCGCAGGATCTCCAGGTCCAAGGCTTGATTCGCCACCACCTTCTTCAGTCGCGCATTCTCCTGCTGCAACGCTTTCAGCTCCTTGGCCATCGTCGGCGCCATCCCCCCGCCGTACTTCTGCCGCCAGCGATAATACGTCTGCTCAGGAACGGCAGCAGGATACACCTCTTGAAACACATCTTGCTATGAATGCAGATATTCCGGTATTGGACGTTCATGTCCTGCTCCAGCTAGCACGATGGGTTGCTGCCGGGCCAGGAC
>JBAPOI010000547.1:0-8316 GCA_049279555.1 Candidatus Sulfotelmatobacter sp.
GACCGACGCAGCAACATCAAAACCTTAGGTCGAAAAAGCGGTGGGGCGGAAAAGGTGCGAGCATGAACATTGAGGAACCGGCGGATCATGAGAAAAATCCACTTCTCGCAGCACCACGAACCGAAGAACGGGAAACTCTGGACGAAGCCCGCAGAATCCGCCGTCTGCAGGTCATGATGAGCATGGTCTCTTCCGTCATCAGCCAGGATCCCAGCCTCACCGTCGAACAAGCCTCCGAACTCGCTGCCGGAGCCAAGCGCGCCGCCCTCGCCATGTTCCCCGACAAAGAACTGGCCTACGATCTCCTCTACAAACCCCGCCTGCAACGCCTAATGCGCGAACGCTTCCGCCTGCAATAAGGGATGTTCATTCGAGAATGAGATGCCCGTGTGGGCCAAGATGCTCATGTAGGGACGGCCGCCCTCGGCCGTCCAGCGGCCCAGGTTCATCGGGCCGCAGCGGTTTGAATTCTTTTCTGGATTAACCCTCGAACTCGCCAGCGAAAAACTAAGGCTCGCAACCCTTACTCATCCACCACCGGATTCCTCAACGTCCCCACTCCCTCCACGCTGATCTCCATCACATCTCCCGCCACCACCGGCCCCACTCCCTTCGGTGTCCCAGTAGCAATCAGATCCCCGGGAAAAAGCGTCATGACCTCCGCTATATGGCGAATCACCACATCGAGCGGAAAGATAAAATCCCGTGTATTCCCTGATTGCTTTACTTCACCATTCACCCGCGTCTCCACCCCAACTCCCGCCCACGGATCAAGCCCATCCACCACCACTGGACCCACTGGACAAAACGTGTCAAAGCTTTTCGCCCGAGTCCATTGCCCGTCTTTCACCTGCAGGTCGCGTGTGGTCACATCATTCAGGCACGTGTAACCAAGAATGTATTGCCGCACATCCTCGTCGGCTGCCGGATGGTAGCAAGTCTTCCCAATCACCACGCACAGCTCGGCTTCATAATCGACGCGGTTCGAAATCTTCGGCCGCCGCACCACGCCCCCCGGAGCCAGCAGCGCGGAATTCGGCTTCAAAAACAGCAGCGGTTCGGTAGGAATGTCATGCCCCAACTCCTCCGCATGCTCTTTATAGTTCCGCCCAACGCAGACAATCTTCGACGGTCGCACCGGCGGCAGCAGTTCCGCCTTTTCCAGCGCAATCGGATCGATCCGCCGCGTTCGCAACCCTTCCACGTCGCCGTCGGATTCCTCGGGAGGAGTAAGCAAAATTCGCAGGATCGAATCGCGTCCGGCCACGCTCTCGACCAGCCCGTACTGCGCCTGGCCATTCAGTTGAAATCGACAATATTTCATTGCCATCTATCTAAACACGCCCAGCCAAAATCTGGCGAAACTTTTTTCAAGAACGCGTCGATCACTTCGATCATTACGATTTTGATGTCATCCTGAGCGAAGCCGTCTTTCAGGCGAAGCGAAGGACCTCAAGCCTCACTGGTGTGGAGCATCAGCTTCACGGCACCAGCTCGCCGGCTTCTTCCGACCGTGCACTCTCGTTCCCGCGCTGATCCACCGCCGACACGGAATAAAAATAAGTCTTCCCCGCCCCAACCTTCACGTCGCGATAAGCCGGAGTCTTCACCAATTCTAGATTCACCTTCACCGCCGCCCCACCATCTTCATGACGATAAACGTTATATCCGTCCAGGTCCGCATCTCCCACCGGCGTCCAGATCAAATCGATGAACCGCTCCTGTCCCGGCCCGGAAAACACCGCCTGTAATCCGGAAGGCACCGCCGGCGGGAAAACGTCATGCGCGAATACTTTGATCTCAGCCGTGTCGTCGCCGTCGACAGCAATGTCAGTTTTCCCAGCCTGTGGGACTACGGTGAAAGTTTCGGCGTGATAGGAATAGCTCTGCTCCCACTCAAAATTCTGATCGGTAAGCGATAGGTTCGTCTCGGCTCCTGCGTTCACCTCACCCACTAATACACGCTGGCCGCCTTCGCCTCGCCGGTAGACGCGATACCCGTAGCGGGCCGAATTCGCAGACGGCTGCAGCAACACGCCAGTCCAGGTCAACACCACTCCCTGCGCCGTAACCCGCGCCTTGAAATCCGTTGGAGGAGGCAAAGTCTCCGCCAGAGATACTCGCACCTGATTCGACAATCCAGCCGCGCGTCCGTCCCGGTTAAAAACTTCAACCGCGTATGTTGCGGAGCCCGAAGTCGCGGAATCAAGACTCGCCGAGCCAGCAATATTCCCTCGCTGCAACTCAACCGGCAGCGTGTCGACATAGCTCGCCGTCAACTTCTTTCCGGCAGCTTCCTCCTTCGCAAAGTCCGCAGGCGGCGCGACCTCGCCCAAAGGTGTTCCACATTGCTTGAGACTCGCATCCAGACTGCGGCACACTCGAGTCTTTCCCAAGTACCGCACCCTTTGCCGCTCAGTGGTTCGCGCCGGAATCGCCCAGGTCAGCGTAACCTTCTCGCCTTTTCTCGCCGCCTTTAGATCGGATGGTGCTCGCGGCAGCTCCAACTCCGGCGGCAGCGGCGGACCAATCGACGCGCACCCCGTCAATCCCCAAATCCCCGCCATCGCCAGCAACAACTGTCCCAGTCGCAATCTCATTGCCGAAGGAACAGACTACATCATTCTCATTGCGCCAACTCCCTTACCGCTTGCCGAAACACCTTCGTATGCAGGTCCACGTCATCGCTGTCTGTTTGCGGCGACATCAACGCCATGTTGTGAAACGGCGTCAGCAAAATCCCCCGGTTCATCGCATACAAATGCATGAAGCGCTCCAGCTCGAAATCCATCGCATCGTGCGCCTCGTTTCCATTCTTCGGCGCACCCGAGCCAAACATGTATTCCGCACGGCAACCCAACTGCGTCACATGCCACGGCAGCTCCGCTTCCGCAATCGCCTTCGCGACTCCCAAAGTCCAGCGCTCCGCCAGCGGAATCATCCGCTCGAACGCTTCCTTGGTCAACACCTTCGTCAACGTAGCTCGCATCGCCGCCAGAGACACTGCATTGCCCGCCAGCGTCCCGCCAATCCCGCCCACATCGCAGTCTTCCAGATTCTCCGCAGCCAGCTTCTGCTTCTCAACAATCCGATCCGCCACTTCCTGCGAAAATCCGTAAGCCGCTCCAGGAATCCCTCCACCAATCGCCTTCCCAATCACCAGCACATCCGGCTCCAGATTTTCCTTCCGCGTATATCCTCCGGGCCCGGCGCAAATCGTATGGGTCTCATCCAGAATCAGCAGCGTCCCATGCTTCCGCGTCAACTCCCGCAGCGCCGCGTGATATCCCTTCTCCGGATGCACGATCCCCACATTCGTCATCGCTGGCTCCGCCAGCACGCAAGCCACATCTCCCTCCGCCAGCGCGCGGTCCAATCCTTCAACATCGTTGAACTCCACCACCTTCGTCGTCACCGACGGATCCACCGGCGGACCAACATTCCCCCGCCGCGGCCCCGCTGTTCCATCTTTTCCCAGCGTGATAAAAGTCTCATCCACCGTGCCGTGATAGCACCAGTTGAACACCAGAATCTTCGCGCGCCCCGTAATCTGCCGCGCCAGCCGAATCGAAAACCGGTTCGCGTCCGTCGCCGTCAGCGCGAACTGCCAGTAAGGCAATCCAAACCGTTTCTGCAACTCCTCCGCCACAAAAATCGCATCCTCGCCCGGAAGCATCAGCGTAATCCCGCGCCGCGCCTGATCCTCCACCGCCTTCACCGTAGCCGACGGAGAGTGTCCCGTCATCGCCCCCGTATCGCCCAAACAAAAATCCGCATACCGATGTCCGTCCACATCGAAAAACTGCGCCCCCTGCGCCTCCCGCACAAACGGAGGAAACGCCCCCGCCCACTTCACCATCCAGTTCATCGGAACGCCCGCCAGCAGTGACTTTCGCGCTCTTTCAAACAGCGCCTTCGATTTCGGCCGTTCGTCCACAAACTTCTTCTGTTCGCGAACCATCAAGGACTGCAGCAGACTACGGTCAATTTTTCTCATGGAAGATGAACCGCAGAATACCAGACGATTTGAACCCCACACAGTAGATGTACGACCAAGGTTGTGCTTTGAACGCGCCTTGAAAGGGCGCGGCTTAAGCCGCGCCGTAATCGTCATCGTGGAAGAGCGGCCCTTTAGGGCCGCGTTAAGCGCCCCCAATCCGACCGGCTTTAGCTGCCGAGGTAACTCTACTTCGCGCCAGTCGCTTGCGCAGTCGCCGCTTCGCGTAACGGAACCCCAAGCGTACCGGCGGCATCCGAGGCCATGTCAAAGATGCCCGTACGTAAATAGACGTCCTGCTTCGGCACATCGATTTCTTTGTGTATTTGAAGTCCCGCCTTGAGTACCTCGGCGTAGACCTTGGGTGGCAGGGCTAACTCGCCCTTCGTCACCACGGAGTTAAGCGGCTTGCCATCGCGATCATAGGCCACGACCATTACTTCAACATTGCCGCGCCGCCCGCCATCAGGAGCCGCATCGAGCTTCAAGTCCTGCACCGCGACGGCGAAATCCACGCCGTAACGCGTAACTGGTCCTTTGAGATCGGGGTTGCCCCCGGCGGGCGCGGCATTGGGTGCGGGCTGTGGGTTCAACGGCAACACCCGGATCTTGTAGATGATCTGGGCAAGGTCGGGCAGGTTGCGCCCCATAAGCGGCAGCAGTGGATCGAACTCCGCGCTCTGCCCGGCGGTTTGCGCGGTGGTCAGATCCGTCGCGAAGTAACCCCGGCGGTAGGCGAGCTTGTCTTTATTATCGTCATTCGCAAGATCGACCCGGATGCGGCGGAACTTCCCATCCATCGTTTTGTTCGTGGGTGTGTAAGTCAGCGTGTAGTAACGCGTTCCGTTATTGACCACCCGAGCCAGGGCGTCGTTCAGTCCGTTGGTATTGTAGAAAGCTTGGCCGCCGGTGTCTTTGGCCAGCTCCTCCATGGCGCCGTGGCTCGAATCGCGATCTGCGGCGCCGGTCCGCATCCGCTTGATCGTGTCCCGCTGGGCCATCGACGGCCTCTTCTGCCCGATCTCTCCCGCATCGGTTTGATAAACGGCATCCCCGGCGAGACCCTCCGCGGCAATCGGGTAGATGGCGATTTGGCTGGAGGCAAGCATATCCGTGGTTCTTCGAATCTCTGCCTCGAACGCCATCACCGTGGCAGAGGAATCAGGCAAGTCCGGGTCGGGAAGAATCCCAGTAGGAAAAGAACCAGAGAACCAGATCACGTTCTTGCGGCCGGGCACATCAACCAGACAGCGCGCCAGTTGCTGCAGAGCTTCGAGGGTAAGCTTGATGCGCGACTCGGTTTCGAAAGCGGCAGTGTCAGCCAGAAACTGCTTCATGGAATTGACGGGGTCAACCGCCGCTTGCGCCAGGTTCTGAGGACCCGCAGGAGAAGCGTTTTCGGTTATCAAGAAATCGATGTGATGCTGATTCGCCTCTGTTTCCGCATCCGACGCCAGCAATGGCGAGGCATGGGGGCCAGCCGCTCCTTTCTTATCTTTGAGCACGGCCACCAACTCTGTGGAATCAGTCGTCACTCCCTGCAGCATGCGCAATCTTGAGGCCAGCGTAAAGATAGCAACGCGCGTCCCCGGCGGAATCTTCTCAAGATACTTGAGCATCTGCACGTGTACATAGGGCTGGTCCTTCAACGGCGTGTTCAGAGCATCCAGCAGCAGTACGTTCACCGAGTCGGCCGACTGCGTAAGCGGGAAGTTCGTATAAACGCCAGGAGGCATCGGGGGCAACTTCATCTGCGTCAGCGCTGCGCCCTTGTGCTCTTCAAACGTCGCGATGGTCTGCGGCTTGCCCTCTTCGAAGATCGCGAAGTCTCCTTTATTCAATCCGGCGACCGGCTCTCCCTTGCCATCCGTCACCACCACCTCCAGCACCACAACCCGCACCTTTGCTTGAATTGTGGGAGTCGGCGCGGTGCGGCCGACGTCAGGAGCTGCCGTTTGCGAATCGAGAGGAATCGCGGCCAAGCAAAGCAGAATGAGAGCACATCGGCACGAAGGCATTTTTAGTTACCTCTAGGGGAACGGCCCATCTCAAACACGGCAGCGAGCGCTGCGCGGCATCAGTGTATCGCACCCCCGCACCTTCCGCTACGCCTAGCGCTGCGATAGAGAATGTGCAACATAAACCATCTGCCACACACGCAACGTGCGCAACCGTGGAAGAGCGGCGCTTCAGCGCCGCGTCAGCCGCCAATATCCGACCGGCTTTAGCCGCCGTTCCCTTGTACTCCTCAACCCCCGGGTCTAGAATGACGCCCGGTGGAGGACCCCATGCTCGCCCGCGGAATCGTTCTAATTTTTACCGTCTTATCGTTCGGTTGTCTGTTCCTCGGAGCTGGTCAAGCCCCCCCCGCTCCTCCCAAAGAAGTCACCTTCAATCACGACGTCGCTCCCATTCTGTACGCGAACTGCACCAAGTGCCACCGCGCCAACGATATCGCTCCCATGTCGCTCGTGACTTACAAAGAAACTCGTCCCTGGGCCCGCTCGATCCGCGAAGCGGTCGTGCAACGCAAAATGCCGCCCTGGCACGCCGATCCCAAGGTCGGCGAATTTCTCAACGATCCCCGCCTCACCGACGCAGAAATCGCCACCATCGACACCTGGGTTCGAACCGGCACCAAAGAAGGTGACCCCAAAGATCTTCCTCCGGCTCCGGTCTATCCCGAAAGCTGGCACATCAAGCCCGACCTAGTTCTGACAATTCCCGAATTCACCGTGCCCGGTGCCAGCCAGGACGATTACGAATACATCTACGTTCCCACCAACTTCACCGAAGATAAGTGGGTGCAAGCCGCCGAGGTTCTTCCCGGCGACCGCCGCGTCGTGCATCACGCCACAGTCTCTGTGATCGCGGCTGACAAAGTTGCAAAGGAAGAAGCGGAGCACGGCAAACCCGACGCCGGAGTCGACAAATATCATTACCGCACCGGCAAGGTCCTGCACATCCGCCAGGATGCCCCCGTCATCGACGATGGCTGCTCGTCGCCCGATGGTGGCGGCGTTCCCGGCATGTCCTCCGGCTATATAAATATCGTGCCCGGCATCTATCTTCCCGGACACTTGGCCGAAACTCGCCCTCCCGGCTTCGCGCTAAGAATTCCCGCCGGCTCTTATTTGCAGTTTCAGGTTCATTACAGCAACCACACCGGCGATGACGTAAAAGATCGCACGAGCATTGGTCTCGTCTTCGCCAAAGAACCGGTGAAGCACGAAATCGCACAATACGAAATCTGGAATGACCTTTTCCTGATTCCGCCAAATGACGAGAATCATCGCGTAACTTCCTGTTACACCTTGCCCAAGGATGTAACTGTCCTGGCCTATACCGCTCACATGCACTTTCGCGGAAAGAGCATGACCACCGAAGCCATTTATCCCGATGGCCATCACGAAGTAATCCTGAATGTGCCCCACTATGACTTTCGCTGGCAGGAGACTTACTTCCTGAAACATCAGTTCCTGCTTCCGAAAGGAACGAAGTTAGTAACTACTGCATACTTCGACAATTCGCTGAATAATCCCCAGAACCCCGATCCCTCGAAAGCGCTTCGTTGGGGTGAGCCCAGCGACGAGGAAATGATGGGCTTCTGGCTGCAATTCGCCGATCCCAAACTAGTAACCGACAAATCTTCTGTGGCTAGCAAATAATTAAGCTGGAGACGATAAGCCGTCTCAAGAAAAGGTTCGGCATGGGACCACGGAACTCCAGCCCCGCAGGGGCGGCATAATTTAGCCCAGGACGTAAGTCCTGGGTGGTCCCAAAAAGAATAGCCAAGTCCCGGAGGGACGACACCCGACTCTGGCCATGATGTCCGCTGTCGCGGAATATTTATGGGATTCCGACCACGACTACTCGAGAGCGATTGATCATGCAAATCACACGACGCACTTTCATAACGACTACCGCCGCGGCCGTCTGCGCTCCCGCATTTCTCCGTGCAACCGATAAAGCCGGCACCAAACCCCCAATCCTCGGCGACGGCGACCATCGCTACGAAGCAATCCACGACTGGGGAGACCTTCCGCGCACCATCAAGTACGGCAACACCCACGGCGTCTGCGAGGACTCGCAAGGAAACATCTACATCCACCACACGGTCCATGCCACCAGCGAGAGCCTCGATACCATGGTGGTCTTCGATCAAAAAGGTAAATTCGTCCGCTCCTGGGGACGTCAATTCAAAGGTGGAGCGCACGGCCTCACGATCCGCAAAGAAGGAAGCGAAGAGTTCCTCTACCTTTGCGACTACCAACACGGCATAGTCACCAAGCGAACCTTGAAAGGCGAGGAAGTCTTCA
>JBAPOI010000548.1:0-9920 GCA_049279555.1 Candidatus Sulfotelmatobacter sp.
TGGCCTGAGGCTGGGGAGAGCTTCGCAGACTTGCAATCTTCTCGCACTCCGGCGCACATCCGCTTGATCTTCGAAGAATTGTTTTTCATCGAGCTGGGATTGGAACTCAAGCGCCGTCAGCAAAAGGCGCAAACCGGCATTGCCTTTCGCATCGACGACCGCGTACGCCAGGCGATCAAGAAAATCCTGCCCTTCCATCCCACGGCCGCGCAGAAGCGAGTGCTGAAAGAGATCGCCGGCGACATGCAGAAGCCTTCTCCCATGCGGCGTCTGCTGCAAGGCGACGTCGGCTCCGGGAAGACGATCGTCGGCTTCCAGGCCGCGATCATCGCCATCGAAAACGGTTGTCAGGTCGCGTTGATGGCGCCCACCGAGATTCTCGCGCAGCAGCACTATTTTTCTGCGTGCAGAATTTTGGAGAATGCCGGATACCGAATCGTCTTGCTGACCGGCTCTCTTGAAGCCGACCGCAAGCGCGAAATTCGCCGCCACATCGCGCAGGGCAATGCACAGCTAGTCATCGGCACCCATGCCCTGCTGGAAGAAAAAGTCGAATTCGCGAAGCCAGGCTTGGTGATCGTCGACGAGCAGCACCGCTTCGGCGTCCTGCAGCGCCTCAAGCTGATGAAGAAATCGGGCGACGCCGGCGATGCACATGTAACAGCAAATCATGCGGGAACCACCTCGGCTCATGTGGGGACGGCCGCCCCCGGCCGTCCGTCCGAGCGAAGCTCGGATCTCTCGCCCTCCACAACTCCCGCCGAACCCGACGTCCTGGTGATGACCGCGACCCCCATCCCCCGCACCCTCGCGCTCACCCTCTACGGCGATCTCGACCTCAGCATCCTCGACGAACTTCCTCCCGGCCGCACTCCCATCGTCACGCGAAGAATCACCGACGACCGCTCTCCCGAAGTGTGGGATTTTTTGCGCAAGCAGATCGCAAAGGGCCATCAGGCTTATGTGGTCTACCCGGTCATCTCCGAAAGCGAGGAGACCGAACTGAAAGCCGCAATCAAGATGTACCGCGAGCTCAGCGGCAAAGTGTTCGCCGATCTGAAAGTTGGCCTGCTGCACGGCCGTCTGGACGCCGATCTAAAAGATCAAGTCATGCGCATGTTCCAGAAAGGCGAGTTGCAAATTCTGGTTGCGACCACGGTGATCGAAGTCGGCGTGGATGTGCCCAATGCAACGGTGATGGTGATCGAGCACGCCGAGCGCTTCGGCTTGGCACAGCTTCACCAATTGCGCGGACGCATCGGCCGCGGAGCCGCCAAGTCGTATTGCATTCTGATGACCGGCGGCAAAGTTACAGAAGAAGGTGAGCGCCGCCTCGACGCCATGGTGCGCACCAACGACGGCTTCCAGATCGCCGAACTCGATCTCGAACTGCGCGGCCCAGGAGAATTCTTCGGCACGCGCCAAGCCGGCATGCCAAATTTCCGTGTGGCCAATCTCATTCGCGACCGCCAGTTGCTCGAACTCGCCCAGCGTGAAGCCGCCGCCGTGATGGAAGGACCGAACTCCGAAATAACGCAAGTGGAGATCAGCCGCGCCTTAGTCGCCCTTCGTACCCGCTGGCAGCATACTTACGGGCTCGTCGAGGTGGGGTAGAAAGCGGCTTCAGTTTTGTTCTCCCGCTCCATGTTTCCCTCGGCAAATCTTACAGGCCGTAGGCGGCAGACTATTATCCACGCGATGATGAACCGGCTTCAGCGTGCACAAATAGGCGAAAATGGCTTTGAGATCTTCGTCTGTCATGTTTCGCAGCATGATCCACGGCATGATGGGATTCAGGTTGCGAGCTCCAACTTTGCCCGTTCGCATCGCATCGATAAAAGTTTTCTCGTCGTAATACGAAATGCCCGAAGGATCCGGAGTGAGGTTGGCGCTAGTCACATCTCCGAACGGACCGCTTAGCTCGAAGCCACCGGCAAACTCCAGACCGGCGATCGGCTGGCCACGCGTTTGCGGAGTGTGACAGTCTGAGCAACCCGAAATCTCCACGAGATACATGCCCCGCTTGAGCGGATCGGCGGGGGCGTCTGGAACGGGCGATGTCACCGGCTGTGGCGCGTTTCGAATGAGGTATTTGACCGGGAATACGATCTCGGTCTGCGGAAGCTGGTTCGGTACCGGCTGCAAAGACCTCACATACACTACTACCGAGGCGAGATCTTCATCCGACATCGTGCGAAAGTGCGCATACGGCATCAGCGGAAACAATGTTCTGCCGTCGTGTCCGATGCCTTCGCGGATGGCTCGAGCCAGCTGGTCGTCGCTCCAGGTGCCGGACCCGGTGGCAGAATCTGGCGTAATGTTTGGCACAGTCACCTTTCCCGGCAGGCCGTTCAGGAAGAAAACCTGCCCGGCGCCCATTTTGCCTTCAATTACGGGGGCTCCCGGAGCCTTCCAGTCGTGTTCCGAATGGCAGTAGATGCATCCCGAGACCGCATTCGCCAGATAGCGGCCTCGCGCTAGTCGCTGTGGGCTAGCCTCGAATTTTCGATTGGTAAGGGCTCGGGATCGAGGCCCGATAATCGGCCTCCATCCAATTGTGAATGTGATCGCCAAAGCCGCAATGGCGAGAAAGGCTATAAAAGAAAAGGTTAATCCCTTGCGAAATCCAGTCATCAATGCGCCCCTGTTTGCGCAGCATTCTACGCTGCAATGGCCGCATGCCTCAAGCGCTAAGCCGCTCAACTAGTAGTATCCAACGTTGGCCGGCACCAAGCTTCCGCGTGGGAAATCTAATTCGCGACCGCCAGTTGCTCGAACTCGCCAAGCGCGAAGCCGCCGCCGTGATGGAAGGACCAAACTCCGAAATCACCCAAGTCGAAATCAGCCGCGCCTTGGTCGCCCTTCGTACCCGCTGGCAGCATACCTACGGGCTGGTCGAAGTGGGCTGAACGTTTGCTAAAACTCAATCTTGGAACCGCTTTGGGAAGGACGCAACTTCAGAAGCTCCGGAAAGACTCAAGCTCGAGCACAAGTCCGGGAAGAGTACGACTTGAGTGACAATCATGCACTTGATGAAGTATAAAGGGCATGCTTTCATTAGGGCATGGCCCAAATCCTTATAGCCCATTCCAGCCGCCAAAAACAAAGCTGTCCCGGAGAGAGCTATTGACTATCGCTCTGGGACTCATTGCGCAGGACGGTGTTGTTATTGCCGCCGACCGCCAAGAAACCGAAGGAGATCAGAAAAAAGATCAGCGAAAAATTGACACATTATGGGCGGGCGGTATTGGTTCTCTGGTGATAGCGGGAGCGGGAAACGGCCCTTACATAGATTCCATGACCACGCGGCTCCAATATGCTTTCGGTTCAAAAGTGTGGCAATGGAGCGACCATGAGGAAATGACTGAGAAGTTCAGAGCTAGCCACGCTGCATTTTATTCAGAAAATGTGTTGCCCTTCGCGGAGTACCAGCCTTATGAGAGGCCGGATTATGAATTACTGTTTGGTTGCAGCATCGTAGCGAAACACCATTTTCTCTGGTATTCGCACAAGTTGACCCTTAATCGGGTACAGGGATTCAGAGCCGTCGGAGTGGGCGCTAGCACAGCGGAATCACTTCTAAAAAAATTTTATGTTCAACGGCTGCCTCTCAAAGTGGCTATCAGTTTAGCCGCGTACGTGGTCTATCAAGTCAAGAATTCAGTAGAAGGATGCGGTTTTGCAACAGACATTTTGTTCACACAGCCTCACACGCCACCATGCCGAGTATCGGAACACACGTTGAAGGAGATGGAGGATGGATTTGCCAAGTTTCGATTCATCGAACGTGATGATCTGTACAAAATGATCGGTGGCGGGGTCGTACCGCAGAATCGCAACGCGAAGGATTGGAACAAATTTCGGCGCGAGATACGGGTGACCTTCAACGACTTTTGCCAAGAGTTCGACGAACAGTACGCCTACGATTCTAGGCCGTCAGCTTCTCAAAAGTCAGAACCGGAGCAGTGACCATGTGCCGTAGCGTATCTACAAAGAGATCGGGATTCTTGCGACGATTAAATCTGAACTCCATCTCCGCTAGGGGAGGCTGTGAGATGTCGGGCCGTTAAGTCGCTCAAAAGTCCCCGCGCTTTAGCGCCGGAGGTCATCCTTATCGTGGCGGACGACTTCTAGGCGTCGTCACGGTCTCAGCAAGCCGAACTGATAGAATCGACTGAATGGCCGGCACGTCCCAACTAATTCAGATCGAGCTCAACCCGCCCCTGCGTGTGCCCAAGCCCGACTGGCTGCGCGCCAAAGCTCCCGTCGGCGACAACTTTCACAATTTGAAAAAACTGGCCCGCGGGCTCGGACTGCACACGGTTTGCGAGTCGGCGCAATGCCCGAACATCGGCGAATGCTGGAATCACAAGACTGCAACCTTCATGCTGCTCGGCGATATCTGTACTCGCCGTTGCGGATTCTGCGCCGTGCCCAAGGGCCGTCCCGAGCCCATCGACTGGGATGAGCCGCGCCGCGTAGCCGAGGCGGTTGCCACGCTAGGCCTGAAACACGCCGTAATCACCAGCGTAAATCGCGACGATGACAACGTCGGCGGTGCCAAGGTTTTCAGTGAGACCATCCGCGAAATCCGCGAACTAATTTCCGACTGCCGCATCGAAGTCCTCATCCCCGATTTTCAGGGCCTCGAAGAACCGTTAAGAATCGTCCTCGACGCGCAGCCCGACGTGCTCAATCACAACACCGAAACCGTGCCGCGCCTTTATCGCGCAGTCCGCTCCGGAGCCCGTTACGAGCGCACTCTCACTCTATTAGAGAACGCCAAGAAATTTTCCCCGGGCATGGTGACCAAGAGCGGCGTGATGGTTGGGCTGGGCGAATCGACAGAAGAACTCGTAGAAGTTTTCCGCGACCTCGGCGACCGCGGCGTCGACATTCTTACCGTCGGCCAATATCTCCGCCCCTCGCGCGATCATTTGCCCATCGCCCGCTTCTACACGCCGGACGAGTTCCGCGAATTGCGCGGCGCGGCATTGCGCTTCGGTTTCCGCCACGTCGAGTCCGGCCCTATGGTGCGCTCGAGCTATCACGCGCACGAGCAGGCAGAGTCCACATCTGTGCCGCGGGTGGTGTCATAGACGCGGCATGCTGAGTGCGCTCCTTGTGCTGCTGGGCTTCGTCGCCGGATTGCTGGGCGCGCTCACCGGCATTGGCGGTGGCATTCTGCTCACGCCATTCCTCGCGCTGCACTTCGGAATTCCCATCCGGCAAGCCATCGGCACCAGTCTCGTAGCCGTAATCACCACTTCGGCAGCGAGTTCCTCCGTCCACCTTCAGCGCCACACCACCGACATCCGTCTCGGCATGACGCTCGAACTGGCAACCGCTCTTGGCGCAGCTGTTACGGCTTATCTGGTGGCCTATTTCAATCGCAACTGGCTTGAGGGCATCTTCGCCGCCTTCCTCTTATACAGCTCAGTCATGATCCTGGCGCGTGGCGGCAAGGTGCGCGAGGCGAAAATTCCCGGCCACAAAACGCCGGACTTGGCCGTGTCAGACTCCGAAGGGTTTCCCGCGAATAACGGCGGTCAAACTACGATCCCGCCCTACGAGCCGCAGCGCTATCCCCTCGGTCTGGCCGCCTCTCTCGTTGCTGGCGGACTCTCCGGCCTACTCGGCATCGGCGGTGGTCCCATCAAAGTTCCTGTGATGTATATCTTCATGAACGTTCCATTGATGGTGGCCACGGCCACTTCAAATTTCATGATCGGAGTCACCGCCGCAGCCAGTGCCATCGTCTACTACCGCCGCGGAGATATTCTCGTTGAGATCGCCGCGCCCCTCGCCGTCGGCGTATTTCTCGGGTCGCTGCTGGGCGCGCGCCTCGCTCCGCGCATCCACACGAAATATGTTGTCTACCTTCTGGTCGCGATCATGCTGTATCTTGCTGGTCACCTCACCGTACATCTGATGAGCGGAGGCGCAGTGTGAGCCAACTCCGCGAACCCGGATTCGATCGCATCGTCGCACTGGTGTTGCGCGTAGGAGCATTCGCCTGTTTCATTATCATGCTGGCTGGGTTGCTGATTGGGCTTTTTATCAACGGCCGCGTTCCGGCGGAGATTGAACGCGCCGGTGTGCTGCTGATGCTGGCTACGCCCGTAGTGCGAGTCGCTGTTGCAGGAGTTTTGTTTCTGCGCGAAAAAGACTGGAAGTACGGCGCAATATCCTTCGGGGTCCTTACGATTCTGGTGCTCGGGGCGCTCTTCGGGATCGGCGAGCACTGACGGGAATTGAGTTATCGAGCGATGGTGAGATTTTGTGATGGAAGTCTTTCAGGGTTCTTCAATCGCCCAATCGCCCGATCACTCAATCAAAAGATGTGCAGCTTGATGCTCAAATATTTCTTCGGATCCTGTCGAATCGCCTTCACCAGGTTGCGGCTCTCTTCAAGCATCTGGTTGGCATTGTTGTAGAGCGTCTCGTCCTTGAACAGCTTGCCCGCGGTCCCTTGACCGGCTTCCAGTTCACTGGTCAGTGCCGCGAGCTTGGTCATTGTTGTATCAAGCTTCTTCGCGAGTTCTTCGTCCTTCAGCAACTTCCCCGCCGGTCCCTTGCCCGCATTCAGGTCTGCGCTCACTTGTTTGAAGTTGGCAATGGTCTCGTTGGCATTATCGAAGAGCGAGGGGTCCTTCAGAAATTTTCCAGCCGTGCCTTTGCCCGCCTGCAAGTCGTCGATCACGCCATTCATCTTGTCCAGCGTCGCGACGAACTTATTGTAGGCATCGTTGCTGTTGATTAACTGGCCCAGGCTGCCCTGTCCCTTCGCGATCTGGTCCACAATTTGATTGAACTCAGCGACGGTCTTCGAGAATTGATCGTAAAGCGTGGGGTCGTAAATCAGCTTGCCCAGCGAGCCTTTGCCGCTCTCCGCGAAGGCGAGAATCCGGTCGGCACGCTTGAGCAGCGCATCCATGTTCTGCAGCGTACTCTGGCTGGAGCGCACCACCTCGTTGAAGTCAGGATGCACGCGCGTCGGAAGCGTGTCGCCATCCTGCGCCAGCGCTGCGATGGCCTGCGAGCTGTCGATATCGATATAGGTTTCGCCGAGCACCCCGGCGGTGTCCAAAGAAGTGAGTGAATCGCGGCGCAGGTTAAATCTATATTTCGTGCCCACCTTCATCATGATCTCGACGGGCGTGATCTGCTTGTCTTTGTCTGGGACGATGCGAATCGCCGTAACGTTGCCGATGTCCACGCCATTCAACCTTACTGGCGCGCCCTCCCGCAAACCCTCGGCGTTATCGAAAAACGAGACTAGAGTGATGCGGCTCGTGAAGAAACCACCCGTTCCCGACATCAGAAACAAGAGTACCGCCAACACCAGGCTGGCGAAGACCACCGTAAGACCCACTCGAAGTTCCGACCATTTGAGTTGCTTCTGGCTCGGCAAATGATTTCCTCAGACCGCCATGGGCGTGATCTTTGTACTTGTTTCTTAGCCGAGGCGAAAAATCACAATCCTGCTGTCGCCCCTCGCAGCATGATGATAACAAACTAGCCCGTTAAGTGCGTCGGGGATGCAGAGCCGGCAGCATCAGGAGCGCGAGTAGATAGGCACCAACTCCGCACGCCAGTGTGACCGTCAAGCCAAACTGAATCGCAATCACCATCGCCAGCACGGACCCCAGCACGCTGGCTGCCGCGTTCATCGCCCACGCCCACTCGACGGCATTGTCTGCTCCGCTTCGGACACCGTCAACCGATCCTGCAGCGAATGCCCGCAAGCCCGTCGGGAACGGCATTCCCATCACGAAGCCGAGAGGTATCAGTAACCCGCCGCTGACGGCCAAGCGGTACCCGAATCCCAATCCAACCCACGCAGCCAGCCCACGCGGCAGCCAAAATACATCGGCGACGAGCGAAATGACGACCAGCGCCAACGGCATCCACGCCATCTCAGTGCGCGCAAGCCAGCGACGAGAAAATAAGCTCCCGGCCCCGCTCGACAGCATCAACAGAAAAATAACCACCGTCAGGGCGTATGTGGGATGTCCTAAAAAAAGCACGAAGCGTTGGATGAATGCGATTTCGACCAAAATGTAACCCAGCCCCACAGCAACGAAATAAAGCAGCGGAGCGGGCGACTGGCGCCCTCCGTGCAGCGCCAGCGGCAAAATCAGAAATCCCAGCACCGACACAACCGAGATCACCAGGACGAGAATCAGAACCAGCACTCCAAGGTTCACTTTCCAGTCGATCGCCTGTTGCACTTCCTCCCCAAGAATCTGTTTGGCTTTGAGCGTGAAAAAGAAAAATGGCGCGTTGTCGGTAACCGGCGCCACATTGTAGGCATACCTCCGCGCAAACCGGTGAGGATCATTGCTTGCAATCAGATCAGAGAATGCATTGCGGTCCGCCCCGCTTGCCGCTTCCGATGGAACATAGAGGGGATGGAGTTCGTCAAATCGTCTGAAATGAGCCTGTACCGCGGATTCCTCCGCCTCGGTGAAAGCGGTCTTTTTCGCCAGCACGACGACTGGGATCCCGTCTTCATCGAGCGCTCCTTGCGAAGCCACGATGAAGTTACGGGTCGGATTTGCGACGCCCAGACTATGCAGCGCCTGCATCGCCACGGCCACTACGCGCAACGCCTCGCGCGGCTGCCGGAACTCCCATCGCGTGATGGCGATCATTCCATCCGGTCTTAGGTGCTCGAAATATTCCCGGAAGGCTTCCACTGTATAGAGATTGTTTTCACTCAGTGCGAACGCCCCCGCCGCCGTCGATGCCCAGGTATCCACCAGCGTCATTTGCACGACATCGAACTGTTGCGGCGTAGAGCGCAGGTAAGAGCGTCCGTCGGTCACGTGGATGTGTACCTCCGGTCGTTCGTAGAGGTGCAGCGTGTAATCGGCATAACGCCCGCGCATGATGGTATCGGCAATAATTGGATTAATTTCAATGCCGGTCACGCTGGGACTTCCATTCGCCACTGCACGCACTACATCCACTCCTCCGCCTGGGCCGATGATTGCGAACTCTCCACGAGGCCGAAGAACATTCGCCAGCGCTGGCGGAGCCGACATCAGGTCATGCTCCCACTCGGAGCCGCGCCAGTGTGTCACATCGCAATTCATGATGTAGGTGGAAGCATCGGCGTCGATAACGATGGCTTTGGCTTGGCCCTGGCGATCAACTTCTACTCGCGACAACGCGTTCCAGCGTGCAAATTCAACCCACGCCGGATTGCGAAAAACTCCCTTGGCATAAACCACATCGATCAGCCGGCTCGAATGGTTCGCCGCAATCAACAACACAAGAACCGCAACCAGTCCACCGGCTATTTTTCGTACCCGTGACGATGCCGTCCATACCACCGCGGCGAAAGCCATTACCACGGCTGCCACCAGAATCGTGTTCGGCCCTCCCAGCCAATTCAGCAGCGGAACCACTGCCAGGCAGGCTAGAGCTCCGCCGCCCAGGTCCGCGCCGTACAGGCGCGATATCCGCCAGGTCTCGCGCGCAAAAACTACCGAAAACAGCAGTCCCGTCATGAAAAACGGCAGAGCGGAAACCACATAAATAGCGCTGAGGTGAAGGAAGTTGAGTCCAGTCACCGTAAGCGTCACCGTCACATGCAGCACAACCTCCAGCACGATAAAAATCAGAATCGCGCAATCGATGCAGAGACGCGCCGCCAGCGTACGGCTGTCGGTCTTAGCCAGTCGATCCTTCAGCAGGTAAGCGAACACTCCGCCGGCGCCCAACCCAAGCAGCGCGATCGAAATCGCCAGAAACGCGAAGTGATAAAAGAGCACGACCGAGAACAATCGAGTGAGCGACAGCTCCAGTAATAAAGCGGCAAAGCTCGTCAACCCCAAACCCGCAAGAAGCGTGCGTTCGGGGATCTCCGTAGAGGAATGAATCGGCGCGGCAGCCTGAATGGTTGCGGACAT
>JBAPOI010000549.1:0-3431 GCA_049279555.1 Candidatus Sulfotelmatobacter sp.
GTTTCCTGCCGATGCCGCGCCTTCAAATAATGTGGACGCCTGGCTTCATAAAGCTCGCGAAATTTTTCCACATAGCCGCTCAGCAACGGACGTTCTACTCCTTGCCGCTCAGCCTGCTCGCCGCAGCGCTGCCACAATTCCTCTACACTGGCATCCAGAAAAACTGTTGGTACGTCTTCAGCCTCAATCAGGGCGGCATTGCGTATCGGTACGAACGCTCCACCGCCAAGCGCTACAACTTTCTCCGTTCCTGACCGCAACTCTTTCAGCAATTCCTTCAAAGCCGCGTGCTCGGCCCGGCGAAACGCTGCCTCCCCCGAATCGCGGAAAATTTCAGCCACCGTCCGCCGTTCGCGTAGCTCGATCCGCTCATCCAGATCTTCGAACCCCCAGCCCAGCAACTTTCCCATGGCCCGGCCCACGCTGCTTTTGCCCGCGCCCATGAAGCCGATCAGGATGACAGCTCGTGTTTCCGGCGCACTGCCGCCCGAAGCACCGTGATCAAGCGCACCAGCCCCAGCAGTTCTGGCAGTCGCCTTAGGACGCCGTTTCCGGGGTTTGCTCTTCGCTTTTCTTATTGTTTTTCGGAACGTTTTCTGAGGTGGATTTTACCACTGAAGGTTCGCAGCACCACGGTCGACGAGACTGCTACCCGCCCCATGGTACCTGCGAAGGCACGTCCCTTGTCGACGGGAAACCAGGTATGCGTTTTCGGTTGAAGAGGAATATCGTCGTGTACTTCTCCGCGCACCGAGTGGGCAACTACATCGGCCGAGGTCCACTCCGGAATCGTGGCTTCGATATCGCCACTGTGGCTGGTCAGGCGGTATTCGCCGCTGTTGCCGAAGTCGCCGATGTAGTTGATCCTGCCGCTGGTCGAAACTACCTGCACCAGCGGGCCGTTCACTCCCGTCAGTGTTACTTCTCCGCTCAGTGAATCGACTTCGACGTGGCCATTTTGGATATTGTTCAGCGTCACCGAACCGTTCATCGTCTTCACATGCACATGCGCGTCCGAGACATCGCGCACATCCACGGTCGCCCCCGGACCTTCCAGGCTAACGTCGCCATGCAGTTTTTCCGCGTGCAGGGAACCGGTGCTTGAATGTAAGGTGACGCTGGCGTCCGACGGAACCAGAACTTCGTAATCCACGCGCCCGGATTCGGCGTCGGCTCCGGCCAGCAGGTGCGATTGAATATCCACGCGGTTCCCGTTCTGGCTGTTATCGACCTCAACCTTATCGGAATGCAACACCGCATTCACCACGACAGTATTGTTCGTCGACGGCCGGACCCAGATCGATCCATAAGGATTCATGACCGAGACGCCAGCCTTCGGTCCAACGGTGAAGTGATACTCTTTCTTGCTTTCGGCCACCAGCGCGCCCGCGACCAGCACGCCAATTACAACCAGTTTCGCAGTGCGCCGGCTTACCATACGTAACTCCCCCAAGCTACTTGTTGGCCGCTTAGAAACATGAAAATCCACTTAGCGCGAATCGATCACGGCCGGTCCATGGCCATCTCGAAAAGCATCGACTTCTGCTGATACGCATCCATCAGCGCCCGCCGCGCTTCCGGATCATTCGGATCATCGTTCACCGCGCTCTGCGCATCCTCAATCGATTCATTCACCCGTCGCAGGTTTTGCGCATACTCCGGTTGCATCGCTGGAGCATTCGCCGCAACTTCCTGCATCAAATCTTCGTCGTCCAGTCCGGAGAGATTCGCGACCTTTACGGTGGTCGAAGCATGCTTCGCCAACTGATTCGGCAACGATTCCTGCCGTACGTAGATTCCCACCAGCAATAAGAGTGCGGCCGCTGCCGGTACCAGCCACCGGGTCTGGCCCCAGCGCGCCGTAAACGAAGGCACCAAAGGCCGACGCGCCTGCGGACGAATCAGCCCTTCTTGTCTTAATTGGATTGCGATGGAATTCCAAACTCGCGGGCTGGGTTCATCCGCCGCTTGCAGCTCGCTGGCCGCCGCAATGATGCGGCTCAACTCATCCACCAGCGCCGAACAGTGTGGGCATGTTCGTAGATGGGTTTTCTGCTCCACGCTCCCGCCATCATCGATCTCGGCCAAGCTCTCCTGCAGCTCAACGCAATTCATACCAACCTCTTCCCAAGTCTACCGCGGCTTCAAATCTTACCGCAGTTCTTGCTCTCCCGCCCCATTACTCTAGATTTGCCAGCCATACAACGCTCAAGATTGCATTGTCATCCTGAGCGTAGCCGTTCTTCAGGCGAAGCGAAGGATCTCCAACTTAACCGCCGCCGCGCGCCAGCCAGACCGCCCTAACCCACCCGAGACTTCCCAACCTTCTCCGCACGGTTCATCTTAAGCAAATCCCGCAACTTCATCCGCGCCTTATGCAGCTGCGACTTGCTGTTCCCAATCGAGCACCCAACCATGCTCGCGATCTCATTATGTTCGTAGCCTTCGACGTCGTGCAGCACAAAAATCATACGATAGCCAGGAGGCAAATCGCTTACTGCCCTCTGTAACTGCAACCGGTCAATCGATCCGGCCAACGCCACATCGTCCGCCCCAAAATCTTTCTTCGGAGCATCGTCCTCACCGCCGCTGCCCTGCGTCGTCTCCTCCAGCGAAACCACCGGAAGACTCTTCTTCCGCAAGTGCATCAAGACCACATTCACTGACAGCCGGTGCAGCCAGGTCGAAAACGCCGACTCTCCACGAAACGTAGCAATCTTCCGGTAGAGCTGCAGAAACGCTTCCTGCGCCAAGTCTTCGGCTTCGGCCGTATTCGCCGTCATCCTCAAACACAGCGAATACACCCGCCGCTTGTGCTTGTCGTAGAGTACCTGGAACGCTTCCGCGTCCCCCAGCTTGGCCCGCTCGATGGCCTCGCTTTCGTTTATTTCGATGCTTTTTTCCTGCCGGGCGTCGGTCAAGTCGCCTTTTCCGGCCGCACTCATTCGGATGCGGCTTAAATCACTTGTGTTGTATTGTTTGCGCGGCTTTCGCGAGGATTGCAAAGGCCTCACGGTTCCAGAATAACAGAGTATTTCTACCGATCTTAGGATACCCGTCACGGGCCTCTTTCCGCTTTCAGCACCCCTCTAAAAGCCTTTGCAGTCGGAGGCTTGCACAACCCTGCCTCCCCTAGACGTTAAACCCGAGGGAAGAGGAAGAGTCGCAACCTTCGCAAATCGGTATCCAGTTGTTAGACAGGCAGGTCGCGTCAGGATGGAACGTCCGTTTCTGGACAGCGTGGCCCGTGTGGAGCGGACACTCCCTCCGGCAAGCTCATGGCAGGCTTTGTCCGCTGCCTTTGATTTTGATTTTTCTTACGGTAGCCAACGCCCGTTTCACAGCGTCCGCAGCCCGCCCGGCAGCAACACTTCTAGGTTGTCATGTGGTCTGCGTGTCGAGCCGGGACATCATTTTACCTCGTCCCCGCT
>JBAPOI010000550.1:0-2984 GCA_049279555.1 Candidatus Sulfotelmatobacter sp.
GTAATCTACCTAGCATTTCGAATCGCCGTTTTCTTGGTTAGGAAGCGATAAACAATCATTGTCTCTATCGAGAATTTCGCGAAACTTATTATCGTGCGATATCTCGTCGAGGGCGAAACTGAAGGCGAAGTTTTTCGCCACCGCCGACCGCGGCGGCAGTTAAAAGCAAATGGCGGACTCATGCAGCGCAGCAATTTCGAAAGAGAATCGACAGGGCAATTCAGCTACTGAGGGTCCGTCCTTGATCTTCGGCGTCGCCGACGAGTAATCGAGCAAGACGCAGACAATTCTACAAATACCTGTAACGCGAGCTTAAGCATCGCGAGCGGTATCGGCGCCGTCGCCGCGTATTTTGCCATCGGTCAAAGTCTAAAGTCACCGTTCGCATATTGTTCGTGCAGGTCGAGCGGCACGATTGCGAATGAGCAGAAACGATGCGGATCCTCAAGTCGGCCGGTAGCAATCTGCGGCAATTATTGCCGTGCATTCTCGCGTCCGCCATCGGCGTCGCCGTAAGCGTAACAGCTGCCGGCGTGATCGTTCAGCGAGACAATAATGATGCCGATCGACAATTCCGCGTGCTTGCCGAGAACCATTTTATGGTTCTGCAAAATGGCCTCAATGAATATGTGAACCGGTTGCACGCCGTGCGCGCGCTGTTTGACAGCTCGGAAGAACCCGTGACGCGCAACGAATTCGAGGCATTCACTCGGCCAATTCTCGCCGACAATTCCGCCATCGCAACCCTGTCGTGGGTACCGCGGCTGCTCAATTCAGAACGTGCGGAGCAAGAGCGCTCGGCAGTTTTGCAGGGACTTGCCGGCTATAGCATCAAAGCCATGAATGCCGATGGCAAGATGATGCCGTCCCCCGAACAAAGCGAATACTATCCGATTTACTATGCCACGTTGCCGAAGACCTCTCCGCTTTATGGTCTTGATCTGCGCTCCGAGCCGCCGACGCTGGCGGAGATGGAGCATGCGCGGGACTCCGACCGATTGGGCTTTTCCCCGATTCGTACGCTGGTCAGCACGGGCGGCACCCAAAGCGGGCTATCTCTTCTCGTTGCCAGTTTACAAACGTGGATCAATTCACGACACGATAGAGGAACGCCGCCGCAACCTCTTTGGTTTCGTTCATGGGTCGCTGATTACCGGTAAGATGGTCGATACGATCATCACCGCGAACAAAACGCCGAAAGGGCTCGACTCGTTCTTCTTCCTGCCTGGCGGCGGCCGGAACGATTTGCCGGCCTACGTCCATAGCTCGCGGCTGCGCACGACACCGGCTGAACCGATGAGTGAAGCTTCGCTTGCCGCCGGCCCGCATTGGTCGCGAGATCTCATAGCTGACGGACAGCCCTGGATGACGATGGAGGTGGTGCCCATTCCCGGCGGCCCACTGACCGCGCAGCATGGTCGCTCATGGGTCGTGTTGGCCTTCGGGTTTATCCTCACCAGTGCCGTCGTGATTTATATCCGATCTTCACGGCGCTACGCCTTTCGCATTATGCGGGTTAATCAAAAAGTTTCCGAGCTCGCGCAAATGGACACCCTCACCTCGCTCGCCAATCGCCGTGCCTTTTTAGAACGGCTTGGCGCTGCGTTTGCAGCGTGTCGCCGTGGCGCGAATCCGTTTTCCATCCTCTATTTCGATCTCGATCACTTCAAGGACGTCAACGACACACTTGGCCACGCTGTCGGCGATGCGCTGATGCGGCATGTTGCAAGTCGCGTGATTGACGCGACCCGCGATAACGACACAGTGGCGCGTTTCGGCGGTGATGAGTTTGCAATATTGCAGAGCGATACTAACGATATTGCCGCAGCTGGCGCGCTCGCAGCCAAGATCGGACAAATTCTTTCCAAGCCCTACTTTATCGAGGGCAACGAAGTACATATCTCGGTCAGTATCGGGATATCGCGATATACGCCGGACGTACCCGGGCCCGATGCCATGATCATCCAGGCCGACCTCGCGCTCTATCGCGCAAAAGAAGACGGGCGCAATTGCTACCGCTTTCACAGCGCCGACCTCGACCGCGAGGTGCAGGACCGCGTGGTCATCGGCGAAGAGCTTCGCGGCGCGCCCGACCGCAACGAGCTCGAGCTTCACTACCAGCCGCAAGTCGAACTCCGATCCGGTCGTATTGTCGGACTGGAGGCGTTGCTGCGCTGGAACCATCCCAAGCGTGGTTGGATCCCACCGGCGATATTCATCCCCATTGCGGAGCGCACCGGCCAGATCCAGATACTCGGCCGATGGGTGCTCGATACCGCCTGCCGGCAATTGCGATCCTGGCAGGACCAAGGCGTCGCGCCTGTGCTTGTCGGTGTGAACGTTTCGGCGCTTCACTTCAAAGGCTCGACCGATCTCGACCGCGAAATTGCGGAATGTCTCGGCAAGTGGAGCATTGTGCCCGGAATGATCGAGATCGAGCTGACCGAATCCGAGCTGATGGACATCACGCAGCAACACAACGAGCGGTTCGAGCGTTTGCGCCAGCTCGGCGTCAGAATCGCGATCGATGACTTTGGCACCGGATACTCGTCGCTCAGCTACCTGGCGAATTATCCGATCAGCCGCATGAAGATCGCACGGGAACTGGTGTTCGGCGTCGACACCGATTCACGCAGTGCTACGGTCGTGCGCGCCGCGATTCGCATGGCGCACGAACTCGGCATTGAAATCATCGCTGAAGGCGTGGAGACGGAGGGCCAGACAAAGTTTCTGCTATCCGTGGGCTGCGAGAGTGGCCAGGGCTTTTACTTTTCGAGGCCGGTCAACGCCGAGCGCGCGACCGAACTGCTGCGCGCGGGCAGGATTAGTCCGGTGCGACGATCGCTGCGACTTATAGAGACCACCGCTGCTTAAAACCGCACGATGGTTGCGGCCTGCCCATATCTTCCAATCGAACCTTTCGCAGTGCGGTGTTTGATGGTCGCAAAATGTCGCTATGGGTCGATGCTGTTGATAAAGTCGCC
>JBAPOI010000551.1:0-13503 GCA_049279555.1 Candidatus Sulfotelmatobacter sp.
ACGCATGTGCGGCAGTTTAGTCCGATCCGCGGGACGCAGTCGGGGGATACAACTCCGCGTCGTTACCAGGAAGGGAGCGAAAATCTTACGACGGACTACTTCTGGATCTTTCCCAATTGGATGCTCAACTGCTATCCCGACAACATCTCTTTAAACATTGTGCTGCCGCTCGAAGCCGAGCGCTCGCTTGCCATCTTCGAGTGGTACTTGCCGGAGAAGGATCACGCGAGTCCGGCTGCAAAGGCGTCGGTGGAATTCAGCGACCAGATCCAGATCGAAGACGTAGGCATCTGCGAGAAAGTGCAGAAGAACCTGCGCTCTCGAAGTTATTCGCGAGGCCGTTTTAGCCTGAAGCAGGAAAAGGGCATCCACGCATTTCACCGGATGTATGCGGAGTGGATGAGAGAAAAATGATTGCCGAAGCTTTGGAAAGCAGTTAAGAGCCTT
The DNA here is from genome assembly GCA_049279555.1 of Candidatus Sulfotelmatobacter sp. Lineage (GTDB taxonomy): Bacteria > Acidobacteriota > Terriglobia > Terriglobales > Acidobacteriaceae > Sulfotelmatobacter. The sequence goes on from JBAPOI010000551.1 coordinate 448, forward strand.
CCGCTTTGACCAGCAGACATGTGATGTCGTCGTGCTGCGGGGTCGAGCCGACAAACAGATCCACGCTTGCCATGAGCCGCTCAAGTAGTTGCTGGGGGCTGTTTGAAGATTCCATCGCCAAAGTGCTCAATACGCGCGGTTCATCGAATTCCTCGTCATGCGCGTTGACCGCTTCCACTAGACCATCGGTAAACACTATGAGCCAATCGCCGGGCGCAAGGGTGACACTGGCCGATTCATACTTCGCCTCAGGCATAATCCCGAGAGGCAAGCCGCCGACATCAAGACGCTCGATCAATCCTGTGCTACGCCGCAGGATTGGATTGTTATGGCCGGCATTAATGTAGGTGAACGTGCGCCCCGCCGCATCGTATTCCGCGAGAAAAGCGGTGGTGAAACGCAATCCGCCCTGGCTGTTCGAGCAGGCGTACTTGTTCATGTTCGCGACGAGTTCAGGCAGGGCTACCTGTGCCGTGGAAAGCGTTTTGAGGCTGGCCTGAAAAGTAGCCATTAGCATGGCTGCGGGGATGCTTTTGCCGGCGACGTCAGCCACGGCGAATACGATGCGGTTGTCTTCGTTGGTTTTTCCGGGACGCGGGAACACATCGTAGTAGTCACCAGCCACTGTGTTGGCGGGGCGCGTGAGGTAAGCGACCGAAATTCCGGGAATCTGCGGTGGAGCGCCGGGCAGCAGCCAGGTTTGAATTTCTCGCGCGATCTGCAAATCACGCTTCATCACCACGCGGTCGGCAATCTCCAACATGAGTAGGAGAAACAGCAGCAGTCCCCCCCAGAAATGAAAGTCGAGTTCCACGACATGCATTTCGTGACCGGACTCATAGCTGAAGCCTCCGCTGGGAATGACCAGCAAAACCAGCGCCGCTAGCAACAGAACTCGTCGCGCCGGCGAAAGTTTTTCGAGGACTGCCCAGAAAAATTCCTTGACGACATGCAGACGGTGGCCACGGCGGGTTAGCCCCTCGGGCGTTTTAGCGGCCACGTCGCGCGAATACAAACGGTAGCTGGCGCGCGCCTCGCCTTCGAACTGCGACCACAGCTGGCTTATCTCGAGGCCTTCCGTAACTCGCTGCCAGAAGCGGCGAATACGCACGTCCAGCGGAACATGGGCAGCAGTTGGTTGGGCCGGTGGGGACGCGGTCGCCATAGGAGTGCAGTGATTATAGAGGAATCGACGATTGGAATTCGTCGATTACAGATTTCAAATTCTTGAAAAATCTCGGTGGCCGAATTGCGTGCTTCTTATCCTCAGAACAGAGCCAATTGCTCGTCGAAAGCCTGGGCTGGCCATTTGTCGGCATATGTCGTTCCCCTAGGATCGGCACGGCGAATACCGTACTTTTCGCGGAGGCGAGCGACCAGTTGTGCGATTCTCTTGCTGTAAGAAGGGGATAGAAACGACCGATCTTTATAGCGCTGGCGATAGCTCTCCACGAGCTTCGGAAATTGTTGTTCAATGAACGGAAGGAACACGGCTGCCGAGCAGGGTTTTAGAAAAAGGGGGTTAGCGAAGATGTGGCGTGTCCCGACCGCAGCGGCTGCGGATACCAGAGCTTCGAGATCGGCGGGTGAATCGGTGATGCCAGGCAGCACTGGCGAACAACTCACGCCAACCGTGATGCCAGCAGCGCTCAACTGGTGAACCGCATCCAGGCGCAGATCCGGGCGCGGGGCGCGGGGTTCAAGGACCCGCGCCAGCTCAACCTTCAGAGTCGTGACCGTCATGTGGACCGATAACGCATTGTTCAGTGACACTTCCCGCAGAATGTCCAAGTCGCGCACGATCAGATTAGACTTGGTGACGATTCCCAACTCGAAGCCGCGATGACGCGCAAATTCTTCAAGAATCCCCCGGGTGACTTCGTAGCGGCGTTCTGCCGGTTGGTAGGGATCGGTAGCCGTGCCGAGCGCGATGGATTCGCCCGGCTTCACCCGCCGCAGATCGCTTCGCAGCAAATCTGCTGCGTGCTGTTTGACATAAATTTTCTGTTCGAACTCGATGCCGTCGCGCATCTCCATGAACTCGTGGGTGTAGCGGGCATAGCAATACTTGCAGGCGAATTCGCAGCCGCGGTAAGGGTTGATGGTCCAGGTGAAGGGCATCGCACGGCGGCTGACGCAGCGGTTCAGCAGCGACTTCGAGGGGAGCGTGAAGTATTCCACGTCATGGCCGTCGCGCAGAGATTCACCCTCCGAGGCAAGACGGGCGATCCCAACCAACTGGGATTTTTGCGGAAGCGGGAAGAGGGCTTGGGTAAGCGGCTGCATATTCGCCTTTTGTTCGCTTTACAATAGCGCTGGTGACGGGTGATGTCAAGGGCCTGCAGATACGGCAATTCGAAGGCTAGGGAAGCGCTAGTTTCGGAAATTTAGGCAATGAAAAACCCACCTCCTTCGCAAGAAAGAGGTGGGGCTTCTAGGAGGAGGAAACGTTCTGGATACGACTAGTCTCCGGTACCGCAGCTGCAAATACCGTGGCCGCTGCCGTCCATAACGATGGCGAGGCACTCGTCATACGCCCGGACGTTTTCCGCAACGCTTAAAGTCGCGTCCTGGGAAGCGGTTTCGGTAATTGTGAAGTTGCTGTTCTGAATATGCGTCGTCCAGCTGTGTAATCCAGCTTCGAACGCCTGCGGAACTTTGGTCGTCCCCGGAAGCGGGCATGTGTTGCCGACTGGCTGAACGGAGAAGACCTTGATCGCCCCGGTGCTCAGGACGACGCCGGTCAGAGGGTTGCTGGTCAAGTCGACATTTACCGAGAGTGTGCCCAAACCATCAGGAGTCTGCAGGCAGCCGCAGCACTCACTCATTTCCTGATAGGGATCGAACACAAAGATGTAAGCGCAGAGGTTACCGTTCGAGGTACCCGCATTGGTGATGCGGAATGTCCCATCCGGAGCGCCACTGGTGTTGGCGTTAGAGAAGTAGTCGACTTTCAGGACATCTGGCGGCTCGCCAGTTGTTGAGGGCTTACCCAAGGCTGGGGCGGCTGTGGTTGCGGCCCAGCTGCTCAGGGAGCAAAAAGCCAGGGCCAGAATTGAAGCAAAGGTTCGACGCATGTTACCTCCAGTGGAAGACGTATAGCGGCAACTCATGCACCGGATTCAGTGCAGCCGGCCGCAAGTGACGGGGTTACTTTACCTTGTTTTCTAAGAGATACAATCCCCCCGATGGACTAATCCAATTCTATTAAGCACTTTGAGCTGTGGCCGGAACCGCTTCAGCTAGAACTGCTTCCGGTCAATCTTAGGGTTTAATCGTGAAAACAGTGCCAGCCTGGGTAGCTTCGTAAAGCTCTCCAAAGGTTGTGCCGTAATAGATCCCCGGCTCCCCTTCCGTGAGACCAGCTTCAGGATTTTCTCCGTCCCCGCGCCCTTCGGCGGCGAAGCTGTGAATCGTGGTATGGGTCCAGGCGCTGCCTGAACCGGGCGACAATCGATAAACAGTTCCAAGCGCGTAGAACCCTCCGTTCGGAGTGGTTCCGTATAAGTTGCCCTCCGCATCGGTTGCCAACCCGCCGTACGGGTTGATTCCTGAATGAGCGCCGAAGGTAAAAATAGTGGTCTCCGTCCATGAGCCATCGTTGTTCTGAGTCAGATGGAAGACCTCGCCGCCTTCTCCGTCGCCTTGACCGACCCCGAAAATATCCCCGGCCGAGGCCAAGAGGAGCTCTGAATGCGGGTAACCGATTTGCGCATTCTTAAAGCGGCCGATTACACTTTCGTTCCAACCTCCGCTTCCGTTTGGCGCCAATTCATACACCGAACCGGAGTTATTGTTGCCGCCGCCACCTGTTGTGCCGAAAATGTTCCCTTGTGAGTCAAAACTTACCTCGCTCCAGGGTGAGGCGCCATCGGGGGATCCTTGAAAGTTGTACAGAACGGTTTCGGTCCACTCGCCGTGAGAGTCGGGCGAAAGTTCGAAAACCAACCCTAGTCCATTCGCTCCGCCCAAGCTGGTCGTGCCATAGAGGTTTCCGGCGGCGTCGATTGTGAGACCCGCTTGTGGCGCTTGTCCATCAGAGCTACCGGCGAACGAATGGATGACAGTCTCCGTCCAGTTGCTTCCTTCTCCTGGAGCTAGCTTGAAGATTCCACCAAGTTTATTCGCACCGCCGCCACTGGCCGTCCCGTAGAGATTCCCCGCCGCGTCGAAGACGATGTTGCCCACCGGCGTGCTGACATCCTTTCCGCCCTGCAATGCATACAGGAGTCGAAAATTCGCACTCCCATCCGACGATTCCGCAACCTCAAACACGACTCCGCATCCGGTGTATAGAGGTGCGCAAGAACTGCCGCCACCCTGTTGAGTTGTGCCATAGAGTTTGCCGGATCTGTAAACTAGCTTCGCTTGCGGGTGTAACCCGTTCTCACCGGTGTACGGGAACGTGTATAGAACTTTCTCGGCAAAGGCGCTACCAATTGAAAACAGAGCCGCAAGAAAGATAGTAAGGATGTACCTAGCCAATTGTGAAAACTTGTGCGTCATACCATCGGACCTCGAAGGAAAGTATCTCCGGCTGGAGGAAAGGCGGAATTGCTGAGAGGGCACTCTAACACGGAGTCTGCCTTCATCGCTCTAATCTTTGGGGCTAAGGAGAAGAGCTTTGAAGGCAGGAAGGGTCGGAGTACAGCGTGAACGAACTTTAGTGGATACTCTGTCCGGCCTTTGCTCTCTTAATCAGACTACGGTTTCTCGGCCGCGTTTTCGGCTGGCTTCTGAAAAAGCTTGGGGTCGATTGTGGGATTGAATTCCAAGGTGGTGTATTCGGCAGTGCTTGAATCCTGACCATTCTGTTTGTTGTGGCGGACGAATGGAACGGTGATGCCATTCACCGGCTTCCAATTGTCCATGTCGGTTTCGCCTTCGACCGGCTGACCCTGGCTGAGCGTTCTATAGGTCTCCTTTAGGATGTGGCCGCTTTGCGGGTCAACAAACCAGCGGATGCCGGTGCCGGCGGCATTCACGTCGACGATACGAGCGTCGACGTCGCCAACCTTCTCGCTTCCACCGGCGCGGAAATACACGTTGGCATCCTTGGCGTGTGAAGCGATGAAAACCAGGTCGCGTTTGATCTGCTCGAGCGTTTCCGTCTTCTGCGAGGCAGGGAAGTCGCGCATGCCCTGGCCGGGGACGGCCATGAACGCGAGATCCGGCGTGACCACAATATTCATGGTTCCACCGGGAGTTTGCATCTCGGCGTGCAAATGATCGGGAAAGACGATGACGGTTTCCATCTGCATGGGAAACTCGCCCTGCGGCGTTTTCTGGGTTAACGTCAAATCGGCCTTCACCGACTTGATGGCGGCTAGTTTCGCTTCGCCACCCATTGCAGCCACTACTTTCGCGGCCAGAGCTTTGCCTTCATCATTCGATGCGGTGGGTTTGCTCTCCTCTTCTTTCGCACCTTCTTTTGCGCCCGGCGGGGGCGGGATGGTGATATCGATTTCTTTTACCGCACCGAGTGAAGAAAGAGGCTTGTCGAACTCCTTTGTATTGCCAACCACCAGAACGGCCAATTGATCGCGGTGTACATACTTCGCCGCCACTCGGTTCACGTCGGTGGCAGTGACCTTTTGAATTTCCACCGGAAACTTGTCGAGCCAGTCCGCAGGGTATCCATAAAACTCATAGGCCATTCTTTCGGCGAGAACCTTGTCAGGAGAATCAAGGCGGAAGATGAAAGCGTTCAGGATCGCGTCCTTCGCGTGCTTGATTTCGTCGTCCGTGATCGGCTGCTTGGCAAGGTTGTCGATGTCTTCATCGAGCGCCTGCACGGATTCGATCGTGCTCTGGCTCTTAGTGCCCATGGTGAACTGCAGAACGCCGGGATGTCCGAAGTTGGTTCCGATGCCGCCGCCCACGTGGTACGCCAAGCCGCGTTTGGTGCGAATATCGTTGAACAGGCGGGAGGAGAATCCGCCGGCGAAAGCCTCATTGAAAACCGCAATCGAGTAATAGTCGGGATTGCTACGCGTTGTCCCCAGCGTCACCATGTTAATGGTGCTTTGGTTCACGTCGTCTTTCGGGATGAGGTAATAGCCCGCCTTGGCCGAGTGATACTCGATTTCGTTCTTCGGGATTTCGGGACCTTTGGGCCAAGACTCGAAGGCAGCGCGTAATTTGGCTTCCACCGCCTTTGGATCGAAGTCCCCGCTGATGCCCAGGATAATGTGATTGGGGTGAATGTAGGTGTGGTGCCAGTCGATCAGATCCTGGCGAGTGATCGCAGCAATGGTCGCGTACTCAGCCTGACGGGCATAGGGATTGCCCGCCCCATACGCCAGTTTTGCGGATTCACGCCCAGCAATCTCACCGACCTCGTCGTTGCGCCGCGAGATGCCGTCTTCCGCTTGCTTTTGCGCGAGGTCGAGTTTGTCGGCGCGAAACTCGGGATTCTGTAGCAGGTCGGCGAAGACTTTGAAGACATCATCGAAGTCCGCCTTCAGGCAGGACAAGCTGATGCTGGTTGAATCAGGCCCGCCGCCAGTTTCCACTTTGGCGGCTCGCACTTCCAAGAAGTCATCGAGTTGATCGCCGGTTTGTGACTTGGTCCCACCGGTGCGCCATACCTCGCCAAAGATATCTACCAATCCAACTTTGCCGGCAGGTTCACGGGTTGAACCACCGCGGATGCGCACGGTTCCTTGAATCAGCGGGAGTTCGTGATCTTCCTGCAGAAAGATCACCATACCGTTGGAAAGCTCAACCCGCTTGGGTTGTTGCGCCTGGAAAGCCGGCAGAGGTGGGATCGGAATTTGTTGCCAGTCCGTGGCTTGCGAAGCGGCTTTCGGCGACGTGACAAACAAAGTGGCGGCAACAAGAATTAGCGAGAGGACGATGAGCTTCGTGCTGATTGTGCTCGTCTGCATTTCCGCTGTATTCATTGGCCACCCCCTTGTGCATCGTCGGCCTTTTCAGCGCCTCCGATAGTCTCAATCACGCCCACTGTGCGGTTCGTGTCGTTGAAAGTTTCATTGGCTACACGCCGAATGTCCGCTTTCGTTACTTTGTCGATGCGGTCCACTGAGCGGAACAACTCGCGCCAGTCGCCATAGCGGGTCTGAAAAACCGCTAATTGGGTGGCCAGGCCTTCGTTTTCCGCAAGACCACGAATCAGGTTGGCCTTGGTGCGGGTCTTGATCATCTTCAACTCGTCGTCGCTGATGTCTTCTTTCTTCAGCCGCTCGATTTCAACGTGAATGGCATCCGCGACCTCCTGCGTGCTGTGCCCGGGCAGCGGATAGGCATAGAACGCGAACAGGTGCGGATACTTGGTTCCGGGAAGTCCGCTGAACCCGGCGGAGAAAGCCGCAATCTTCTTATCGCGCACCAGCGCGCGATAGAGACGCGAGGTGCGGCCCTCCGACATGAGATCGGTGATTGCGTCATACACCGCATCATCTTTTGTTCTGTAATCAGGCCGGTGGTAGCCCTCGAGATAGAGCGGCTGCGACTTCTCCTTGAGCACAACTTTGCGCTCGGAGTTCTGCGGCGGCTCGGCTGTTGTGGTCTCATCGGGCTTATGGCTCGCCGGCAGGCGGCTGAAATATTTTTCGAGAATCGGCATCGCTTGAGAAGCCTTCACATCGCCCGCGACCGCAACCACCATGTTCGCCGGAACGTAATACTGGTCGAAGAACTTCCTGGCATCGGTGGCCGAGAACGTATTCAGGTCAGACATCCAACCAACGGTCGGCCTGTGATAGGGATGGGCCTCAAACGCCGCCGCGTCGAACTGCTCCAGCAGGCGGCCAGTTGGATTGCTATCGGTGCGAAGGCGTCGCTCTTCGATGACTACGTTGCGCTCTTTATAAAACTCGCGCATCACAGGATGAAGAAAACGCTCCGACTCGAGATAAGCCCACAGCTCAAGCCGGTTTTCGGGCAGCGAGTAGTGATATCCCGTCTCGTCGTAATCGGTGAATGCGTTGAGATCCTGGCCGCCGCTCTGCTCGATGATCTTGCCAAACTGGTTTGCCACCACATACTTGTCGGCAGCGGCGATGGCGTCTTTCCAGGCTTTTTCCAGTTCCTTGAGTTTGGCTTCGTCGCGGCCCACGCTTTTGTCGCGCTCAGCGATATAGGCGGTGTAAGCAGTTTCGACTTTTTCGAGAGCGGGCTTCTCGGCGGCGTAGTCGATGGTGCCAATCTTATCCGTGCCCTTGAAAGCCATGTGCTCGAACATGTGAGCCAGGCCGGTTCTTCCCATGGGATCCTGCGCGGAACCCGCGTCGACCATGGTAAAGAAGGAAAATACTGGAGCTTCCGGCCGCTCACAAATAAGGAGGGTCAGGCCGTTTGGCAATTTCTTAACCGTAATGCGCTTTTCAAACGATGCAAGATCCTGCGCCGTGGCAAGAACGCTAAGAATAAGAAAAACGAGAGGAACAAGAGCGAAGGGTCTGGGTATAGGGCGTTTCATTGGACCTCCACAAAGCCGGTGCGGGTCACTGGCAGAACAATTCCGACACGCATTTTGGAACAAACCATAGTGTTAGACGAACGGAAGCAGCGGAAGTTTGAAATTACGTGGCTGGCGGGGAGGTTGTCAAACACCGGCCTCGTACTGGTTTGAGCCAATCAAGGTAATCGACTGTATTTTGCGCACGCGGCCGTTTGGTGCAAAATGCATGCGGGAGCGTGCACGCCATGGATTCGACGATTGAGGTTCAAGGAAAGCAGCTCAAGTTGTCGAACCTGGAAAAGGTTTTGTATCCCGCCACGGGCTTCACCAAGCAACAAGTCATCGACTATTACGTTCGCATTGCGCCGGCAATGATCCCGCACTTGGCCGGACGTCCCCTGACCCGCAAACGTTATCCCAATGGCGTGGACGAGGAATTCTTCTACGAAAAAAATGCGCCCCAGCATCGCCCGGACTGGGTGAAGACTGCGCCCATCTGGAGCGAAGGGAACCGGCGAATGGTTCACTATATTCTGGCTGACGATCTGCCTACTCTGGTATGGCTGGCGAACCTAGCTGCCATCGAGCTGCATCCGTCGCTCTCGCTTGCGAAAGAGATTACCTGTCCTACGATGATGGTTTTCGATCTCGACCCCGGGCCGCCCGCGAACATCGTGCAATGCTGCGAGGTTGGATTGTTATTGCGCGAAATCTTCGAGCATTTCGGTTTGCAAAGCTTTCCGAAAACTTCGGGGTCCAAGGGACTGCAGATTTACGTTCCGCTGAACACTCCAACCAACTACAAGTCGACCAAGCCCTTCGCCAACGCGCTGGCGCAATTGCTTGAGCAGGATCGTCCGAAAGAAGTTGTATCGGACATGAAGAAGCAAGTGCGAACCGGAAAAGTTTTCGTCGATTGGAGCCAGAACGACGAGCACAAAACTACGGTGGGCGTGTACTCGTTGCGTGCGCGGGAGCATCCTACGGTTTCGACTCCGGTAACGTGGGAAGAGGTGGAACGCACCTTCAAGAAGAAAGATGCGAACCTGCTCGTATTCGAAGCCAAGCAGGTGGTCGCGCGCGTGGACAAGATGGGTGACTTGTTCGCTCCGGTGCTGAAATTGGAGCAGCGTTTGCCGGATCTCAAGAAACTCGCGGTCGGCGCGGATGAAGAGAAACCGATTTCGATTGCCGCCCAAGCGGAAGAAGAACCGAAAGAGGTTCGCCGTCGCCGTCCTGAGAAAAAGACCGCAAAACCGCCTCAGGTGCGCCGGGTAAAGCGCAAGGTATAATCCGTGCGCCGTATTTTGCTTCGGAACCGTTATCGCTTCGGGATCTTTTGATGCCTCAACTTTTTGTGGGAACGTCGGGATGGGCCTATGCGAGCTGGAAGCCCGACTTCTATCCCACCAAGCTCGCACAGAAAAAATTTCTCAGCCACTACGCCGCGCAGCTGAATACGGTCGAGGTGAACTTTACTTTCCGGCAACTGGTGAAAGAGACCACGATCCAGAATTGGATTCAGGAGACTCCGGTACACTTTCGCCTTGGCATCAAGGCTCACCAGGTGATCACCCACATCAAGCGGCTCAAGGGAACGGAAGATTTTGTTCCGCGCTTCCTGGCGACGATCGCGCCGCTGGCCAGCGCCGGCAAACTTGGGCCGGTGCTCTTCCAGTTGCCGCCGAACCTGAAAGCGGATCCAGTGCTGCTCAAGGATTTTCTCGCTCTTTTGCCGCGTTCGCTTCCGGCAGCATTTGAATTCCGTCACGACTCATGGTTTGCCGAGTCGACTTGGGAGACGCTGAAAGCGTATGGGGCCGCGCTATGCGTGGCAGAGACTGAAGAACGCACCACGCCCGATGTGGTCACCGGGGCTTTCGTCTATTACAGATATCGCAAGCCGAATTACACCGGAGAAGAGCGTAAAGGCATGGTCGCGCGAATCGGGGAGCATCTGTCAGCTGGTCGCGACGTATTTGCTTATTTCAAGCACGAGGAAACGCCGGAAGGGGCGCTGTATGCAGTCGAACTCCTGCGCGAGGCCGGCTAGACGTAGTCTGATCGGGTCTCTACCGGCAAGGGATCGCCCTGATGCACGCACCCTCTTCAGCACTTTTCGTGGAGTCCGATAATACGCATAATTCATTCTCGCTGCACTATGAAGTCGGAATCCAATTCACGACTGCTCTCGAGCTTTCTCGACTATTTGCGAATCGAGAAGGGATTGGCTGCACTTTCGATTCGTGCCTACACCACGGACATTGGCCAGTTCACCGAGTTTTTGGAAAAGCGCGAACCATCATTGCTAGCGGCTAGCCATATCGACGTGCGTGAATTTCTACAGCAGCTTTTTTCCTATCAAGTTGATGGCCGAAGCGTTGGACGGAAACTCTCAGCCCTGCGTCATCTGTATCGATACCTGCTGCTGGACAAGAAAATCGAGCACGATCCCACCTTGAACATCGAGTCGCCGAAGCAATGGAAGGTTTTGCCAAAGGCGCTGGCCCGCGACGAAATGGAAGCGACACTAGCCGCTCCGCTCACGCTGCGGGGCAATTTGGCCCGCGAGGCTACGTACTCATCCGCGCTAGCGGTCCGTGATCGCACTATGCTGGAAGTTTTCTATGCGGGCGCGCTGCGGGTCTCGGAGATCGTCAACTCCAAACTTGAAGATTTGAAGCTAGAGGCGGGGTACATGCTGGTGCGCGGTAAGGGAGACAAAGAACGTGTAGTGCCGCTAGGGAAGTCGGCGCAAGATGCGCTTGGGATCTATCTGGCGGAGGCGCGCTCGATGCTGGCAGCAGGAAAACGAGGCGGAGCATCCGCAGCCGTCGTCGCGCATAGCGGGAATTCACCTCTACTCTTCATCGCGCGCGGAGGACGAAAGCTGACGCGCCAGCGAGTTTGGCAGATGGTGCGCGCCGCCTCGGCGGCGTCAGGGCGCGCCGCTTCTCCGCATATGCTGCGGCACTCCTGCGCCACGCACATGGTCGAGAACGGAGCCGACCTGCGCACCGTGCAGACGATCTTGGGCCATGCCGATATTTCCACGACCCAAGTTTACACGCATCTAGCGCTCGACCGTTTACGAACCGTCTATCAAAAACATCATCCCCGGGCAAAAGTGAGATGACGGAAGCGAGAATGACCGCATCCAGGCAAAGAAAGGCGATTGTCGCCACAGCCGTGACCGACTTTATGCGGCATCTCCACGAGCGCAATTCGTCGCCGCATACAATCAAGGCGTACAAGCAGGATCTAGAACTGTTCTCGATATATGCCGGTTCGCGCGGATGGAAGCAAATCGATCACATAACAGTCCGCGGATTCCTTTCCCAGCTTTATGAAAAAGGCTTGAGCAAGGCCTCCGTAGCTCGAGCCTTGGCCGCAGTCCGTTCGCTCTATCGCTGGCTGGCGCGGGAAGGATTCGTCGAACAGAATCCGGCAAAGCTGGTTGCCACGCCGAAGCTTCCGAAGAAACTTCCGCGCGTTCCCACGATTGAAGAAATGAACTTTGTGATCGACGGTGCGATGCCGGAAGCAGCGGCATTTCCAGAGCGCGATCGGCTCATGCTGGAACTGCTCTACGGATGCGGCATCCGCAATTCGGAACTCACGGGAATTAATCTTGACGACATTCGGCTGAGCGCAGAGGCGATTCTCATCCGCGGCAAAGGAAAGAAAGAACGTTACGTTCCTTTCGGCGACTCAGTGGCCGGGGTTCTCAAAGCTTACTTGCCTGATCGTCAGAAAATTCTTGCCGTATTTAACAAGCAGACCGCCGCGTTACTCATTAACCGGCGTGGTGGCAGGCTGACCACGCGCAGCGTCGGCCGCATCATCAAGAAAATCGCTGTCGCCAAAGGCCTTTCGTCTGACGTGCATCCGCATACGCTGCGCCATGCCTTCGGCACCCACATGCTGGAAGAGGGCGCCGATCTTCGGGCCATTCAGGAGTTACTCGGCCACGAACGCCTCGCGACTACACAGCGTTACACGCAGTTGTCGATGAAACATGTACTGCAGGTATACGATCAGACGCATCCGCGGGCAAAGTGATCCGGGGCGCTATGCTCGGTCGCGAAGTCCCTCCCACATCCCAACCACCAGCGCCTTCAACTCGGCTGTGAGCTTCTCATAAGCCGCTTCCGACGCTTCGCTCTCAGGCGACGGAGAAATCGGATCACCAAACACCATCTTCAGCGGCGTAAAACCTTGAAACGATTTGTTGCGCGGCCAGGCTTTATAGAATCCCTCGATCGCGACGGGCACAATTGGCACCTGCATGTGAATCGATAAAATGGCAGCGCCTTTCTTGAAGATTCTTGGGGTGCCATCGATCGAACGCTCGCCCTCGGGATACAAAATGAGCGGCCGTCCTTGCCGCAGACCGAACGCGCCCGCGCGCATCGCCGGAACCAAATTCGCGTCGGGATCGACCACGAGAACACGAAGTGAACGAGCCAGCTTCAGCATGAAGCCCTCACCGAAGATTTCGCTCGTCCCTACGGCAAATACTTTGGCGAACACCTCCGGCGGCAGAACCCCCGCCAGAATCAAAGGATCAAGATAGCTCTGGTGATTGGACGAAATAATATAAGCGCCACTCTTCGGCAGCTTTTCAATAC
>JBAPOI010000552.1:0-1942 GCA_049279555.1 Candidatus Sulfotelmatobacter sp.
GTGTCCGCAAAATGGCGACCGGCAACCCGGCGAGATAAATTGACGGCGACCGTCAGCTTGTCCGCTAACTGCAGCATCCCTTCCGGCGCACAGGCGCCATTTAGCGCTGCATCGTTAAATAGAGGGATCGCGCTGTCGGGGTGTCGTAGCCAGGCGAGATATTCCGCCATGTGCCGCCAGGTCTCGCAGATTTGGGACCGAACGCCCGGGTCATCAACCAACGCCCCTAGCACGAGAAGATCCTCCATAATATGGATGTGGTACATTGGACTTCGCTCGTAGTGTCCGCCGTCGGGGAGAACCTGCTCCCTTGCCTGATCGGCTACCAGCGCTGTTGCCGTCCGCAGCCACCTGCCTGCTTGCGGTTCGCCGAAGAATCGCCCAGCGTATGCCAGCCCCACGGCGTTCCGCATCAGGTGATTGGCGCGCACATCCCACTCGATGTGATCGTGCAAATAAGCCGCCTGTTGCCACGTGGACCGCAAGAAAGCCGCCTCGAAGTCCGCCCTTCGCGCCCGGAGCATTCTCCCGAGCAGCTCGTAAGAACGGATCCACCATGCCAGCCGCGTTGCAACGGCGTAGGCATTCCACGCCAACTCACGCGCGCCGGGCGAGGTCAACGAACAGTGATCCATCCAATCAGACACGTAGTTCTGGAGTAATGTGGAAGCCAACTCGGCTTCGGAGTCGCCAGCAACGGCAGTGCTTGCCAACCGATAAACCCAACTATGGCAATGGAGCGTAACCGTCCACAGGCGTCCGACCGAGACGCGTCCGAGCCGCCAGTCGGGTCGCTGCCTGCCCAGGGCGTAGCCCTCGTTGAAATGCTGGATTACTCCGTCGGCAAGGGCCCCAACTTCAGCGCCTTTCCACTCTGGTAAATGTACCGGAGGTAAATCCGGGAAATCCAGGCGCAAGCGCGGGCAATCCGTCCCTATCCACGCCCAGCGGCGGGCCCAACTTGGCCTCATCTTTCGCCGACGTTCCAGCGTATACCGGAGTCGCCAGAAAATCTGGGACCAGTGAATCTTGCTAAGGGTGCGGTAGTGCGTTGCCCAACTCACGAAGGGAATACCGGTGTTGATCTTGAAACCTGAGTGCCAAATCGCCGGCAACTTACCAGCAGCGCTGTTGAGCCTGATTCGGAATGCAGGCTACATCGCTCAGGCAAAGAGCCGGGCGGGCTGCATGTAGGCTGGCGGCGCAACGGCGAAGTTCTTCAGAACCGCTGGGGCAATGTCCAACGTAGAGAGTTCCGTTCGGCACTCCTTTGACGCTAAGTCTGCAGGGTCGTAGATGAACAGGCAGCCCTGCGGGATGTGGTAAGCTGTCGTGCCGCTCAGATCCTCAATGTTGACGTTTGCAAGCCCCATCTGCTCGAACGCCAGTACACGGTCGCCGAGAACGACAGTCGTATTTTTGAGATTGTAATGACCGAGGAAGATCATGAAGAAGCCGTTTTCCGCCTCGTCGACACGGACGGGCCGGTTGTCGACCAGAAATCGACCGAGTGCTTCACGGAATCTTGTCGCCTTATGTGGCTTGACACGGAACGAGTATCGCGGCAACATGGCTGGCATCTGCTCCCAGTCCGCAAATTCTAGCCCAAACGTACGAGTGAAGCGCTCTATATCCGTGATGTACACTTGAGTTTCAATCGGGCTGGCGGTAGTGGGTGCCTGACCCATGCTGGTGCAAATCCAGATCTGATATTCGGGGTTGTGGTCCGCAAAACGGGCTAACCGAGCCAAAAAGTCGTCCGCCTTCTGCATCGTCCAGGCTATTTCGTGAGAATAGGTCTCTACCCATTCCGGAGCGAAGTCAAATTTCTCATAGTCACCTGGAAAGGCTGCCGCCCAGTAGCGGTGCATCGAAGAGGCAACGTGATTAGTGAAGAACGTTGCGAACGCTGGCTTGGTCGACGCCAAGCTCTTCAGGAAAA
>JBAPOI010000553.1:0-6295 GCA_049279555.1 Candidatus Sulfotelmatobacter sp.
GGTCCAGGCCGTGCAATGCGCCCAGCACCATCTTTGCGGAAGCCATCGCCGCGCCGGTATTGCCCGCCGTGACAAACCCCGAGGCGTGCCCTTCGCGCACCAGCCGCAAACCAACCCGAATCGACGAGTCCCGTTTGGCGCGCACCGCCTGCACCGCTTTATCTTCCATGGTGATGACCTCGCTGGCGTGGACGATCTCCAGCGGCAGCCGGGACGCTGCCGGGTGACGGTCCAGTTCCGCTTTGATCGCAGGCTCCGGACCGATCAGCAACACGCGCACGCCATAATTCCGCGCGGCAAGGATCGCACCTTCGACTTCAGGCTTGGGAGCCCGGTCCGAACCCATCGCATCCAGCGCGATCACGCTAGGCATGGTGACAGGGAGCTAGCTGGCTTCTTGAACTTCCAGAACTTCGCGGCCTTTGTAGTAGCCGCATTTCACGCATGCCCGATGCGGCATCTTCTTCTCGTGGCAGTTCGGGCACTCGGAAAGCGAGTGACTCTTCAGCGCGTCGTGCGCCCGGCGGGTCGAAGTGCGTTGTTGCGAATGTCTACGTTTTGGATTTGGCATGGTATAAAAATTCCTCTCGCTTAAGAAGTACCTAGTACTCAGTGCCAGCACCCCGGTGCGGCACTGATCGCTGGGTACCAGGTACTCGGTACTGTCTCAGTGCGCCAGCTTGCCGCGGATTTCCTTCAGCGCCGCCCATCGCGGCTCTTCAAAGCCTACCGCGCAATCGCACTTTTCCTGGTTCAGATTCTTGCCGCAATGCGGACACAAGCCCTTGCAATCTTCGCGGCAGGTCACCTTCAACGGGACAGCCAGCAAAACCTGCTCGCGGACCACATCGTCGAGCAGAATTCCTTCTCCTTCATAATAGCTGATCTCGGCTTCCGCGTCGGTTACAGACATCTCATCCCGCCCGGCGTCCGCACCCTGAGGCCGGTAGAGCAGGTCGAAATCGCTCTTTACGTCTTGAATAATCGGTTCGAGGCAGCGCGCGCAGTTCGATTCCAGGCTGGTCGTCAGCCGGCCCTTGATCCGAATGTCCTTGATGATCTTATGCTTGCCGTGATGCTCTTCGACCAAGTCCGCCCGTCCGCTGCTTTCGATGGGGACGATCTGGCGATAATCCGTGCCCAGGTCGATCACGCCCGGATCAAACTTCTCCGCAAACTCTACGGGATGAAGTTCCAAGTCTTTGATTTCGAAGAACATGGGAGACCTCCGCGCCCCGCCCAAATGCCGCTCCAGGCCCGCGGAAGCACGCCAGAAAGGCGCAAGTACCGCTAGGAGCAAGAGTTAAGCATAACGGCTGGAAGATAAGGGCGTCAAGGCGTAGGCTGCTGCCGAGGCACTGATCTAAATGTGAATTAGATCAGTACCGCTGCCGAGGTTGACAGCGTCTTATGTCAGCGTCGCCGTAAGAAATAGCAGTCCACAGAGAAGACATGTGACTCCGACCTCCAACGCAAGCCAGAGGAGAGTCAGCCCGATGCCGCGTTCCCACTCCTCCTCATCCTTCAATGGGGACTGGCCCCGAAGCAATTCCAGCGCCTCGCGGCGATACCGAACCCAGAACATTTTGTCGGTCTGCTCTGAGGCGAGGACTCTATGCAGCCACAGGCCGTGAAAAATCGGGGGAACACTTGAAATTACTAAGGCAGCGCATGGCGGGAGACGCAAAACGTGATCCTTCGCCAAATAGATTGCCCCAGCCAACAGGGTCCAAACTCCGAAATTGGCTTTCCATTCGATGGTTTGAGTGTGGTGGTAATGCTCCATCTGCTGTTTATATAAATCAACGAATAATCGAGCACGTTTTTCTTGATCCGCATCCATCTGGTAGCACTTCGTACAAAGGTTACGCTGTCTCCAGCGATTATTTCCACCCGCAAAAGCTCGTGCTCTCTAGGCGTAGCAGGAGACTAGAATGCCTGTTGCCCCGATCCTCTTAGATTTGCTTCGCGTGACTCTAGAAACGTTCAAACCCGAAATCGAGACCGCGCTTCGCCGCGTACTTCAGAGGAGACCACGTGTCGGTAAGAAGCGTTCGACTAAACGATCCCTTGAGTTGCACGAAGCCTCTCGACTTGGCCAACCCGAATCCCCCACCTCTACGGCGGGTCGCGCCTTCCCAGAAACGATGCTCCTAACGCCCCGCCGATGGCCCCGAGAGCGATACACGCCAAAAACCCAAAAATCAGCGAAGCCCCCAGCAGGAACACAAGTCCGCTAGGCGATCTAGCGAAGTCCAGAGCGGACTGAACGTCCGGACCCGGATAGCGCGCCATCGCTTGCTGGAGCTTGTCGATGAATTGGCTGCGCACTTCCGCACCTTTATGTGAGACCGCAACAGCCAAGGTCACGAGAAAAACCAACACGCCAAAAAACAACATCCCGCTCAGCGCCCCCAGCCTGGCTCCTGCCGCAGTGCGGATTCCATTTCCAGCGCTGCGGCGTCGAGCGAAAACAACTGCCAGAAACCCAGTCCCGAGTGCGGCCACAAAAGGATTGAGCCCCAGCGGTATCAACAGCAGGGCAACGCCCGCCGCCAGGGCCGCCGGTTGCGCCCGATACCGCGACGTGGCCTCCGGGATCCCAGAAGCTTCCAAGCTCAATTCGCGGCCGAGAGCTGGAGCAGCGATGTCGCCTCCATGCGCCAATTCCACTGCCGCTTCTGGGATGGCCACGCGAATTTGCGGCGCTCCGCACTGCGGGCAGAACGGCTTGCCGTCTTCGATATTTTGCCCGCACTTATAGCACTGATGGTCCATCGAAAGCCCAGAGGGCTTGCTTGAAAGTACCGCACGTTGAACCTGCGCGCAAGGAAGAGGAGTGGAGGGTAGTGCGGGGCGTCATCCCGAAGGTCCCGTGTTTTCACCAGCGGGACGAGGGATCTCCCATGTGCACACGGCCTGACTCAGATGTCGCCCTGCTTGCCGCGCGCGCGAACGTAGACCAACGCGAAAGTCGAGCCGCTGTGCCCCTCTTTCGGCTCGATGGCAACCACGTGCTGGTTCTTCTGCCTGCCAACTTTCAACTCGGTGACAGGCCCGGTATTGTCGCCTTCACACTTCAGCTCTTTCGAATTCTCATCGTCATCAAAGTCGGCGTGCTCGCCATGATCCCGCGTGTGGCATTCCAGGACCTTGCCATATTTCTTCAACTGCTCACGGTAGAAATCGATGATTTTCGCTGGCGGGTCGTCGGACTCGTACTTCGCGACCACCAGCTTCATGCCAAAAGCCTCGGTAAGAATCCCGAGGTTCACCGCATTTCGGTTATCTTCGTCACGAGTCAGCCGCGCGCCAGGATAGAGCGGCAACCCGGCCTTACGGGCGTCCGCATCCGTACCCACGTGCAAATCGCCAGCGGAGCTCTGAATATCCACATGCTTCTCTTGCGGATCCTGTGCAGCGGCGAAACTTGAAATCGCGACTGCAAAGGCGAAGCCCATCACGCCAAGTCTTCGAAGCATAATTCTCCTCCTAAATGTCCGCATCCTTGCCGTGCGTGCGCACATAGACCAGCGCAAAGCTCGACCCCTTACCGTCCTGCCTGATGTCCACAATGTGCTGGTCGTCTTTCTTACCCACCTTGAGTTCAGTGTCGTGGCCGCTGTCGCCTTTACAAGTCAATTCGTGCGAGCCACCGTCGGAGTCATGAATGTTGAAGTCGGTATTCAGATTCATGTGGCCGGCGTTGTGGCATTCGAGCACATTGCCGTATTTCTTCAACTGATCTTTGTAAAAAGACAGAACCTTGGCCGGGTCATCGTCAGATTCATACTCCAGCGCAATCACTTTCAGGCCGAACCCGAAGCCCGAGATATTCACGTTGGCGCTCTTGTCGCTGCCGTCGGAATCTTTTTGCTTCAAGCGTGCACCCGGATAAACCGCCAGCCCAGTATCGGCCACGTCCGCCTGCTTGCTGACGTGAATGCCTCCGACCAGCGTGTTGATGTCCACCTGCTTGTCCCGGCCGTTCGCCTCTTTCTTAACGTTCACACTGCACGCCGGCAACAAAACCACTCCCGCCAGGCTGGCAGCAGCAAGACTGAAAAATTTATTTTTGCGCATGTTGAGACCCTCCACTCACCATTCGCGCCGGACGGTTGATCCCGACACCCCGTTCGGCGACTTGTGGAATGCTCACCGGAAGATGGCCGCGGATGGCGATTTCTCCAAACAACGCTTTCACCGCGCTGATCTCCGAAACCGAGGCGTTTGAAAACGTGCACATATAATTCTCGACCTTCGGGAAGTTGGCCGCCAGGTACGGATTCCCCATGGCAACCACTTCGGTCTTTGCCGGCGCGTGATCCACCAACTGTTGCAGCAGTGCGCCGCTCTCATCGGCCATCGCGACCATATTCTCCATTCTGCCTCCCGAAGGAACCGCATAGACTGCCGCGATCACTGTTTCCGCTTCGTCCACCGCCTTCAGCACTTCGCTGCTCATCCCCGCTGCAATCCGCGGGTCCACATACATCACGCGCGCATCGGGAATGCGAGCGCGCAGTTCACGGCTGAAGGCGCGGCCAGATTCGGTCCGCACATCGTCGGAGAAGACCACAGCCACAACCCGATTGCGTGTCTTCTCTTGTGTTGTATACGGCAGGGCGCCCGTCGCGGTTCCCTCGGATTTAAGTGGCAAAACCTTGCCGTTGTCGCGTACCAAAGTGACCGCATCGTCCGCCACCCGCTGCCCGAAGGCCAGGTTTTCCGGCTTTCCCACCGAAGTTGCAATGGCATTCACGTCCACCAAACGGGCCTTCTGCAGATCCAAAGACGCCTTCGCCCTCAATATCTTAAGCACCGAGCGGTCGAGTCGTTCGGGTGAGATTTCACCCGACTCCACCGCCTTTACCATCGCGTTGTAGGAGGCGGGAAAGTCGGCCGGAATCAGCAGCAGATCGTTGCCTGCCTTGAAAGCCTCAACCGCCGCACGGCCAATGTCGTTGGCGAAAAGATGCGTAAGTCCGGCCATGTCGAGCGCGTCGGTGACGATGATTCCGCCAAAGCCGAGTTGCTTTGCGAGAAGATCGGAGACCATGACGGACGAAATCGTGGCCACGTGGTTGGGATCGGAATCGAGCGCGGGCACAGTGACGTGCGCCACCATCACCGAATCGACGCCGGCCTCAACCGCCCGCCGGAAAGGCGGCAGCTCAATGGAATCGAGGTGCGCGCGATCGACGGTCACGCTGGCAACACCCAGATGCGAGTCGGTGGCCGTGTCCCCGTGGCCGGGAAAATGTTTTACCGTGGTCAGCATTCCGGCCTCATGCGCGCCCTTGATGTAGGCCGCAACCAGATCGCCGACTTGTCCGGGATTTTCCCCGAATGACCGCGTGTTGATGATGGGATTGGCCGGGTTCGAATTGACGTCAGCGTCAGGGAAAAAATTCCAGTGAATTCCGATGGCGCGCGCCTCTTCGCCGCTGATACGGCCAAAGCCCTCGGCATCCTCCAGCTTGCCATCTCCGCCGAAAGCCATGGCATGTGGAAAGACCGTGGCTCCCATCAAGCGCATCGGCAACCCGCGTTCAAAATCGGCCGCAAACAGCAAAGGCAACTTCGATTCGCTCTGCAAATGGTTCAGCAGCTCCGCCGCCTCGTACGGTTCGCTGCGCAGAAGGTACGGACCGTCCACATGCACGGTCATGGCAAACGAGCCGACGTGATATTTCCGCATGTCGTCGAGCAGTTGGAGATACTCCGGATTCTCCACGTTCAGAAAGCTGGCGCGGCACCAGATCATAAAAACCTGGCCGACTCTTTCCTGCACGCTCATCCTGCGCAGCGTCTTCTCCGCCCACTTTTCACCATCGTGAGTTAGTTGAATGGCGCCGGGCCGCTGGTATTTGTCCTTGGCGAAGAGTGGGGCTGTGAATGCGATTGTGAGTAGCAGGAGAGCAAAGAGGCGATGCATGCCGAAACGATAGCAGAAATTGCAGGGTCTTTCGGCTTCGAATTGAGCTCATCCGCGCAAATTCGCGGCGAGAGAAGTTTCGACTTTGTCCAGCGCATCCCGCTGAATCTGTGCATCGTCTCCAAACCCGCGCAGCCAGTGCACGTCCGGCTCGCGCCGGAACCATGTCATCTGTCGCTTAGCATAATTGCGGTGCGCCTGCTGAGCCGCCTGAATCGCTTGTTCACGCGTAAGTTCCCCGTGGAGCAATTGCACGGCTTGTCTGTAGCCAAGAGAGGAGAGCGGACCCGCGGCATCACCGTACTTTTCAATCAGGCTCCGGGTTTCCTCGACAAGACCATTTTCAAACATCACTTG
>JBAPOI010000554.1:0-1565 GCA_049279555.1 Candidatus Sulfotelmatobacter sp.
GCGCTTGTCTTTTTCGGTGTTCGTCTTGCGGGGCATAATTACTTGATCTCCTTGTGCAGAGTGTGGCGGTGCAACGCAGGGTTGTATTTTTTGATTTCCATTTTTTCCGTCTTCAATTTTTTATTGCGCGAGGTGGTGTAACGCGAAGGCGACTTGCCTTCCTTGCGCGCCTCGGTGCATTCAATGGTGATGGTTTCGCGCGGCATGATTATTCCTTTTCCTTGGTTTTTTGCTCGTCGCCCGGCTCCTCGTCCTCCGCCTCGACTTCCGTGACGCCAGCGCTATCAATCGTGCCCAGCGCTCCGAGCCGGCGCTGGCGCAACGCTCCTTCCTTTTCCAGTTGCGCCTGCGCACCCACCGTGAACCGCGTCCAGGGAATCGCCTCAAGCCGGGCGCGCGGAATCGGTTTGCCGGTCAGTTCGCAGACGCCGTAGGTCTTTTTCTCGATGCGCTTGAGCGCCTCCTCGATTTCGTAAACGGCGTCCTGGTCCGACGACAGCAGGCTTAACGCGAAATCGCGGTCAAAATTGTCCGTGCCCGAATCCGCCATGTGCAGGCTGTAACCCGGCATCTCCTGCGCCGAGTCCTTCGCCAGCCCGTTCATCTGGTGGAGCAACTGCTCGCGCAGTTCCAGCAGCCGGGCATAATACTTCTGCCACTCGACTTTGACCTTTTTCGGCTCGGCAACGGCGTTGGCTTTCGCAATCGGCCGGCCGAGAATCGCCGCAGCCGTGGCGGACGCCTGCGACCTGCCGCGTGGCACCGGTTTTCTGGTTTCTGTTTTCTTCAATGTCACAATTCAAAAATGTTTCCGGCTTCAAATCCGGTTCGTCAAGAGCGTGGGAATGTAGCAAAGGAAAATAATTGCGCCACTAAAATCTTCAAAAAAATGACGCACTGTGGCATCCGTTGCGCTGCGTTCACGGTCCAACAGCCGTATGACAGCCGTCCGCGTCCAGTTTTGCCGGCACCCGACGCCGCTCAATTGCCGGATGGACAAAGGGTCGGAACGGTCGCAACATGGGCTGCATGGCTGTCTCGCGAGACAAATCACATCACAGTCAGATTGAGAGCCGGTTGCGGGAATTGACCGCCATCGTTGAAAATTCTGATGACGCCATCATCAGCTCGACCCTCGACGGCATCATCGTCAGTTGGAACGAGGCGGCGGAGCGGATTTACGGTTACGCCGCACCGGAGGCGATTGGCCATTCGGCCTCGATGCTGATTCCGCCCGGCCGCGAGGATGAGATGCCGGAAATTCTGGAACGCATCCGGCGGGGTGAATGGACCAAAAATCTGGAAACGACGCGACGCCGGAAAGACGGCACCTTGATCAACGTTTCGCTGACCGTCTCGCCGATCAGCTATCTCGTGGATCAGCACACAGGCGCTCTGGTCGTTGCCCGCGACATCACGTTGCGCAAACGCTTGGAAGAAAAACTGCTCGAAATCGGCGCCGACGAACGCCGCCGGCTGGGACATGATCTGCATGATGGATTGGGGCAATTTCTGCTGGGAATCGCGCTGAAGGCAAAGATGCTGGAAGAAGCCTTGAATAAGGG
>JBAPOI010000555.1:0-6420 GCA_049279555.1 Candidatus Sulfotelmatobacter sp.
GCCTTCTGCCTGCTAATGATTGCCGCTGTCGCGACCGTCGTCTGGTCACTTCTCGACCGCGACCGGGAGAATTACGCTGAGCTGCATAAGTGGTTTCGGCTTTTCGTTCGCTTCGCGCTTGCCGGACGGATGATTCCCTACGGTTTTGCGAAAGCCATCCCGATACAAATGGATTATCCCTCATTGACCAGGCTGGTGCAGCCTTTCGGCACGCTCTCCCCCTTCGGGGTTCTCATTAACTCCATCGGCTCGGCCCCGGCTTATGAAATCTTCACTGGCTGCGCCATGATCGCAGGCGGATTGCTGCTGATCGTCCCTCGCACGGCCACCTTGGGCGCCCTGATCAGCCTCGCCGACATGATCCTGGCGTTTATGCTGGCCATGACGTACGATGTGACGGCAAAGCTGTTTGCCTTCCACCTCATCCTGCTCGCCTGCTTTCTCCTGGCCCCCGACGTTCCACGCCTGGTCAGATTCCTGTTGCTGCGCCGGACCACGTCGCTTTCCACCGAAGCGCAACTGTTCCGTGGCGTCCGGGCCAACCGGATCGCACTTGCCGCGCAAATCATATTTGGTCTGTGGCTCGTAGGCGTGTACTGCAACGAATGCTGGGGTATCTGGAGTACCGAGGGCGGTGGCAGACCGCTCCCGGCGCTCTATGGCATCTGGGAGGTGCGCCAGATGTCGATCGACGAACAACCACGCCCGCCGCTGCTCACCGACTCCACCCGTTGGCGGCGCGCCATCTTCGATTACCCCGATTGGATGGCCTTTCAGCGCACAGACGATTCGTTCGCTCCTTATGGCGCCTCCGTCAATCTCCCGGAGAGAACTCTCGTCCTCACGAAGAAGGACGACAAGAACTGGACGGCGAGCTTCACTTTCCAGCGGCCTGCCGGGGATCAGCTCATCCTTAATGGCCGGATGGACAATCATCAGGTTCATATGGAGCTTCAGTTGACCGACCGGAATAAGTTTCTGCTGGTCTCAAGAGGTTTCCACTGGATCCAGGAGTTTAAATTGCTTCCGCGGCCGTGATTGGAATAAACATTTTCCCCAACGGTGCAACCGGGAATTGCCCCGCGAAGCCCGTACCGGGATCGCGTACCACGATCAGGATTCCTCGTTCGCGGTCGCGACCAAAGGACAGTGTCAACCTCGTCAAATCGACGAGCGATCGATGTCGGGACACTTGCAGAAGAGTCCGGCGTATGCCCCAAGCCTTCCTCATCGAAGATGACGAGATGAGGCTTTGCGGACGGCTTCAGCGTTTTCAGCCGAATAGCGTGGATCGAGCATAAGTTGATCGATTAGGACATGAGGGTCTATGCAGACAAAATTTAGGTAGCAGAGGTAACGACTGCAATCCTTGCTAAAGGCCGAGGTTCGCTGCGATCGACAAGGAATGATTCGAGTAAGGTACGCAGATAGCGGTATTGAAGATCCTGAATATAATGTCCGGCAGCAGCCATGCGGATACGGGTGTTCTTGACGCGCGTGGCAGCGAGTAGCTCAGTAGCGGCAACGTCGCTCGCAATGTGATCATCATTCCCAGTAATGACCATCAACCGATTTGTTAATTTTGCCAGCTTCTGACGAAGCGGGTAAATCGCATCCGAGGCTAGCCTACTTGCGTACCTCGTCAGCGACGGTGTAGTCGACATCGGGCTTGCGATCTCAAAAACTCGCGATCGGTCCGGTAACGACCATACATGCAATCCGCTCTTACTAGGATCTTCGGCACTCGCAGTAACTTGGGCGAGCGTGAATTTACACAGAGCGCTGGTCATTTCCGGCTCACGACGCACTACCTCCAGCATTCCCAAAATCTTGCGCCCATACACTGTGGCGAATCTTTCGTCAGAAGTAAAAAATGACGGGCTGAGAAGCACAACGGAATCGACAGCTATCTTCTCGGTAAGTTCTATGGCAGCCAAATGGCCGTTGCACCACGCGAGCACATCGACCTTGTCAAAGCCTTCTTGCTGCACAGCGAGAGCAGCGTCGGCTGCGTCCATTTCCACGGTGGCGTCGGTATGCAAGCCTCCTGCGAAAAGGTCGCCGGCGCGGCTCTCGCACATGAGAATACGAAAGTGATCGGTTTCGTCTGCCAACAAATGTATCCATAAGGCGGCCGGGACACCGCTCGCATTGATCAATACCAAAGGCTGACGCCCGCGACACCTGACGAAATATCTAGCTCCACTCTTTAATTTACGCTCTTCATAATTGTCGCGGAGAACATGCTCGATCGGTTTTTTGGGAGATACCGATGGAGCGAGCGAGATTGCACCGCGCTCAGCTGCCTCCGCATCTGTGGCACTCGCCATGAGTAGCTGCCACGCGCCATCGGCCTCGACGGCCGTATCATCAAATGGAATGTTGGCCCGCCGCAGGAATTCCATGCATCGTTCGACAAGAGCTTGCGCCCCTGCGAATTGCTTTTGAGTACGGGATGAGCAGTCCGGTGCAGCTCTGCCGGTCCTCACCGGTTGTTTAGACAAGTATTCCGGATCACGGCGAATAATCTCGTCTACCGCGTTCAGCATGAGCGAATTAAATAGTTCACCAGCCATTTACCACCGAATTTTCCTTGATTCGCGGCAATGTTGTATCTTGCCTGCTTATCGATGAGGATTTCCAAACCACGGCCACGGGTTCCCTGTGTGGATCTGCCTCTGCGCACCGTCGACAACATCACTTGGAGCTTGATCAACGAGGCTGCAAGGCGTGACAAAGGACTGTGTAATGCTCCCTTCTGGCGCGCTGCGATACCTTAGACTCCGCTGTCGTGTCGAAAGCGTGAAACGTTTCGGGATAATGGTGCAGTTCGACGGTCACCCCGGCTTGCAGCAAGCTTTGCGCGTAGTTAATGCCCTCGTCTCGCAGCGCATCGTAGTCGGCGGTCATCACGTACGCCGGCGGAAGGCCACGAAGATCACACGCGCGCGCCGGAGCGGCATATGGCGACACATCCTTGCCGATCCTCTCACCAAGATAATGCGTCCACATATGTTCGGAGTTTCTGCGGTTCCAGCCCTGGATGTCGACAAAGTGGATCATCGATGGAGTGATCATGCGGTCGTCAATTACAGGGTACAGGAGAAGCTGAAACGCCGGCACGCGATCCCCACGATCACGGGCCATGAGGGCAACAGCTGCGGCAAGTGCGCCGCCTGCACTGCTGCCGGCAACGGCGATGCGGGAAGCGTCAATGCCGAGTTCGTCGGCTTCAGCAATCGCCCAGAGATATACCGCATAGCAGTCTGTGATTGCCGCGGGGAACGGATACTCAGGTGCAAGACGGTAGTCGACCGCCATCACCACGGCTTTGGTCTCTTTCGCCATTTCGAGACATCTCGGATGTTCGATCTCAAGATCTCCGAGTACAAAAGCCCCACCGTGGAAATAAATTACCGCAGCCGCGGGTTTCACTCGGTCCCGGGGGACGTACAGCCGAACGCGGACCGCAGAGATGCCATCGGAAGGGCCAATCCGATCAACAACGTCAACCTCTGAATCGGTCAACGTATGAGATCCCAGCATAGTCGATAGCCGAGTGAACCGACTCATTTCGGATCGAGCAGCCACCGGATCGCTAAAATCAAGGCGCGGTAGCATGCTCATGACGTCGCTGAGCTCACGCTCCATTGAAACTCTCACAAAGGTCATCGTCAGGTTTCCGGAAGCGAACGAACGCGTATGCGCCACGAAGACTGGAGATTGCTGGGAGATTTTCTCGCGTGATATCCAGCTGCGAGCCGCGGAGCTTCTCAATGAAAGCCAGGAATGAGATGAGGAGCAGCGAATCCAGGATTCCGCTCTCAAACAGATTGGCGTCGGCGTCGAGCGAGGCAGAGTCCACCCCGGCCACTTCATAGAAAAAGGCCCGGGCTCGATTGATGAATACTTCCTCAGTCAATTCTTCCATCTATCCAACCCTCCAACAAACTTAACAACTCTCTCTTTCACTATGAGTCGGTGAGACCAACGAGCGCCACATCTCCACGACTCGCTGGCGGTCAAGCTTTTCCGAACCGGTACGTGGCAGAGCCTGTGTAATCTGAATCACGCGCCTGGGCGCGCGATGGGCGCCAAGCCGCTGCCTCAGCTCGGCTGCTACGGCGGCGCAGGTCAGGCCGGAATCGGGCAACAGCCGGACTAGCAGACCAATATCTTCGCCTCCAGCAGGAAGATGCAGAGGAACCCCCGCAGCTTCATGAATCCCATCCATCTCCAACGCGACACTCTCCAATTCATCGAGATAAACCGAATGGCCGCCCTTCATGACGACATTCTTTAGCCGCCCCACGATCCAGTACCGACCCTGCTCGTCGCGTCTGAAAAGATCTCCAGTCCGTAGCCAACATCCATGGAAGGCAGCCTCTGTGGCACGCGTATTGCGATAGTATCCATCGAAGACCGTCGGACCCGACAACTCAAGTTCTCCTTCGCCAGATCCCTCTACAACTGTTCCGTTTCGATCACGCAGCTGAGCCTTTAGAAACGCGGGGGTGCCAATCGTGTTTCGGCCCATTCCGTGCTCATCATACTCACCGAAGAAACTGGGGAACATGGATTCCGTAAGCCCGTATGCGTTGAGCAGGCCGAGGTTAAATCGGCGCTCAAATTGTTGCTGTGTCCGCTCCGATAACGGCGCACTGCCTGAGATACAGGTAGGAACTTTGCGCATTCTTTGCGGTGGCACCGCCACTTGGTTCAGAAGCTCGATAAGTGGCGGCACCAGAAAGATCTGTTCGATGTCGTGATCGGCAACGGTCTGCCAGTACCCAGGAGCAGTCCGCAAATCAAGTTCCGGCAAGACAACAACGGTAGCGCCGGCGCAGGCGGCCCACGTGTAATGCAGGGTGAGAACGCCGTATCCAGAGAGCCGCATGCTACAGGCGATGTATTTTGGCGCAGCGCCACGATATCGGACAATCGTTGCCGCCGCCGCATGTATTCCCGTTAACAATCGATCATGCGGTATGACAATTCCCTTGGGATCTCCAGTACTCCCGGATGTATAGGCCAGGAGAGCGGCGCCATCCGGCAAATCCGAATGTTCGTCTTTTGAGGAAGAGTCGGTGAGCAACGAAACTGTAAACTCTGGATCTACCCTGATGCACGCATCAGGTCGGCTATGGGAATAAACCGAGCGGCGCACGCTATCACCCCATTTCGGATCGACAAGCAGCGCGGTACTCGCCAGGTGCCAGATTCCAAGCAGCAATGGCAGTGTATCGGGGTGGTCTGCCAACTCAACCGCACAAAGACTTTGTCGACTTATGCCGGCTGCCGCGAGCCGAAGACTCAATTCTTCGCCCCTGGCAGCGAGCTGAGCCCACGACAACCGGATGCCCACATAAGGTTCACGCTCGAATATTAAGGCAGGGTAACCTGGGCGCTCGCGTGCAAGCGCTGTATAGATGTCGAGAAGGTTCATCATATTTGCATGTGCGCCTCCTCGCTGTACGGTGGTTCGAACACAGCAACGGGTGACTCGGTTCGCATGCCATCGCGAGGCTGTCGAGCTTCAAGGAACTCCTAATATCGCTTATGTACTTATTGAGTTCGACCCATAATCCGGATTCATGTTTTGTCATTTGCGACTCCATTCCGAGGGAGTCTCGCGATCATCTGCCGGAATCGGACTGCAGGCATTTCTCAAACCAATAATCGGCGTAAGTTTCGTCGTTGAAGGCGCCGACTTCGATATATCCTTCCTTTCGGTACAGTGCCTGAGCCTCAGGGAGCGGTCCGGTTGGTTTCAAGATGGAGCACCGTAAGCCCCGCTTCCCGAGCAATGGTCTCAAGAGTATGGAGGATTTTGCGTGCCACGCCGCGCCTGCGTGCGTAGGAAGCCGTCCACATTCGCTTGATCTCACCCGTCGTTGGATTCTTGCGTTTGAGCACACCACATCCAACAGGACGGCCATCAAGCCGGGCCACAACGAAGTAGCCCTTTGGAGGAATTAGATCCTCGTCGGGAGCGGGATTGCTCTTGATAGGATCGAAACCCGTGTCGAACCGCTGCGCTAGCTCCAGAAAATACTGCTCTACGCACCAGCGCGCGTCGGCGCTATCCGGAACGTCCACTTGCACCTCGACCGCGGTCGTCTGGCTCAATTCATCTTCTAGTCCGTGGCACATAGCAGTTCAGGATAAAGGAAGACACCGCTCTAGAAAATCATTAGTTTCAAAGGCATTGCCCCAGAAGAAGCACGTTCTAGAAAATCATTTTTTCGTGTCCTTTGCGAAGTGGAGCACTCCAAAAAATTAGCCAACTTCCAGCGCGATTGCGACTAAGGCCTCAAAGTTTCCGCTTCCAACGAATCCACTTGCTGAACATCTGCGGACCGGAGAACTTCAGCGCAAATCTCGTGCAAGTGGACATCACTGATTGCTCTCTGGGTGTCT
>JBAPOI010000556.1:0-7430 GCA_049279555.1 Candidatus Sulfotelmatobacter sp.
GCTCCTCCTCCAACGCCACCCACGGCGATCCCAGGACCGGTGCAATTGGCGCAAATGGTGAGCCGGGTGGGACAGTCCGAAATGCGGATTGGCATGAATACCTCCGCGTTCGGAACGGTGGACGTGCGAACGGTGGTTCACGCAAGCGATGTGGGGCTCGTGATCGGCAGCGAAAAGGGAGACTTGCGCGGATTGATGTCGAACGAGATGCCAGGCATCACGAACAGCCTGCAACAGCAAAACCTCCGGCTGAACAGCGTGAGTTTTATGCAGGGGTTCGCATCCTCGGGCAATGGGAATGGTTCCGGCGGGGGCGATTCCCAGCCACGATTTTTTGCTCCCCAGCACGGGTCTTCGAATTCCCTGCTGCCGGAGTCAGTGGACGATCCCGTGGACACTGCAACCGCAAGTGAATACGGCAGCAGACGCGGTCTCAGCATTCTCGCTTAAGGAGAAACATTTATGAGCACAAGCCCAGTTACTCCGACACCACCGACGACGCCCACGCCGCCGGCTTCCACCGGTCTGCCGACCGGGCAGAGTTTGAACAACATGTTTCTGCAACTGCTGGTAGCGCAGTTGCAGAATCAGGATCCGACCAGCCCGGTCGATCCGTCACAATTCGTCGCGCAGTTGGCGCAGTTCAGCGAGCTCAGCGAAGTGACCTCGATCTACACCTTGTTGCAGGGATTCGTTCCGGCGTCGGGCAACGCAACGACAGGCGCGACCGGGGGAACTTCGCCGACGAACGGCAACTCGAACGCTGCGGCGAACTCGCCCTTGAACTCCCTGAATTCCAGCGTGAACCCGACAGCGGGTCTGACCGCAGATCCACTGGCAACAGCAGCTGCGGCCGCGGCTTCGGCGATGTTTCCGGCGGCAACTCCCTCTGCGACACCAATGTTGCCCAACTTTTCGGCGCCGTCTTTATCAGCCCTTACAAGCAAGATCCAAGGAGTGTTCTAACATGCCAAATTTTTCGATTCCCCTATCCGGTTTGACGGCCGAGTCCACTGCACTGTCGGCCATCGCCAACAATCTTTCGAACCAGAACACCACCGGCTACAAAGATACCAGCGTATTGTTCAGCGATTTGTTTTACCAGAGTCTGGGAACCACCGGTTCGGGAGATCCGATCCAGGAGGGCGCCGGCACGCAAATTGGGTCCATGCCCTTGCTGTTTACGCAGGGCAGCGTCAGTTCCACCGGCGTGCCCACGGATGTGGCCATCCAAGGAACCGGATTTTTCTCGGTGCAGGACGACAGCGGCAACATTGAATACACGCGGGCGGGCGACTTTTCCACGGATGCCAACAACTTTCTGGTTACTTCGTCTGGGCAGCAAGTACTGGGATACCCCGCAGTGAATGGAGTTGTGAACACGGGAGCCGGAATCGCGCCCCTGCAGTTGGGCGCCGGCACGATCAGCCCGCCGAGTGCGACGGGCAACGTTTCGTTGACCACGAACCTGAACGCGGCCGCCGGCGTGGGTGCGACCTTTTCGACTCCGGTTACGATTTACGACTCGCTCGGCGCCGCTCACACCCTGACTTATAACTTCACCAACACCGGACCGAACACATGGAGCTATAGCCTCAACATTCCGCCCGCCGATCTTAGTGCGGTGGGTGGAGTCCCTCAAACCGGGGTTCTTTCCACGGGCACGTTGACCTTCAATGGCAATGGAACGTTGATCGGAACCAGCGGAGGGGCTGGCACTCCGGTCTACGCGGCAGGCAACATCGGAAATGGAACGCTCTCCGGATTGGCTGTAACCGCGACGAGCGTTCCCCAAACCATCACGCTGACGGCAACGAGCGCGACTCAGTTCACTGTGGTCGGCTCTGTTTCCGGTGCGCTGGGGACGGCCACGGTTGGGGTTCCCTTCACGTCCGCCCAAGGGGACTTTACGATCAATGCGGGATCTGTCCCATTCGCAGTCGCAGACAAAATCACGTTGCCCACAACGGCACTCTCCCTGGCAAATGTTAAGGCGATTCCCATCACCGGATTTGCGGATGGGGCTTCGAATCAGACGTTCAATTGGAACGTGCTGAACGGGACTACTCCCGTGATCGCGCAAGTGGCGGCGCCAAGTAGTACTTCATCGATCGGACAGGATGGGAGCAGCAGCGGTTCGCTTGCCAGCTTCACCATTGGGCCGGATGGAACGATCACCGGTTCGTTCACCAATGGCAAGACGCAGGCGCTGGGAGAAATAGCTCTGGCAAGTTTCGCCAACGTCAACGGACTGCAACAGCAAGGCAGCACCGATTACACGCCGACACTGGCCTCGGGCCCGGCGGTGGTTGGAACTCCGGGCAGCGGCGGGCTGGGATCGATTTCGGGCGGGTCGCTGGAATTGTCAAACGTGGATATTGCGACCGAGTTTGCCAACCTGATCGTCGCCCAGCGCGGCTTTGAGGCGGATGCAAAAGCGGTAACGACATTCGATCAGATCACGCAAGACACTATCGCTCTGAAACAGTGAGTAGAAGAGGATATAGATCTGCATCGGTCTGTCTCCGGCGTTGCCGCCGGAGACAAATCGATGTCCCTAGACCATCTTCATGAGGTTCTTCCCACGGGGCCCGTCCTCCTGAGATATCTCTTATTACTTTGCGAGTTGTAAATGCGGAATTTGCAGATTTTCTGATTAATGGGATGTTCAGTGATCGTGTGTCACTCGGCCACCCCTCCCCTTCGTGCGCCTTCGCGGTCTCTTGATTGCTTTTTCTCTTCCGCACGACAGCGAAACAAACCCAACCAAAGCGAGAGTTTCTAGCAAGCTTCTGATTCAGCGCTGAACAAGAGAACTGGCAGGAAGCATGGCGACAGCAATAGTAGTGGCTCCGCCGCTGGCGACTGCGGGGAAGCCGGAGGCAGGCCACGGGGAAGAGGACGATGTTCGCTGGAGGCGGGTACTTGGGCTGCCTTGCCTGCTCACCGTCGACCTGACGATGCCGGAGTTCAAGGTGGCGGATCTTCTGCAGCTGCGCGTCGGTTCGGTGATCAATGCGCATTGGGGACTGGGCCGCGATGTCCCGTTGCACCTGAACGGAACACTGCTGGGCTGGAGCGAGTTTGAGGTTGTGGGCGACAACCTGGCGGTGCGGGTGACGGAGCTGGTGTAGAGGCACGGTGTGAAGCGGCGGTGTGAAGCGCCTGAGGCGAGCGCGAATTGATGACGACGGATGCCATGCGAGTTACCCGGGACCGCTTTCGATCGCGCGTTCTCGAATTTTGGGAGCGGGTTTTGCGGCTGGGCCGGCGCGCGCCCAGGCGTCTTCGGCTGTGTGAGAGTTTGCCGCTCGGGGAGCGTCGCTTTGTGGCCGTGGTGGAGTTTGAAGCGGAGCGCTTTCTGGTGGGGGGAACGCCATCGTCGATGGTGTTGCTGTCGCGTCTGGCGGATTGCCGGAAGCAGGAGGCCGGGCCGGCACCGGAAGCGACATTCAAAGTGAAAACGGTGAAATTGCAAACGGAGAAGTTGCAAACGGGCACGGCAGGCGGAGACGCAGCGAATCAAAATCCGACGGATGAAAAACGTGCGACATGTTAGCCGGGCTGACGCTTGCACGAATGTCCCATGCAGCCAT
This sequence comes from Candidatus Sulfotelmatobacter sp., assembly GCA_049279555.1. Lineage (GTDB taxonomy): Bacteria > Acidobacteriota > Terriglobia > Terriglobales > Acidobacteriaceae > Sulfotelmatobacter. Next base: position 3,597 of record JBAPOI010000556.1, read on the forward strand.
GATCTTTTCGCAATCCAAAGCGTTGGTGGCAGCTTGGGTGCTGCGTCCGCGCCATCACACCACCGGCTTGAATTGGGCGGGGACGAGCGGGGCGAACGGGTCGGTGCCGTGGAACATCGTCGTACTGCTGACTTTTCTGACGCTGCTGCCCGCGCTGCTGGTGGCGGTGACTCCTTTCACACGGCTGCTGATCGTGTTTCATTTTTTGCGGCAGGCGCTGGGCACGCAGACGGCGCCGAGCAATCAGACGCTGATCGGACTGGCGCTGGTGCTGACTTATTTTCTGATGCAGCCGGTGGGCAGCGCGATTTACCAGGCCGCCGTCGTGCCCTTTCAGCGCGGCCAGGCCGACGCGCTCGAAGCGCTGGAGTTGGGAGCGCCGCCGCTGCGTCACTTCATGTTGAAGTATGCCCGGGAAAAAGACCTGGCGCTGTTTCTGGAGCTGGCGCAGTCGCCACGCCCGGCGCGGGCCGAAGATGTTTCCATGCGGGTGGTGGTGCCGGCTTACATCCTTTCGGAATTGAAGACGGGATTCCAGATTGGGGTGGCGCTGTTTCTTCCCTTCCTGGTGATCGATCTGGTGGTGGCGGCGGTGACCACGTCGATCGGCATGATGCAGCTGCCGCCGGTGATTATTTCGACGCCGCTGAAGATTCTGCTGTTCGTCATGGTGGATGGCTGGAATTTGCTGGTGGGGTCGCTGATGAAAAGTTTCGCGTGAGGGATGTGCGTCATGGGTTCCGACCAGATCGTCGCGTTGCTGCGCCACACCATCGAGACTGCGCTGTGGATTGGGGCTCCGCTGCTGATTTCGGCGGTGGTGGTTGGCCTGCTGATCAATGTGGCGCAGGTACTGACGTCGCTGCAGGATATGACGGTCTCAACCGTGCCACGCCTGGCGGCGGTGGCAGCGGCGATTTTGCTGCTGATGCCTTGGATGGTGCGCCGCCTCGGGATGTTCACGGTGCAGCTGTTTTCCGATTTTCATCCCTTCGTACGCTGAAGACATATGCGCTGAATCTGCGCGCGCGGAAGACGGAACGGAGAACGCCGGGAATGAAATATGGACGCAACCTTGCATCTCGATCAGTTGCTGGCGGGCGCGGTCTTCACCGGGGCGCGCGTCTCCGGACTGATGGTGTTTTGCCCGTTTCTGGGCAGCGATGCCGTGCCGATTCCCGTAAAGGCAGGGCTGACGCTGCTCTTGACCGTGATGCTGCACCCGCTGCACGGCCCGGCGGCGCTTGCACTGGGCTCGTGGCAGTGGGCGCAGACGATGGTCAGCGAATTACTGGTGGGACTGCTGCTTGGATTAGTTGCGAACTTTCTCTTCGAGTCGGCGCTGCTGGCCGGGCAGATTTTGGGAGTGCAGATCGGCTACTCGCTGGCCACGGTATTCGATCCGCAAACCAACGCGGACACGCCGGTGCTCTCGGAATTTCACCAGATGGCCGCACTGCTGATTTTCTTGCAGCTCGACGTGCACCACTGGCTGCTGCGCGCGCTGGTGCGCAGCTTCGCCTACCTGCCGCCGGGCGGCGCGCATGCCACGCTGGCGATAGCGGGCGGTTTGCTGCAGGCGTCCGGCGGAATTTTCTTGACCGGCGTGCAGATTGCTGCTCCGTCGCTGGTGGCGACGCTGATCGCCGACATGACGCTGGGATTTCTAGGGAAGGCTTCGCCGCAGTTGCCGGTCTTGTTCATCGGGCTGGCGGTGAAAAATTTGGTGGGCTTGTCCGTGCTGATCGCGGCCATTGCCTACTGGCCGCGGGTTTTCAGCCAGCAGTTCGTGCTGGCTATTCGCACCGCCGAACATTTATTGCACCTGGCGAGATGAGGGAGAAACTCGCAGCGCAAAGCTAACCATGGCCGATGAGAGCAAGACAGAAAGAGCATCGCCACGCCGCCGGCAGAAGGCGCGCGAGCAGGGACAGGTCGCCCGCAGCCGCGATCTTACTGCGGGCCTAGCGGCTATGACTGCAATCGTGTTCTGCGGCTGGCAGATGCCGGCCTTCGCCAATCTATGGCGTGGTCTGCTGCGCCAGGAGCTCGACCAGGCGGCGACGCATCCCGAGCAGTTGATTCCGGCGTGGCGGAATGCGGTCTGGCTGTTTCGCGGAGTCGCGCTGGCGGCAGGGATGAGTTGGGTGGTAGGCACGGCCGGTGGCCTCGCGCAGGGCGGCGTGGTGTTTGCTCCGTCGGCGCTCGCGCCCAACTGGAGCCGGCTCGATCCGGCAAGCCACGTCTCGCAGCTATTTTCGCTTTCCGCGCTGAGCCGCCTGTTGAAGTCCCTGTTGCCCACGGCGGTGGTGGTGTATTTCGCCGTGGCCATCCTGGTGCGCGATTGGAGGCACTTTCCCTCGCTGCTGCACGGCAGCCGCAGCGCGCTGATGGCCTTTACCGCTTCGCGAATGTACGAGGTGGCGTGGAAAGGCTCGCTGGTGCTCCTGTTCTGGGCGGCGGCGGATTATTTCCTTGAGCGCCAGCGCCACGAAAACGAATTGAAGATGAGCAAGCAGGAGCAGAAAGACGAGTTCAAGGACACGGAAGGCAATCCCGTGATCAAGCAGCGCATCCGCCGCCTGCAGCGTCAGGCGCGGCGCCGCCGCATGCTCAAGGACGTGGAGCGCGCAGCGGTGGTGATCACCAACCCGACGGAATTTGCCATCGCGCTCGAATACCGCATGGACATGGACGCACCCGTGGTGGTCGCCAAGGGACGCAACCTGCTGGCCGCGCAGATCAAGGAAATTGCCCGCTGGAATGGCATCCCGATGGTCGAGAACCCGCCGCTGGCGCACGCCTTGTATCGCGCGGTGGAAGTGGGGCAGGCGATTCCCGCGAAACTTTACACCGTGGTGGCCGAGATACTGGCCGCAATCTGGCGGGCGCAAAGCCGAGCTTCCCAGAGTCAGGCCTCGCAAAATCAGGCTTCACAGAATCAAGCCTCGCAGAGTCAAGCTTCGAAAAACTAGACCATGGCCGCAACCGCCCACATCCCGCTTCTCACCCCCGCGGTGCCGCCGCAGAAGAAGGATAGCGCAGCGGAATGGATCATGCCGGTCGCGGCCGTGTCCCTGGTTTTCATCATGCTGGTGCCGCTGCCGAGCGTGCTGCTCGATGTGCTGCTGGCGACCAGCATGACGGTGAGCGTGCTGGTGCTGCTGTCCGCCATTCAGATTCTGCGCCCATCGCAGTTTTCCGTCTTCCCCAGCCTGCTGCTGCTGCTGACGCTGTTTCGCCTGTCGCTGAACCTGGCCTCAAGCCGCCGCATTCTTCTGCACGGCAACGAGGGCGCGGGTGCCGCGGGACATGTCATCGAAGCCTTTGGCCAGTTCGTCGTCGGCGGAAATTATGTCGTAGGCTTCGTGCTGTTCGTGGCCTTGATCGCGATTCAGTATCTGGTGGTGGCGCATGGCGCGGTGCGCACCGCGGAAGTGACGGCGCGTTTTACCCTCGACGCCATGCCCGGCAAACAGATGGCGATTGACGCCGACCTGAACGCCGGTTTGATCAACGAAATGCAGGCCCGCTCCCGCCGCGAGCAGATTGCGCACGATGCCGAGTTCTACGGCGCGATGGACGGCGCGGCGCGCTTCAACCAGCGCGACTCGATCGCGACCATTCTCATTACCGCCATCAACATCATCGCGGGGTTTCTCATCGGCGTCTTCCAGCTGGACATTCCTTTCCGCGAGGCGCTGAAGACCTACACCGTGCTTACCGTCGGCGACGGCCTGGTCACCATGATCCCGTCGCTGCTGGTTTCGATGGCGGGCGGCATTGTCGTGACCCGCGCCTCGTCGAACGCCACGCTGTCGCTCGACGTGGGGC
>JBAPOI010000557.1:0-4182 GCA_049279555.1 Candidatus Sulfotelmatobacter sp.
CCTTAAATTTATCCAGGTTCAGACTGCCACGAAAACGAGGCGTTTCCGAGTGGAGAACGATGAGGGTGTCGAGCTTGGCGCGGTGCGTTTCAGTGTGGCATGGCGCTGTTACGTGTTCGATCCACTCGATCAAACTTACTTCTCAGGGGGGTGTTTGTTGGAATTGGCGATTTTTTTGAATGAAATCACTACACTATGGAGACGGTCGTGGCAAACACCGAGGGCACTCAATGGCTAATCCGAAAGTCAAACAGGAGCACATACTGGAAGCGACGTGCGAGCGGAGGGTGCTAGAGGCGCGAATTGATGAACACGCAAAAACGTGCGGCGATTGCACTGAAACGAATCCCTGTGACGACATGCTAGAACTTCGCCGGTGGCTCGCCACTCTGTCCGACCGGCCCGCCGAGGAGCCTGCTGGATCGAAGCTGAACTCAGTGAAGCAATTTGTTGAAGGGATGGAGCATTCGCCGAGAATAGATACGGTCGGCCTAAACCATGATAGAGCACATTGCTACAAGTGCCAGTTACGGAGAGTGCTGTACGCTAACGCCATTCCAGACGCGCAGCCGAGCACGCCGGAGGAGCGTAAAAATAACTCTTGACATTCACTGTAGCCAATGCTACAGTGACGGAATGGAGGTAACACCAATGAGCACAAATGCAATGCCCGTCGCTGGAATGGGACTCAAGCCGCCGTCATGCGAGTTGCTGGTAAAGGCGAAACCCTCGCCGCTCGAAATCGCGGAATGGATCAAACTTCCGGCCATCACCGAGCAACTGGAAACTCTCGAAACCTGTGCGACCGTTTTACGCGAAGAGTCGCTGTCACTTCGCGCCACCGATCAGGAAAGCTACGACCTGTGCGCCGAGAAGCTTGCCGTAGTGAAAGCGAGTGGCACAGAACTCGAAACCGCGTGGGAAGAATTGAAGCGCCCCGTGCGGACGGTAATCAACGCAATTCTCGAATGGCAAAAGCGCACGCTCGCGCCGATCACGGCAGGGCAGGTGCATCTGGTCAACGAGATCAAGGCTTTTACCGTGCGCGAGGAATCCCGCATCCGCGAAGTGAATCGCGCGTTGCAAGAAGCGCAGCGCAAGGAAGAAGCCGACAAAAAGATTGAGGCAGCGGCGCAGGCCGAGCAAGCGGGAGTATCGAGCGCAAGCGCCGCACAAATCCTCGACGAAGTCTCTGTAGCACCCGCAGTCACAGCAGCGCCTACGTTCCAGAAGTCGGCGAGTGTTGGGCGGGCGATTCGCTTCACCTGGAAGATCGAAGCGAAAGACCCGCTCAACCCCGCGCAGTCGCTTCGCGAGCTGGTACACGCGGCCGCGGACAACGACTTTCTGCTCGCGTTTCTCAACCCGAACCTGGTAGCGATGAACAAGCAAGCCGGCGTCTCTCACGAAAACACCAACATCCCAGGCTATCGGGCAGTGAAATCGTGAAAAAGAAGCGCCGCAACCGATTACGCGAGCAGCTTGTCGCTACGCGGGAAGCGCGTGACTTGTTCGGTAAGCATCTCAGCGATGCCGAGGAATTACTACGGCGTTATCTGCGAGGCCGTTACAAGATCACGTCAGTACAACGAAGGGCGTTGACGGAAGTTCTGGCAAAACTTCACATTCCATCGATTTACGAATCAATGGACAAGTTAATTCGAGAGCACTACTCCGGCCCGATCCTCAAGAATCTAACCGTGCCGTCTCTCGTATTCGAGAGGCTCAAGAAAGGCGGCAAATCGTGAAATGCGAATGCGTCACTCTGACTCATCGGTTTGTGCATTCACCGACAAACTGCGCGGAGCCGCCGACCCTCAAGGTGGAGCTGGTGTTCAAGTGGCCTGTCGTCGAAGGCCAGGTATCTCCGCCGGACGCGAAGGTGATCCGCCTTCGTCGTCGTCGTGAGGTTCAAAAGCACATTTGCGGCCGCTGCTATGGACACATGAGGAAGCTTATCCGTGAAATCGACGGCCTCACCGAGATCAACGTCTTGCTCTCCGGCGAAGCCTACCGCAACCAACCAAAGCCAGCGCCGACGACGCTGTTCGAAGAAACGGAAGGTGCGAAATGACGATGGAGCTGGCAATCCAACCAGGGGAAATGCGGCTCGTCCGCAAACCCCGCGAAGCGTTAGCCGAGGCAACCGAAGCAGCCGGTTTGCTGATGGACTATGTAAATAAAAACAAACTCTCGCGGAAATTCGGCGGCGAGAAAGAGCACCTCTACATCGAAGCGTGGCAATTCCTGGCGCACATGTACGGCATCGTCGCCAGCTCGCCAAGCTGCGAACCGTTTCAAGACGAAATCACTACAGCGCGTGGTTTCGTTGCGATCGGCGAAGCGCGCATGATCTCGACCGGCATCGTAATCGCCCAGGCAACAGCGATGTGTATGGACGACGAAGATAACTGGGACGAGCGCCCGAAGTACGAATACGACAACGGCAAGAGAACGAAAGTCGACATGGTGAAAGTTCCAGACTTCCAGTTGCGCGGGATGGCGCAGACCCGCGCGATGAGCCGCGTATTGCGTGGCGTTCTCGCGTTCGTAGTGGTGTTGGCGGAATACTCACCGACGCCAGCCGAGGAAATGACCAATGGCAACCGCAGCACCAATGTTGCAGTGAGTGCCGGAGCCACACGCGGCGACTCCGTTGAAGGCAACCGCATCAACGACGCACAACGCAAACGGCTATTCGCGAAGATGTACTCCTCTGGCATCGGCAGGGATCAGTTTTTCAAGATGCTCAAGGATTACGGATTCGCAACCGCCTACGAAGTGACAACCGAGAAGTACGACCAGGTGTGCGCTCACCTCGACAGTTGGGGGAAGAACGGCAGGGCATGACCTTTAACCATCACAGCGCGCGGGAGTGGCGAGCAGCGGGATTCAAGTCTCGCGGCCCGACCTACTGCCCGCGCTGTGATGCGATCGTGCTGAGATACACGAAGCCTGGTTTCGGAGTCGTCTATCTCGACAGAGACACTTACGAGCGCCATTTTCTGAAATGCGACGTAGCGGTTAAGGCAGAGAGTGAGCCGAAGAAGTTTGGCGTGGTGAACGTCCCGAGCACCAAGCAGGCGAGTTTAAGATTCGAGCAGTAACGACTTTGGCGATGCTATCCGCAGCGCCAGAATCGGCGGGGTGTTGGTGGTCTTGAAAACCTCCAAAGGGGCACCCCGCCGCTAAAAGTTTGGCTCTGCTCGTATACCAGGGCCAAGCGCCGGCGAGAACTCCAACGGCGGGAAACTGTTTGACTCTCGCCGGCGTAAAAAGTTCCGCTCCTCCGAGAGGGATGCGGAAAAAAGCGAGTGACTGGGGGGATGGAACATGCCGCTTGGGAAAACGGCACGCGCGAAAACAAAGAAGCGCACCATCCCTCACTCGCTCTCACCGGATGAATTAGAGCGCGCAGTCTTGGCTCTGAAAATCGCGGGCTGGTCGAACCACTCAGTCTCGGAACACTTTGCCATTTCAGATTACACGGTGAAGGCATGTATCGAAGCAGGTTACGTTAAACTCGAATCGCCATTGAAAGAGCAGGTATTTGAAGCCTTACGCGCCACCTACGAAACGTCCGGCAATCCACGTAAATACGCGCGCTTTGGTGCTGATGGCAAGCAAGGGGAGGTGTTGGAAGTGTCAATTCGACATTCTCGCGATGTGGCTCGACATTCGCTCCTACGCCAAACGCGCTTTCGCCCAGGGGTTCACCCTCAAGGAAGTTCACATCTACGCGCGAACGATGTACGGCCCAAGATTCTCACCGCGGAAGTGCTGGGATCTTCACCACGTAATCGCGGTGAGCGAAGGCCATGATCCAGAGAACCCCGATAATTGGCGGATCGCTTGTCTGGTTTGCCACAAGCCGGAAACCGCGAAGCTTGCAAAACGGAAGAAGTTGCGTAAGTATCGCGGCGCACTACCGACCTACATCCCCGACGAATTGAAGGCGACCGAATGAGCGTGCAGGCGATGGTTTGGGTAATAGAGTTTTCAGAATCGGAACTTGGAGCGCGTTTGGTGTTGCTGTCAATCGCCAACCACGCAAAAGCTGACGGCACGGCAGCATGGCCCTCAGTCCCCACAATCGCCCATGAAGCGAAATTATCAGAGCGGGCGGTGCGCTATAACTTACGGATTCTGGAACGGATCGGGGAGATAAAAACAGAGCGTGAG
>JBAPOI010000558.1:0-2419 GCA_049279555.1 Candidatus Sulfotelmatobacter sp.
GGCACCTAGGGGATTCACATCTGACTGACCTTTTTCACCGTCTTTTGGACTGCACGCTGGATGAAATCGTGCAACGCGAACCGGCGTATTTTTCGCAGTTTGCAGTCGGAATAGCCTCGCCGTCTCGTGCCGCGGAGGAGTTGATAAAGAATCAGGTCGTCCGCAACCATTCGGTGAATGAGATTGAGCTAGCGCTGAACGAAGGTCTTGCCTACTTCACCAGTCGTGGCGTCAAAATATCTTCTGAAAATTGCAAGGGCGATCCGGTCGGTGACTTGCTGCTGAGAGCGATCACCGATGCTTTTTCAGCGGCGAAAGGTGAGCTTCCTCTCGAACCTTGTGCCACGACTCACGCACCTTTTACCGAGGTTCTGGAGCGCGAGTATGATCAGCGCAAAACGGCTGACGGCGTACGCTATTTCATTCGGCGCCAGGGCCAGGGCACGCGCCCGCTTCTTCTGATTACAGCGACCGGCATTCCACTCGTGATTTGGTCACAGCTACTTGCCGATCAGACTCTTGATTTTCGCATTGTCGTAGTGGAAAGCCGGGGTGCAGACTTGATTAAAGGTGGCATACGGCAATTCGCCGAACTGCCTGCGGACGCCGAGGACATTTCAAAAGTCCTCGATGCCGAGGGTCTAAGTAATGTTAGCCTCGTCGGATGGTGCAATGGCGGCCGATTAGCGATTGAGACGGCGGTCCGCTGCGCCGCAAGAATCCGATCGCTGGTGTTGGTAGCGCCAGCCCTGAGCGGTTTTAAGGGTGTTCCGCGCATTCCCAGTCGATTCGAAGCCAGCATGAAAAAAGTATTTGCCACGCTTTCGCAAAAGCCGCGGCTAGCTGGAATCTATGTGAATATTTTGCAGGAGCAACCGCCCGATTGGGCAACGCTGGTGGATCCGGAGGCCCGCGCCTCTGCGCTGTTCGGGCTCCCACCGCGCGATCAAGCTGTCGCTCTGCAATCGCCCATGGCCAATGTGGAGTCTTTGCTGAACTATGGCTGCCGGTTGGCTTCGGACGCTGCGCATCCGGTGGAAGAAGCATTTTTGCGTATCGAGCAGCCGATGATGCTCATCACCGGCAACTACGATAGCCAGGTCAATAATGATTTCATTCTTTCCGTTCTCAGGAGCAGAGCATGGAAGACGCCGGTGATTCACGCTGGCATTGTGGGTTCTGGGCACTACCCACACTATCTTCAATATCCGTATTTTGGCTTTCTGCTGCAGAGTTTTTTTCTCAAAGGACAAACGCCCGCCACCACGGCGCGGGTTCAGATCGAGACGGTCTCGTGAATCGTCAGTTTCTGGCGGCGTTTAGGCGATTGAGCGCTGGCTTTCGACCGTCGCATTTTGCAAAGCAGAGCGCAGATAGCCGGCCAGAACCGAGACGTTGGGCTGTTTAAGGATCGTGTAGTGATTTCCGGGAATGGTTAAGCTTTCAACTTTTGTGGCCCAGTCTCCCCATTGTTCACCCAAATGTCCAGCCGGCTCCCTTTCACTGGCTTCACACACGACAATCTCCTGTTCCATCGGCGTTAGCTGATATTTGCGAGAGGCCTGCGCATTGCGTTGGAACACGTCGTAAAAATCCTTCAGCCTTCGTCCGGCGAGAACCGGGTCTTGCGGCAGCACGCCCGCACCTTTAAGCTCGTTGAAAATCATTTCATACTGTTGGCGTTCATCGAGCCGCAGAAATCTTTCGGAGACCTCCCGGTAATCCTTGCCCAGCAATTGACATAGGTCCAACGCAAATGCGGCAAGCAGCGGAATCTCTTCTGTCTTGTCGCTGGAACGATTTTTCAGGGGCAAGTTCGTGTCGATCAGGGCCAGCATTCCCACGGCCTCGCCCTCCAGTCTCACTTGCTTCGCCATCTGCCAGGCAATCACGCCGCCAACCGACCATCCGCCCAAAAAGTAAGGCCCGTACGGTTGAACGTTACGGATTTCCTGCAAGTACAGGTTGGCTATCTCTTCAATGGTGGCAAGGGATTTGCCGATTCGCTCCGAGGTAGGAGCCTGCAATGCATAGAATGGCTGCTCCTCGCCGAGCGCCTCCGCCAGATTTGCGTAGCAGAACACGTGCCCGCCGACAGGATGTACGCAAAAGAAAGGAGCCGCCGCTCCGTTTTCTTGCATTTTGACGAGAATCGGCGCCTCGTCTGCCGAGGCGTGGTTCTCGACTGTGAGCTGTTCAATCACTTTGGCGAGTTGTGCGATGGTAGGCGCATCGAACAGGCGGCGCACCGGCAAGTCCACTTGAAAAGTATCGATTGCCTGGGCTACAACCATTGTGGCCAGCATCGAGTGCCCGCCGAGTTTGAAGAAGCTGTCGTGCACGCCCACACGTTTGACTTCGAGCGTTTCGGCCCAGATTTCAGCCAATTGTTTTTCGATGTCGTTGCGCGGTCCCACGT
>JBAPOI010000559.1:0-2047 GCA_049279555.1 Candidatus Sulfotelmatobacter sp.
GGGCGTGTCCGCTGCTGCTCTTAGGACCATGAGCGTAATATAGCCGCTCTTCGCTTTTCCGTTTCATCATGTAATCGCGAGACCGGCCAATTATTCTCTGTCTAGGTCCGCCTACCTCAGGCGGACTAACGTTTCTACTTCGCTGACGCGGCAGGAGGCAGAACATTGCGCCACCGGTCGGAAGGATCGGGCAAGGCAGCAGTCGCCGGCGGCGTTGGAGAGACCAACAATGCCGACGACGCTTGAATCTGTAGTGTTAAAGTACCTCCGCTCTGGAAACCCGGCGCAGCGGACGCGCGAGGAATACTCGACCACCCTGCGAAAATGGACACGTTGGGGTGGCGCAGTACCGCTCGAACAGCTTGGCAGAAAAGAGATCCGCGACTTTCTCGATTGGGTCCACGAGGACGCTTCAGTGCGGCAAGCGAGGAACCCAGGTCGTATTGCCAACAAAGTTCGCTCACATTTGCGGGCTGTGATGTCTTGGGCATGGGAGCAAGATATTGTCGCTGCCCTTCCAAGGTTTCCAAAACTGAAGTCCCAGCGTGATGTTGCTGGGAGACATTATCTAACCAAATCCGAGCTCAACGCCCTCTACTTCGCGACGCATTATATGAGGCGTCCACGAGGTTGGAGCCATCCACTTCCCATTGGGCGGTACTGGAGATGCGCTCTTGTCGTTTTCTTCAACTATGGTGTCGACACAGGGACGATTTGGAAGACACTGCCGTTTCACGAACCGATTCTGTGGCGGCACGTGTCGTGGCAACGGCAATCGCCAGACCGTGAGATCAAGGAGCTGTCCCCCTGGGGGTGGCTGTTCTATCGGCGGGTGAAAACCGGCAAAGCGTTTTGGCGGCCGATGAATCGCACTGTGCGCTTGCACCTCAAGAGCATCATGCCCGACAACCCTGATCCTAACGCTCCGGTATTCTTCGGTAGTGGAACTCGGCCGAACAATCGATTTAGAGCGCTATGCGAGCGTGCCGGGATCCAGCCCAAGACTACTGCCGAGACGGGCGAACAGCGTCCCTGGGTGCTCAAGGATCTCCGCAAGACCTGCGCTACGTATTACGACGAGCACGTTCCCGAATCCTCCGTGGAGATCTTGGGGCATTCGGTGGGTGGAATCACATATCGCCATTACGCTCATCGCGCACCATTGGCATTCCGAGCCATTACAACTCTTCCGCAACCTTCGGCCTTTACGTCGTTATCCAAGGGGTTCGACGGACAGTGCCCATGCTGTAGGCGGGCGTTTATCGAGGCGGTTGACTAGGTCGAACGGATTGTCCGTAACGAAAGCCGACAATGGCAGTTCGTCATGTGCGCGCAAGCTGAATCAAACAATCGGCGGTTGTTTAAATGAATTTGACCACGTATCGAGCAATCTGCGTTCGGATACAATCGGGTCGTAGCGAGTTTATCGCCAGTCACCGCTGAGTTCGAAGGCGGCCCAAAAGCGAGGCGGAACTTGGCCGGACGGTTGGCCTACATCAGCTGATGAATCGGCCGATAATTCCAAGCCGCGACTAAGATCTTTTTCGTTCGATCCTTCGTGCAGCAGCCAGCGCTGGGCATCACGCAGACTTTCAATTTTCGACATCCGCTTGTTCCACAGGTTGTCATAAAAGCGGCTCATCAGCAGTTGCGTTGCCTTGTCGGGCACTTTCCACAAGCTGGCAACTACCGTTTTGGCACCGGCCGTTTGAAAAGCGCGCTGCAAGCCCAGCAAACCTTCGGCACCGGCCGTTTGGCCCAGTCCTGTTTCGCAGGCTGAGAGCGTGGCCAGTCGCACGTGGCTTAAATCCATTTCGGCCACTTCCAGGGCCGTGAGAATGCCGTCTTCTTTGCCGTCTTCATAACGCTGGTTGGCGCCGGCCAACACCAAGCCCGAAAGCAATCCCGGCTGGTAGCCGGAGATGCTTTGCCGCTCGGCGAAGGGATCGGGGTGTGTGCCGTTTGCATCGGCGACGGCTTCGGCCGATTTCAACTCTGGCGGAGCAAAAAAACCGTGCGTCGAAATGTGGAGATATTCGTACTTGGC
>JBAPOI010000560.1:0-2645 GCA_049279555.1 Candidatus Sulfotelmatobacter sp.
GCTGTACGGATTGCAGAGCATTTTTAGCTCGGCGGCGCGGCGGGTGGATGTTAAGGTGCAACGCAAAGTGTCAACGCCGCGACGGTGGGCTAAAAATGGATTGGACTAAGCCGCTGCACCGCAGCTCGGGCTATGGGTGTTGAATGATCCACCTTGGCTCGCGAATACGCTGAGAGTCGGCGGTAGCTGGAACTGGATTGGCCATGACGATGCCAGGTGGCGACTCAACGTAGCCGAGGAGCGAGACGAGCGGGTCTTGCGGGCCTTGCTCGAACGCGCCACAACAAAACGTTGCGCTTCGAACAACACTTCGCCGCTGTACTGGCGAAGTCCAGACATCGAGTCACGAGTTCGAAAGAGCGAGCTGCGGATCATGATGAGTCGATGATCAGAGGAGAATAGTCGGGACATCGCGGCAGCATCGCGATCGACACCATGCGACCACGCCGGCATTGCGGACACTGCCGCAACGAACTGCCCGTGAGAGCTTCGCATCGGTCGCGGTAGCCCTGCTCGGCCGGCACTCTGTGCTGGTCAGGCATGTGCATGCCAAGCAGGCGGCGGCATTGGGCGAGTTTCTCTTGGCGATAGCGGTTTCCCAGGAGACCGTAGTAGCGGATGCGTTGAAGGCCGTTCGGTAACACGTGGAGTAAGAAACGCCGGATGAATTCATCGGCCGACAAGGTCATGGTTTTCACTGGGCCGCCAGTTCGATAATCTTTCCACTGAAAACAAACTTGATCGTTTTCGATATCGAGCAGGCGGTTGTTAGAGATAGCAACGCGGTGAGTGTATCGGCCCACGTAGTCGAGTACCTGCTGGGGTCCGGCGAACGGGCGCTTGGCATAGACTACCCACTCGTGTTCCTTCCATTCTCCGATATGCCGGGCGAAAACGAGGGGTTCACGAAGTCGCTCCAAGCGCCCGAAAAACTGCAATTTCCCCGAATCGAATGGCTTCTGCAAGGATTCCAGGAACAGGCGTCGGAAAAGCTGCGACAGAACGCGGACGGGCAAAAAGAAGTTCGGCCGGCAAGAGATCCAGCGTTGCCCATCGGGCGACAGCCCACCGCCGGGCACGACACAATGCAAGTGCGGATGAAATTGGAGGTTCTGCCCCCAACTGTGAAGCACGGCGAAGAAGCCGATTTCTGCTCCCAGATGCTGGGGATCGGCGGCGATGATTTTTAGCGTCTCTGCTGTGGTCCGGAAGAGGATGTCATAGACCACCTCTTTGTTCTGGTAGGCGATCGCAGCAATCTCTTCCGGGACAGTGAATACGACGTGAAAGTACGGGCAGTCAAGCAGCTCGGCTTGACGATCCTCGATCCACTGGGCTCGAGCAAGCGATTGGCATTTTGGGCAATGGCGATCACGGCAGCTGTTGAAGCAATTTCGCTCATGGCCGCACTCGTCGCATCGCTCGAGATGGCCTCCTAAGGCGGCCGTTCGGCACAGCTCAATTGCGGACATGACGCGCCGCTGCTCGGTGGACATCGACGCACCATGCTTTTGTCGATAGGTGGCGCCGTAGCGGCGAAAGACATCCGCCACTTCCAGCTTCGGCCGATCCATGAGCCCGTCGCTCAGAAATACTGAGGCGTGGTGGGCTGGGGCGCAACCGGAACAGGGCGAGGTAGCAGGTCGAGCGGACTCGTTGTCGAGCACACTTTGCTGGTCGCGATGCGCAGGTAACGTGCTGTGGTCGCCAGGCTGCGGTGCCCGAGCAATAACTGAATGGTGCGAATGTCGGTGCCGGCTTCTAGCAGATGAACAGCGAAGGCATGCCGCAAACTGTGAGGCGTAATGGGCTTCGGAATGGGGCAACGACGACGAGCTTTTTGACACGCTTGCTCCACAGCTGCCGTGCTGATGTGCCGGCCAGGAATATCGCCTGGGAAGAGCCACAGTTTAGGTCTTTCCACTCGCCACCAGTCGCGCAGGATTTCCAGCAGCTTCGGGGACAACATCACGTACCGATCCTTTCGGCCCTTTCCTTGATCGACGCGAATCACCATCCGCGCACTATCAATGTCAGGTGCGGTGAGGCGGACGGCTTCCGAGATGCGCAGGCCGGCCGCGTAGCAAGTGGTCAGGATGGCGCGATGCTTGGTACCGCCGATGCAGTCGAGAAACTGTAGGACTTCTTCCGGGCTCAGCACTATGGGCAGCGTTTGCGGCTTCTTGGGCGCCGGGATGACGTCCTCGAAGGTCCAATCTTTCTTGAGAGAGACCTTGTACAGAAAGCGCAGTGCTCCAACGGCGGTGAGAATGGAACTGGGCGCCAGCTTTTTTTCGTTGGTGAGGTACACCTGATAGGCGCGGATCTCCTCCGGGCCCAGCATTTCCGGTGATTTGTTGAAGTGGCGTGCGAACAGAGAGACCTGTTTCACGTATGACATTTGCGTGTTCAGTGCGAGATTCCGCACCTGCATGTCTTCGGTCATGCGTTGCCGAAGGGATGTCATAAGGGACTCCTTTGCGAAATGGGATGTGCTGCAAGCAGCAACTCAATATTTCCGCAAAAATGGAGTCCTCAAAGTACAGCTGAAAAACACAGCGCAGATAGCGGCTGCCCTTCCATCCGTGCTTCTGCTACCGAAATCCCGCGTAGCGGGTTAGTCCAATAACTGTTAACGCCCCGGT
>JBAPOI010000561.1:0-1868 GCA_049279555.1 Candidatus Sulfotelmatobacter sp.
CGCGCAGCCTCGCCATCGCGCGGCGTCAGCAGGAGCTGGGCCAAACCAGCAGCCTGGGATTGCTCACCGCCGAACAGGCGGACCAGCAAGCCCGGTTGGCCGTGATCCAGGCGCAAGCGAACTGCCTGACCGACACGGCATTGCTTTATCAGGCGCTGGGCGGCGGCTGGTGGAACCAATTACCAGACGTTAGTGAGGCGGATATCGCCAAGCCCTAGCTGAGGGATCGGCCGGGACATGAATGACCGCTTTTGGCGGATTCTGTTGAAAAACTCTTCAGTTGTCGGGAGGGAATAGTACTGATTCACTGACGTTATCGAAGCAGGAGTGCGATCGATGATGGGCGAGCGGCATGTGGATCAAGAGGCTTTGTTCTTTGGGTTTTCCCTGGAGCGGCATGTTCCGGAGGGCCATCTGCTGAGGGCAATTGACCGGTTCGTTGATCTGAGCGATCTACGGGCGCGGCTGGCACCCTTTTATAGTGAGACGGGACGGCCATCAGTCGACCCCGAGCTGCTGATCCGGATGCTACTGGTTGGGTATTGCCATGGGATCCGTTCTGAGCGGCGGCTGTGCGAGGAGGTCCATCTGAATCTGGCCTATCGGTGGTTTTGCCGGCTTGGTCTGGATGG
This sequence comes from Candidatus Sulfotelmatobacter sp., assembly GCA_049279555.1. GTDB lineage: Bacteria > Acidobacteriota > Terriglobia > Terriglobales > Acidobacteriaceae > Sulfotelmatobacter. The sequence goes on from JBAPOI010000561.1 coordinate 633, forward strand.
CGAGGTTCCCGACCATTCGACCTTCTCAAAGAACCGGCATGGTCGATTCCGCGACAGCGATCTGATGCGTCAGTTGTTCGAGACGGTGCTGCGCCGCTGTGTGGCGGAGGGGATGGTCGGTGGCGAGGGCTTCGCCGTCGACGCCAGCCTGATCAAGGCCGACGCGAACCGTCAGAGGGGAGTGGAGGGAACAAAAGGCCTGGCACCGGAGATGACCAGCCGGGCCATCGATGAGTATCTCACTGTCCTCGACGATGCCGCGTTTGGCGCTGCGACCGAGGTGACACCGAAGTTCATATCGCCTGCCGATCCCGCCGCCCGTTGGACCGCTGCGCACGGTGGCTTGGCGTTCTTCGCCTATTCTACCAATTATCTGATCGATCTCGACAACGCGATCATCGTCGATGTCGAAGCCTCAACCGCGATCCGCCAGGCTGAGGTGACGGCGGCCAAGACCATGATAGAGCGGGTAGACAAGCGCTTCAGCCTGTACCCGGAACGGCTTGCTGCCGATACCGCCTACGGATCGGGCGAGATGCTCGATTGGCTGGTGCACGAACGCGGGATCGAACCTCATATACCCGTGTTCGACAAATCCAAGCACACCGACGACACCTTCTCCCGCAGCGACTTTACCTACGACCATGAAGGCGATGCGTATCTCTGCCCAGGCGGCAAGATACTCACCTGCAAGGGCACGCTGGTGAACGATGGCGACACGCTGATGTATCGGGCCAGCAAATATGATTGTGGCACCTGCCCGCTGAAGACCCGCTGCTGTCCGAACACGCCGTCGCGCAGAGTACCGCGCAGCATTTATGAAGGCGCCCGCGACATGGCGCGCGATATTGCCAAGACTGAGGCTTACACCGTGTCCCGCCGACAGCGAAAGAAGGTCGAGATGCTGTTCGCACACCTCAAGCGCATCTTGCGCCTCGACCGGTTGCGATTACGAGGCCCATGCGGCGCCCGCGACGAGTTCCTACTAGCCGCCACAGCCCAAAACCTCAGAAAGCTAGCGAAACTGATCCCGGTGCCCCAGACAGCAATGGCAATCTAAGCCGACCAGGCGTCGTGCCCTCGAAAGGCAGCCTCAATGCCACACGATTACTTCGGAGTTTTTCAACAAAATCCGCCATGTGCGGATATTCAACTAGCATTACAGTTGCGCTTTTCGTTTGAGGTGGGCACGTCGCGCATGGGCCTGGTGAGCGCGTCGCCAGAGCGACCATGCGA
>JBAPOI010000562.1:0-5751 GCA_049279555.1 Candidatus Sulfotelmatobacter sp.
CTCTCCACAGAATCTCGTCCTTGCTGAAAAAACCGGCCAGCGGCGGAATTCCGGCGATAGCCAGCGTGGCAATCGTCATGGTCAGAAACGTCCACGGCGCGTAGAGACGCAGCCCGCCCATCTTGCGCATGTCCTGCTCGCCGCCGACCGCATGAATCACCGAACCCGCACCCAGGAATAACAGGCCTTTGAAGAAAGCGTGCGTCATCAGATGAAAGATTCCCGCCGAAAAAGCGCCCACGCCGCACGCCATGAACATGTAGCCCAGTTGAGAAACGGTCGAATAGGCCAAAACCTTCTTGATGTCGGTCTGTGCAATGCCAATCGTGGCGGCGAAAAATGCAGTTAGCGTTCCGATGATTGCGACCACGCCAAGCGCGATCGGCGCCCGATCAAAGATCACGTGCGATCGTGAAACCATGTAAACGCCCGCCGTCACCATGGTCGCGGCATGGATCAAAGCCGAAACAGGCGTTGGGCCTTCCATCGCGTCGGGCAGCCAGATATATAAAGGAATCTGTGCCGATTTTCCGCATGCGCCCAGCATCAGCAGAATTCCAATCGCCGTGAGCAATCCTGCGCCCATCGTTTCCGCGCCCAGCGGAACAACCCCCTGGAACACCGCATCGAAATTCAGCGATCCAAAGTGCTGGATCAGCAGGAACAGTGCAATCAGAAAGCCGAAGTCGCCGATGCGGTTCACGATGAATGCTTTCTTGCCGGCGGATGCCGCCGAATCTTTCGTGAACCAGAACCCAATCAGCAGATACGACGCGAGCCCGACACCCTCCCACCCGATAAACATCAGCAGATAGTTGTTGGCCAGCACCAGCGTCAGCATGAAAAACATAAACAGATTCAGGTAGCTGAAGAAGCGATAGTAGCTGGGGTCGTCCCACATGTAGCCGACTGAGTAGATGTGAATCAGAAATCCGACTCCAGTGACCACCAGCAACATGACGAGCGAGAGTTGATCGAGATAGAAAGCGAAGTCGGCGCTAAAACTTCCCGCACGAATCCAGTGCGCTAGATATTCCTGGTAGGGAAGTGACAATGATGAAAACCTGACCGCAACCCACAACGCCATGGCGAAAGCTGCGCCGCTGAAAAAAAGCGCGATTGTGGTCACAGCGGTGCGCGACGACTTTTTCCCGAGGAAGCCGTTAATCGCCGCACCGGCCAGCGGCAGAATCGGGATCAGCCAGAGATTGAAGGACGAATTCATAATTTGAGCAGGTTCACCTGATCCACGTTCAAAGTCTCCCGCGTGCGATAGACGGCGATAATGATTGCTAAACCCACTGTCGCTTCCGCGGCCGCGACCACCATTACGAAGAAAACAAAAATCTGGCCGGCAAGCGTGTGCCAGTGCGCGGCGAACGCGACAAACGAAAGGTTCACGCCGTTCAGCATCAGCTCAATCGACATAAAGATGCTGATGATGTTGCGGTTGATGATGAATCCCGCAACGCCGCAGGCGAAAAGAAATCCGCTGAGCAGCAGGTAGTACGAGAGCGGCACGTAGGATGGTGTCATCGCTCGCCTTCTCCCGCTGGCGATTCCGGTTTGCCGGCGAGCACAACTGCTCCCATGATTGCAATCAAAATCAACACCGATGTGACTTCAAAAGGAAGCAAGAAATCGTGAAAGAGAAGCTGAGCGATATCTCTCGGAGATCCCGGCAATGCTCCGATCGGCACGGATTGCGTTCCCGAATGCCGCAGCACCACCCACGCCGTAAGTACGCTCCCGGTCAGCATTCCCGGGACGCCAAGTAAAATTGCGATTCGACTTCCGCTGGTGTGTTCTTCTTCCCCGGCATTCAACAGCATGATGACAAAGACGAACAGCACCATGATTGCGCCTGCGTAAACGATCACCTGCACCGCAGCCACAAATTCCGCGCCCAGCAACAGATATTCGCCCGCTAGCGCAGCCATGACCGCGATCAGCGACAGCGCGCTGTTAATCGGATGCCGCTGCGCGAGTAGATTGATCGCCCCTCCTACGCAGACCGCGCCGAACGCCAGAAATAGTATGAGATGAAAATTCATCGTAAGTACCGAGTACCCAGTAGAACCAAGCGCCCGGTTTTACTGGGTACTCGGTACTAGGTACTGCTTTTACCAGGCCACGGCAATCGCCGTCGCCACCAGATTGGCAATCGCGACCGGCAACAGAAACTTCCAGCCGAATGCCATCAGTTGATCGTAGCGGAAGCGTGGCAACGTCCCGCGCACCCAGATATAAAGAAAGAGAAATCCGAAAACTTTCGCGCCGAACCAGAACAACGGCAGGACTGCCTGAAGCAGCGCAGGCCCAAAGAGCGGCCCATGCCAGCCACCGAGAAACAATAGGGTCGCCACGCAAGCCACCGTGATCATGTTCGCGTACTCGGCCATAAAGTAGCTGGCAAATTTCATTGCGCTGTATTCGGTGTGGTAACCGGCGACCAGTTCGGTTTCGGCTTCCGGCAGGTCAAACGGAATTCGATTGGTCTCTGCATACGCGGCGGTTAAATAAATGAAAAAACCAATAAACTGTCCGTGAAAAATATTCCAGCGCGGAATAAAACCCAGCATGTGGCCGCCCTGCGCATCCACAATTGTGCGAAGGCTAAGACTGCCGGACTGAATGATGACTCCAACCAGCGAAAGTCCAAGCCCAATTTCGTAACTTACCATTTGCGCGCTGGCGCGAAGTCCGCCGAGCAAGGAATATTTACTGTTCGAGGACCAGCCTGCCAGCGCCACGCCATACACGCCGAGCGATGTCACACCGAGAATCATCAGCAGCCCGATGTTGACGTCAGTAATCTGCAGGGGAACGCTCAAACCGAAAATCGTCACCGAGTTGCCGAACGGAATGACGGCAATCGAAGTCAGTGCAAAAGTTACCGCCATCAGCGGTGCCGCGATAAAAAGCGGCTTGTAAACGTGCGGTGGCGTCAGATCTTCTTTGAATAAGAGTTTGATCCCGTCGGCCATCGGCTGCAAAAGTCCGAACGGCCCCACACGCGTGGGCCCCCAGCGATTTTGCATGTGGCCGACGACTTTGCGCTCCAACCAGACGGTATACGCAACCGCAGTGAGCAGCACGATCAGCACGATCAGCGACTTGATCACCGACACGAGTATGAAAACGCCGACTGACAATGCGCCCGCTTCCTCTCCTGGCTGCCCTCAATAAAACAGCACTCAAACAGTAGTCACAAAAATTAGATCAATCCGCCGCCACCTCGGCAGGCTTGATCTCATGACTCTCGATCACCGACTTCAACGCACGTGAGTATCTTCCAAGCGTCCCGGAAGTAAAAAGATTATCGTTCGCCGGAGTAATGGATTCCTTGCGGTACGCCACTCCCGGTCCTGCATGATCGAGCGACGTATGCTGACTGTTGCCCGCCAGCAGGTTCATGCGGGAGACGTCATAGCCCGGTACCAGCCGCTGAATTTCGTCCAGAATCGCGGTGGGATCGAACGGGCTCAGCTTTGGCTCCAGTCCGTGAGCCTCAAGCCAAACCGCATGACGGTCAGCTTCTCCCGATTGCGCTCCGCGCGACTGTCCCATGTCCGCATACGTACCGCCACCGAATGGCACGAGTTTGCGAACATCAAAACCCATGGCGTCGGCGATGCGGACAATCATTTCGAAGTCCGCTTTCGTTCCCGTAACCTCGCCAGCTTTCTTGACCAATTGCAGATCGCCGCAAGTGTTGGTGAACGTTCCCGATTTTTCGTAAGCGTTCGCCGCAGGCAATACCACGTCAGCCATCACCGCCGTTTCGGTCAGGAACATATCCTGCACCACGACGAAGCTCTTCGAAAATGCAAAAGGATCGATATTCAACCGGCCGATGGGATTCGAGCCGACAACATACAGCGCATTCAGCTTGCCCGCTTTGGCGGCATCGGCCATACCGGCAAGATCGAGGCCGGCAGCCTGTGGGATGTCTCCCCACTCCCGATGGAACGGGCCGTTCTTGGTGGTGGGGTGATATCCCGGCAGCAGATCAGGATACAAACCCATATCGGCTGCTCCCCTCGAATTGGCATAGTCGGCCAAACAGAGAAACTTAGCTCCGAAAATGGTCGATCCGAACTTTACGAGGTCGGCAAGATTCTCTCCGCGAAGTTCGGAACCGAAGACTATAACCAGATTCTGCTCGCCACGCAGCTTGTCGCGCAGTGCAACCCACGCGTCCTTGTTAGTGGTTCCACCGGTTAGTGCACCGACCGAGGAATCATTGCCAGCCAGAAAAGCGGCGACCTGTCCTTCCGCCTCACCGGAAATCTCTGTGAAGCTAGTCGCCTGCCGTCGCAATTTGATCGATTGTGAATTAATTGCGTACAATCGCGCCCGATGCAAGCGAACGTTGTTGCGGATCTGCCAGGCAAGAAGAGGATGCTGCTCGGTCGGATCGTTCCCAACCAGCAGAATCGCCGGTGCGGTGAAGACATCAGCCATGCTAGCTGTGGCGTTGGCCTTGTCTCGCAATGCCGCCGCTAGGGCAGGAAAGTCCGCCGTGCGATGGTGGTCGACATTGTTCGTCTTGAGGACGACGCGGGCAAACTTGGAGAGTAGGTACGCTTCTTCGTTCGTGATGCGTGTTGATCCAACTACGCCAATCGACGCGCCGCCATCGCGGTCGCGAACCTCGGCAAATTTTTTCCCAATCAACTCGAAAGCTTCTTCCCAACTCGATGGCGTCAGCTTGCCTTCTTTGCGAATCAGCGGGCGCGTCAGCCGTTCTTCATGGTTTGCAAAATCGAATGCATAGCGGCCCTTGATGCAAAGGAAATCTCCGTTGGTGCCGCTCTTGTCTCGATTGTCGCCGCGAACAATCTCCATGCCGGTGTCTGCGCGCCGGACGCCCAGCGTGGTCTTGCAGCCGTCGCCGCAGTGCGTGCAGATCGTGCCGACATGCTTCATCTCCCACGGGCGCGTTTTGTAGCGGTACGCGCCGGAGGTAAGTGCGCCAACCGGACAAATATCGATGCACATGCCGCACTCTTCGCACTCCAGGTGATCCTCTTTATTAGGGGCGATAATCGAACTGACGCCGCGATTCTGAATGCCAAGCGCCCAGACATCCATGCCCTCGCCGCATACGCGGACGCAGCGGTAGCAGAGGATGCAACGGGGCCGGTCGAAAAACACTACAGGCGACCATTGCTGCTCGTCCTTGTGATTCTTCGCCTCCATGAATTTCGATTCGGCGGCGCCGTACGAGAATGTCATGTCCTGCAGTTCACACTCGCCGCCCGCGTCGCACACCGGGCAATCCAGAGGATGATTGCCCAGCAGCATCTCCAGCATCGACTTCCGCGCCTGCTTGATCTCATCGCTATCGGAAGTGACGATCATGCCCTCGCCGATCACCGTCGTGCACGCGGTCTGCAGCTTGGGCATCTTTTCGATCTTCACCAGGCACATGCGGCAAGCGCCCTGCAGAGAGAGGTTGGGGTAATAGCAAAACGAAGGCACCTCGATGCCCGCGCTCTTGCAGGCTTCGATCAGCAGCGTCCCTGCGGGAGCCGTCACCTTCTTACCATCGACTGTGAGTGTTACGTCAGCCATAAGAATTGAGCGATTGAGTGATCGGGTGATTGTGCGATCGAAAAACCTAGCGGCCTATCGATTTTAGATTTCAATCACAAAATGACCCGATCACCCAATAACTCAATGTTCTTCAGTGTGCCATCGCCGGCACTTCTTCCACCGCGCCTTGCTTTTCGTAAGGACACGGCC
>JBAPOI010000563.1:0-1747 GCA_049279555.1 Candidatus Sulfotelmatobacter sp.
CTGTATACCAATGATGGAGGAAATGCCCATGTTGAAAAAAGAAGTTGTTAGAGATGGAGAAGGCAGAATCATCGGGTCAGTCACAACGGGATTGGCTGGCGATTCCACCGTTGTCCGTGACGAAAAGGAACAAGTGATCGGCACAACCAGCGGCAAATTCAACGTCACCCGAGATGAGCACGGTGGCTTAGTTTCGGGCAACAGCGCCGATCCTGGTCTACTTTTCCGCCACAAGTAGTTGCGGATGGGAGAAGCCAACTCGGTGGGCGGTAGGCTGCAAGGCTTGCCGCCCGTTGCAACAAACCACATTACAATGACCGAATCATCCCACCTGAACCGCTTTAGGCACGATGACCAGAGCCGCAGTGAAGTTTCCCGCAAGGTCGCACCAGCAGGAGGAGACGCCCCTGATGAATATCAAGGAGGCAGCAGCCTATCTGCGGATGGGTGTCTTCATGTTGCGCCAGCGGGCAGGGCGGGAAATCCCCTACGTGCAGTACGGCGGGGGCACCAGCCCATTCCTATTCCTCAAGAGCGACCTGGACAAATTCATTCAGGAGCACCGCAACGACTTCTCCTCTTGACCCACCGGAGTTTTCAGCTGAAAACTCACCGCAGAATACTCACATCGCCGTTGCTTCCATCACCTATGGAGCAAGATAATGGGAGACCGACTTCGAGTTGGAGTGAAGGATTTGGAGATCAAAGCGCCCGACTGCTCGGCGTATCCGACGCCGTGCTCTGAAAAGGACTGGGCTCAATGCGACCGATGCTATGCCTACGTGTGCGAGATTCATGATTACCTCGTAAATATCGAGCGGCAGGGCACCAATCCAAATCGGGGCTGTGTCAGGTTCTGCCAGCGGTGCGTGGATTCCAGGTGGATGCATGGGCTACCGTGAGCACGGCAACGAGTTCGGCAGCCACCCCAATCGGTGGCTTTTCTATGATCCTGATAAACTGGCGGCATGAAAACTCTAACGCTGGTTCTACTTTTATGCTCGCTTCTGGTGGCGTGCAAGCACTCAGAGCCACTGGCGGCAGAATCAGAGAAGCCCGAGCAACAGGTTTCGAGTTCTCCTCAGCGCCCCTCCCTAGCCGATCAGAAGATGTGTGACGAGCAAGCAGCGAAACGGTTTCACGAGTACACGGAGCGAGACGAAACCATCGCCACCTATACCAGCCATTATGATCCCTCACTCAAAATCTGTTACGTGCGGGTCAACTACGTCATGACGTACAACAAAGCACCGCTCACGTCCAGCACTATCTTCGACGCATTTGAGGGACGGGTATACGCCGACTACAGATGGTACAACCCACAGGGGAAGCAATTCTATGAAGTTGCGCCTTTGAGCTGCGAGATAGACTTGCCAGGAAAGCCGCAGATCACCTGCAAGTCTTCAGAGGAATTCAACAATCTTGCCGAACAGTACTTTTCAATCGCTGAATGAGTTTGCTCTGTGGGAAAAAGGCGAAACAAGTAGCTGGGTGGAGCCCTCGCAGCTTGACAGGGACAACCAGGCCCAGCTAAACATCCTTCAGTTTCTCCTCGTCCATGCCGAAATAATGCCCGAACTCGTGGATGACCGTGCGCCGAATTTGATCCCGGACTTCGGCCTCGGTGGAGCACACCGCCTCGATGTTTTTCTGGTAGAGGACAACGTAATCCGGCCCGGTCGGCAGCTCGAAAACACTTTTCTTGGTCATGGGTACGCCGTGAAAGAGCCCCAGAAGGAGTTTCTTG
>JBAPOI010000564.1:0-5586 GCA_049279555.1 Candidatus Sulfotelmatobacter sp.
CTAAATAAACTGCGGGCTCTTCAGATCGAGACGGTCGAACTGGGTACGGGAAATTATCCCGGCGATGCGCATTGCAAGCTCTCGATGCTCGAAGACGCCGCCTCCCTCGCCGAGTTTCAGAAGGTTCTAAGCGATCACGGCGCAAGCATTAGCGCCCTGAGTTGCCACGGCAATGCGCTGCACCCCGATAAAGCTCGCGCGCAGCACGATCACGACGTGAGCCGGAAAACTATTCTGCTGGCCGAAAAGCTGGGTATTCCGGTAATGGTCGATTTTTCTGGATGCCCCGGCGATTCACCACACGCCACGGCTCCCAACTGGGTCACGTGTCCCTGGCCGCCTGACTACCTTAAGGTGCTTGACTGGCAATGGAACGAGGTCGTTGCACCTTATTGGATCGAACACGCGAAGTTCGCTGCCGACCATGGGGTGAAGATCGCGATCGAGATGCATCCGGGGTTCGTGGTCTATAGTCCGGAGACGATGCTTAAGCTGCGCTCGATTGCAGGGCCGAGCGTAGGCTGCAACTTCGATCCGAGCCATATGTTCTGGCAGAGCATCGATCCCATCGCGGCCGTGCGCTTGCTGAAAGATGCGATCTTTCACGTGCACGCCAAGGACACACAAATCTATTCCGCAAATCTGCCCCTCACTGGCGTGCTCGACACCAAGCCATACACCCAGGAACGCGATCGGGCGTGGATTTTTCGCACCTGCGGTTACGGCCACGACGCCGAATGGTGGGGCGAGTTTATTTCCACCCTGCGAATGTTCGGCTACGATAATGTGCTCTCGATCGAACACGAAGACAGCTTGCTCTCGCCGGAAGAAGGATTGACTAAGGCTGCACACTTTTTGAATAGCCTGGTAATTCGCGAGCAGCCGGCTGCTGCGTGGTGGGTTTAGGATAGGTCGTCTTCGCGTCAGTGAATTGGGAATCAGATGAAAACTATCAGAACGGCAATCATTGGCACCGGCTTCATGGGCCGCGTGCATCTGGAAGCGGCAAGGCGCTGCGAGTTCGTCGAGGTGGCCGCCATCGCGGGCAGAAACACGGATGCGGCCCGGCGATTGGGCGCAGGCTTTTCTGTTCCCACAATCGCGCCGGACTATCGCGATCTTCTGCGCGATCCCGCAATCGATGCGGTCCACATCTGCACGCCGAACGCTCAGCACTTTCCAATGGCGAAAGCTGCGCTGCAAGCCGGCAAGCACGTGATTTGTGAAAAACCGTTGGCGACGAGCGTGGAAGAAGCTGAGGAACTGGTCTGCCTTGCCGCGCGGCAGGGACTGCGCAACTGCGTATGCCACAACCTGCGCTACTATCCCATGGTGCAGCAGATGCGGCGTATGCGCGAGGCCGGCGACCTGGGCGAAATTCTCGCCGTGCAAGGCACGTATTTTCAGGACTGGCTTCTTTACGACACAGATTGGAACTGGCGCATCGATGCAAAAGTCAGCGGCCCTTCGCGCTGCATGGCCGATATTGGCTCACACTGTTTTGATATGGCCGAGCATGTAACGGGGATGCGCGTCAGTTCGCTCTGTGCCGATCTTCAGACCTTTCACCCAACCCGCAAGCAGCCCAAACATTCGGTGGAAACCTTTGCCAACAAGATGTTGACTGCGGATGATTACATGGAAACCGCCGTCGACACCGAAGACTATGGAACGGTCATTTTCCGCATGGGAGAGCGCACACGCGGCTGCGTCACAGCAAGCCAGATTTCCGCTGGGCGCAAGAACCGGCTCAGCATTGAAGTCTGCGGATCACAATCTTCAGTTGCGTGGAACCAGGAGCGTCCAGACGAACTCTGGGTCGGTCAACGCAACAGGGCGAACGAGATCTTCGTGAAAGATCCCTCGCTTCTCAAGCCCGAAGCCCGGAGTTATGCGGATCTTCCCGGTGGACACAGCGAAGGCTACGACGACACGTTCAAGCAGGTCTTTCGCCGCTTCTACGCTTCGATCACAGCGCCGGACGTAGCGCCAGAATATCCAGAGTTTGTCGACGGGCTGTGTCAACTCGCTATCCTTGATTCTGTGCTTCTGAGCCATCGGACTCGCGGCTGGGTCGACGTTCCCCAGCCGATTTCCCCGAAATGAAAACGGAAACTGAAAGGACCGCCGCCGCGTGCTGATATTCGCAGCCATTCTCGCCATCTTCATCTATGGAATGATCGCCGCCATGCTGGGCACGATTTTGCCCGACCTCTCGGATCGCTTCCACCTGTCACCCAGCCAGAACGGCACGATCGCGTTTGCGCAAGCGCTGGGGCTCATCCTCGCATCTCTTGCGGTCGGTCCGCTGCTCGATGACGAAGGCAAGAAAGTCGGATTGGTCCTTGGCCTCGCTTTTATTTCGATTGTGCTCTTCGCATTACCGCGATCGTCCGGCTTCAGGAGCATCGTGTTTCTGCTTTTCTTGCTGGGCGTGGGCGGCGGCATCGTGGTGACGGGGGCAAATTCCCTGGTCAGCGACGTGAGCGAGAGTCATCGGGCGACTGCCCTCAACTTGGTGAATCTCTTCTTCGGATTGGGAGCGTTCGCTACGCCGTTCATCGCCGCAAATCTTTTTGGGCGGAACTGGGTACGTCTCTGTTACACCATCGCAACACTGACGGTTCTGACATTGGCATTTCACGTCGCGGCTCCAATGCCGGGACCCACCGGTAGTGGGCGCTTCGTACTCACGGATGTGGCTCCAGTGCTGGGACGTCCGCTTCTGTTCATGATTGGCTTGTTCCTGTTTCTTTACATCACCTGCGAAGTGGGCATTTGGAACTGGCTAGTGCGCCACCTGATCGCCCAGGGCATTCCGGAATCGCGCGCGCTCAATATACTGTCGCTGGGATTCGCTCTCGGCATGCTGATCGGCCGCGCCGGCATCCTGCCCATTCTCAGCCACGTTCCCGCCATCACCGTGACCATGACGGGATCGGTTGCCATGGCAATTACAACGTTCCTGATGCTGCGGACCACGCGGCCGGCGGTTGCCTTGGTGCTTGTGTTTCTAGCGGGAATTTCCATGGCTCCAGTCTTCCCCACCACGCTCGCCATCGTGGGCGATGCCTTCCCGCGCATGACCGGAACTGCCATCGGATTCGTGATTACATGCGGATGGACTGGCCTCGCCGTCAGCTCGCGCATTATTGGTTTCATCGCCGGCGGCGATCCGAAGCGACTGAAAAAAGCGCTGATGGTGATCCCGGCCTCGGCTGTGCTGATGTTCGCTCTCGATCTGGCGATTCGAAGCGCTCTGCGCTAGAGAAAGCTTACCGCTTGTATCCTGGCGGACAAGCAGAGAAGCCGTCGGGATCGCGAAGCTACAACGCGCGCACGTAGTCGGCGTCGATCTTCAAAGCTTCCATCTCGGGAATATCAAATTCTTCCTGCTCGACGAAAGCGTGCTCGATGCTAGTTTTTTTCGCCGCCTCGAAGATGGGATGATAATCGATTGTGCCGCGGCCCATCTCCGTTGAAGGTGGGTGCGATTCGGGCGTCGACGCCGGGGTCATCTTAAAATCTTTCACGTGCAGCATGACGATGCGCTTGGGATAACGAGTCAGCAATGCTGCGGGATCTTGTCCAGCAACGACAGCCCAGCCGCAGTCCAGTTCCATGCTCACCTTCGCGGGATCGGTCGCGCGCATGAGTTCGTCATAAAACAGGACGCCGTCTTCTGAACGGAACTCCGGGGTATGGTTGTGATAAGCGAACCGCACGCCCGCGGCGTTCACACGCTCGCCGATGTGATTGAACTGATCCGCGTTCCAGCGCCAATCGTCGAGCGTCATCGACTCACGGGCAGCACGGGAATTTGGATCCTTGACCCTAGACGCATCCTTCAACATCGGCGCGGCGCACACGATGTACTTGAGTCCTAAATCCTTGCCGTATTGAACGACTTCATCGACCTTCGGCAGCAAGTCTTTCAGCGGATAATGGGCGCTCACACAATTCAGGCCTGCCTGCGCCATCGCCTGCTTCACCTCGCTGGCGCTGTGGTTGAAGAAGCCGGCAGCTTCCACTTCGCGATAGCCCAGCGCGGCAAGCTGCCGCAGCGTTCCCTCATAATCTTTGGGAAGAACATCGCGCACCGAGTACAACTGCAATCCTAACGGCAGTCCCAGAGGATTGGCCATCAGCCGAGGAGCGCTGCTCCACACGGCCACGCCAGCGGCGGAGGCTGAAGCGGTTTTCAGAAACGTTCTTCGTGAAATGCTATGCATATCTATCCTCGATCCTCTGGTTGTTCAATTCTGAATCGTCGCCGTTGAATTAACTTGGATACAAATTGTCAGCGAACGTCTATCCCCGGATTGTCTTCGCGCCGTCATCCCAGATTGCGATCGTGTTCTTAAAATAAGCGTGATTGGCCAAGTGACAACCGATCGCCGCATGGTTGCCGAACACCTCATTTTCGATTGTGGGTTTGCGAGTTCGAACTGCGTCGAAAAAATTGGCCTGATGCGCCGATACGTCACTATAGCCCGGCGGCGCAGTGAAAGTTTCCGCCTCGACCGGCTGCAAATCGAGCGGCCCGGGCTGTGGATGGTCCGCGGCCCACTGCGCCTGATATTGCTTGCGCAACCGCGCGGGCCAGCCCTTTAGCGAATACTCTTCGGCCTTGGGGCCTGAATCCTGCGGAGTGAAAACCAAGGTCTGCCCATTGATTTCCATCGTGCCCTTCGTGCCATGGAATTTGATCGGCTCTCCGCCGGCATTGTTGAGATTGCAGCGCAGCACGACACGGAATTTCGGATAGTCGAAGAGGGTTTCGATGAGATCGGGAAAATCTCGCCCATCCTTCCAGCGAAACAGGCCGCCGCTCGACTGCGCCCGCTTCGGCGCCTCACTCGTCCCGGAGATGAAGTAAATTCCGGAGAGCAAGTGCACGAAGAGATCGCCGGCCAGGCCTTCGCCGTAGTCGGCAAAGCAGCGCCAGCGGAAGAACCGCGCCGCATCGAACGGCCGCTTGGGCGCGCCCTCGAGGAATGCATTCCAGTCGATGGTTTGCTCGCTCGCATCCGGCGGAATCGGATAAACCCACGCACCGCTCGCTGAGTTGCGGTCCGACGAGCCTTCGATAAAGAACACATCGCCGAGCGCCCCAGACGAATACAACTGGCGCGCTTTTTCATAGATGATCGAACTTACCCGCTGGCTTCCCACTTGCATAATGCGATTATTCTTTCGCACCGCTTCCACCATAGCGAAGCCATCTTCCACCAAATGCGACATCGGCTTCTCGCAATACACGTCTTTGCCCGCGGCGCAGGCATCCACCACAACGCGGCGATGCTGGTGGTCGGGCACGGCAACAATCACCGCGTCCACATCTTTGCGATCAAGAATCTCTTTGTAATTGCGGGTTGCCGGGACTTCTTTTTGCAGGGCTTCTCGCGCCGCCTCGTGCCGGCTATCGTAAAGATCGCACACGGCGACGCACTCAGTGCCCGGCACCGCCAGCGACGCCGCGAGCAACTCGCATCCGCGGGTACCCGTGCCGATCGAGGCGAACCGGATGCGGTCACTTGGCGCGACTGCGCGGGCTTCGCCCCACATTGCGGCGGGTTCCAGAAG
>JBAPOI010000565.1:0-1797 GCA_049279555.1 Candidatus Sulfotelmatobacter sp.
TCCACCGGCCATGCGTCACACCTTGACGTTTAATTATGTGGCACGCTAATCTTTAAATGGCGCCGGCTCTTGCGCGACAAATTGGCAAAGTCTGACGGGGCTCAAAGCGCGGCCAAAGCGACATCAACGAGGCGACTGCTTCTGGCAGCGACTGAGCCAGATCGGCGCTCGACTTCTGCATTAAGGAAAATAACTTTGACGATTTAACCCGCTCGGTCCGCACACGCAGGACCAATCGATATTCAGGGAGGATGCAGGCATGCCTACATTGACCTATCCCGGAGTCTATATCGAGGAGCTTCCCAGCGCGGTCCACACCATCACGGGCGTCGCCACGTCCATCGCGGCATTCGTCGGCTGGGCGCCCATTGGCTCGGTCACCGAAGCCACGCTTGTGCAAAGCTGGTCGGATTTTCAAAGTCAATTCGGTGGACTGAATCCGCAGTCAAAGCTGGGCTACGCCGTCAACCAGTTTTTCGGCAATGGCGGCCAGCAGGCCTACATCGTCCGCTTGGCCTGGAATACGTCCTTCACGGCCGCATCCGGCACCCCAACGGCAGCTGCGACGGCGAGCGCTTCGGCGATTGGTGGTGTCTTTACACTTCACGCCAGCAGCCCCGGGCAATGGGCAAACGGAAATGCCACGAATCCACCCTCGTGGGTCATAGGGCTGAACGTCACCGTAACGATCAGCACGAGCGATTCTACTCGGTTCAGCCTGACCATCCAGGATCTACATGGCAATACGCTGGAGAGCTTCGCCAATCTCTCGACTGACCCTCACGACGCGCAAGGGCGCTATGTCGTCACCGTCATCGACAACGATTCCCAGTACGTAACTTTCATCGATCCGACAACTCCCAATACGATTCCAACACTGCCGAATGCGACACTCGCCAATACGGCTGCGCCAGTGCCGTTGTCTGGAGGTCTCGACGGAACGCCATTAAATCCGGCGACCGATGGCAACTTTGAGGTTGCCTTGGAAGTATCTCCGCCGGGCCCGCCTGCCACGACATACGGCCTGCATCTGCTGGATCGTGTCGACATTTTCAACCTGCTCTGCGTACCGGGCGAGACCGACAGCGTGACGATCCAAGCCCTGCAAGCATACTGCTTTACGAAGCGGGCCTTCTACATCGTTGATTGTCCGCAGAACGTCACCACGGCAGCCGTCATTACCTCGGGTCCCGTCGGCACCACCTCCGGCACGAATGGTCCCCTGACCCACACCCCCAACTCCAGTTATTCGGCGTATTATTACCCATGGGTGCTGGCGCCGGACCCGCTGTTCGGCAACCGTCCGACATTATTTCCGCCCTGCGGTTTCGTGGCCGGTCTCTATGCCGCTACCGACGCCAGCCGCGGCGTATGGAAAGCGCCTGCAGGAATTGACGCTGCGCTCAGCGGCGTCTCGGGTCTGCAGATCACGCTGACCGATGCCGAAAACGGCTCTCTCAATCCGCAGGCGGTCAACTGTTTGAGGCAGTTCAAGGTCTATGGCGATGTCGTGTGGGGCGCGCGGACGCTCGACGGCAATGACCAGCTCGGCTCGCAATGGAAATACGTTCCGATCAGACGCCTCGCGATGTACATCGAGACGAGCCTCTATGACGGCACCCAGTGGGTGGTGTTCGAGCCCAACGATCAACCGCTCTGGAGCCAAATCCGCCTCAACGTCGGCGCCTTCATGCAAGGGCTGTTTATGCAGGGCGCCTTCCAGGGCAACTCGCCGCAGCAGGCCTATTTCGTCAAATGCGATTCCGAAAACAACCCGCAATCCAGCATCGACCTGGG
>JBAPOI010000566.1:0-14014 GCA_049279555.1 Candidatus Sulfotelmatobacter sp.
CGTCGTAATAGCCGGCGCTCAGCGCGTAAGTCCCGAGCATGATGCGGCGCTTCACTTCTGCGCCGAACCCTTCATCGCGGCTGCGCCGGTACATTTCCGAGAGGGACTTCACTCCAGCAGCCCGGTAACTGTAGCGCACGCCATCATAACGAGCGAGGTTCGCAGACGCTTCCGCTGTCGCGACCAAATAATATGCGGGGATCGCGTATCGCGTGTGCGGTAAAGAAACCGGCACCACTTCGCAACCCAGGCTTTTCAGCTTATCGATTGCCGACTCAACTGCGTGGCGAACTTCATCGTCGAGGCCTTCTCCGAAATATTCTTTGGCTATGCCGAGCCGCAGCGATCGCACGGGCTTATCAAGTTCCACGACATAGTCAGGAACTGGAATGTCGGCCGAGGTCGAATCCATGGGATCGCGCCCGGCAATCGTGCGAAGCACAATTGCAGCGTCTTTCACAGTCTTTGCCAGAGGCCCAACATGATCCAGCGAAGACGCGAACGCAATCAGACCGTAGCGCGAGACCCGCCCGTAAGTCGGCATCAATCCAACTACACCACAAAACGAAGCGGGCTGCCGAATCGAACCTCCAGTATCTGAACCCAGCGCAACCACTGCCATGTCGGCAGCAACGGCTGCCGCGGAACCGCCGGAAGATCCTCCGGGAACGCGGCTCAAATCCCGCGGATTGTGCACCGGACGAAACGCCGAGTTCTCGTTTGAGGAGCCCATGGCAAACTCGTCACAGTTCGTCTTGCCCAGTATCACGGCGCCCGCCGCTTCCATGCGCGCGACGGAGGTGCAGTCAAAAGGCGGAACATAGTTGCCGAGAATCTTCGATCCCGCGGTGGTGCGGACTCCGCGAGTCGACATTACATCTTTAATCGCGACCGGCACTCCTGCGAGCGGTGGCAACGCTTTGCCCTCTGCGGCCATGCGGTCGATGCGGTCTGCCTGCTCGAGAGCGCGGTCTTTGCAGAGCGTAAGAAACGCGCCGATTTTTTCGTCGTCTTTTTCTATGCGCGCATAATGCGATTCGGTGAGCGCGAATGCAGTCGTCTTACGCTCCTGAATCGCGAAGCGGGCGGCATCGATCGTGAAAGGAGATGATTGAATCATTGAATCAATGAATCATTGAGTCATTATGTTTCAGGCCGCGGCCGCGTGAATTGACTCAATGACCCGATCTCTCAATGACTCAATTCTGGACTCAATTCTGCAGCTATCTTTCGATCACCTTCGGCACTCGAAAGAACGTCCCGTCCGCATCGGGAGAGTTTTCCAGCGCGACTTCCTGCGGCAAAGACTTGCGCAAGCCTTCAACTACATCCTCGCGATAGGTGTATGCAAACCTCTCGCTGCCCTGCTTCGATTCGTCGACCCCATGCCGGTCCGAGACCTGCGCCATGGGCTCGACATTCGACGTATCCAATTCGTTCAGCATCTTGATGTAATCGAGAATTGAATTCAGATCACGCACCATGCCAGCGCGCTCCCCTGCGGAAAGTTCCAGGTTCGCGAGATCGGCGATGTAAGAGACATCTTTTTCCGTGACCTTCATAATTCTGTGGTTTATCGTTTCGAAAATTCGCCGCGTCAACTTTAGGTTGACAGATCTAAGATTCGATCAGCCCCGCTGAATTACAAATTCAATCCGTTCCACCTTTTGTCCGGCATAACGATTCAGCGTAGCGAGATACCGCGGAGCCAAACTCTGCATTTCACGCCTCCATCCGGCATCGGGGACTTCAACCCGCAACACCCCGCCAGCAAATTCAATCGCTCGTGTGCGTCCGGCCACCGCCGATCCGCACACCAGAGGCCACGCCAGCAGCGGCGCCTCGGCCGGCGGCACGCGCCGCAACGACCCGATTACAATCTTTTCCAGTCCCGCGCCCGCCTGCTCCATCCAGCTTCTCATCAAGAATTTCGATTTTAGCACTCTCCCGGCGTGACGGCTGTTCCTCGATTAGCCGCCGTTAGTTGGGGAACTCGCGCTTCACGAACTCCATCGCCGTGTCGCTGGAAAGCAATCGTCCTTCGAGTTGAGCGTCTTCCACCGCCTCCAAAATTTCGCGGAACCTGGGCCCGGGTTCGTATCCGGCAGCAATCAAGTCGTCGCCGGTGATTAATCCTGCCGGGCGCATCTTCTCTAGCGGGATCTCGGTGAGCTTCTCCCGGATAAGCTCATAGGTGGCTAGATTGCGATGGCTCGCCAGGCTATCGGCGCGGTGCAGCGCTAGGTGCTCGTCAAAGTGTGGCATCCGAAGAAATTTCTTCAGCGTCGATTCCTTCATGCGCGTGACATGCCCAAAGCGCATATGATTGTCGACTAACGCCAGCACCTGTTCCGCGTCGTGATTCGAAAACCGTAGCCGCTCACAGATTCCTTCCGCAATCTTGACGCCGACGTCCACATGATCGGCGAAGCGGATGCGATCGGGAGCCCGGCGAAACGTGGCAGGCTTGCCCACGTCGTGCAGCAGCGCTCCCCACGCCAGCGTAGGCGGGCAAGGATCCGGCAAATTGTCGAGCAGCAGCAGAGTATGAATGAACACATCTCCTTCAGGATGAAACTCTGGCGGCTGCTCGACGCCTTTCATCGCTGAAATCTCCGGCAACACTTCTTTCAGTAACCCGTTCTCATCCAATAGAAGAAGAGCGCGTCGAGCATGACCTTCGATAAGCATTTTTGTGAGTTCGTCGCGGACCCGCTCGCGTGAAACTACGTGGATTTGGTGCGCCAATCGTTGGATCGCAACTCGGGTGCCGGCGTCGATGGCAAACTCAAAGCGCGCAGCGAAGCGCACCGCCCGCAACATGCGCAACTTGTCTTCCCCAAACCGCCGCTCCGGATCGCCGATGGCTCGAACGATGCCGGCCTCAAGATCTTTGCGCCCGCCCACAAAATCGAGTACTTCGCTGCTCACCGGATCAAGCATCATGCCGTTGATAGTGAAGTCGCGGCGGGCGACATCCTCGCGCGGATCTTTGCTGAAGCGGACTTCATCGGGATGGCGTCCGTCGGAGTATCCGAGATCGCTTCTGAAAGTTGCTACTTCGACCGCGGATGACTTGCCACCGCTTGTTTCGGCGGACCCGAGCGCTGACGGCACGGCAGAAGCCGCGGGAAAAGGAACCAAGACCACGCCAAACTGCGCTCCCACGGCGTAGGTTTCCGGGAAGATGTTCATCACCTGTGTAGGAGTCGCGCTGGTCGCGACATCATAATCCGCAGGCTCGCGCTTCAGAAGCAGATCGCGCACACATCCACCCGCCAGATAGGCCTGGAAGCCCTGCTCGCGGAGGGTTTGAATGATGCAAGTCGCGAAATCCTTGGACATGGTAAATTGATATTCGGCTATTTAATCTTCAGCGTGTTTTCGATTAAGCTAGAAACTAGAAGCTATCTCATAAATGGTTTCGAGAAGGGCACGACTTCAGTCGTGCCGCCCGAGTCCAATAACCAAGCGGGCTTTAGCCCCTGAGGGAGCCGGCTATGTACTTCCCCGGTTCATTATGAGATGGCTTCTAGAGACTAGCAAACCAGATTATGCCAGACGCCTACATCCTCGGCATCGAAAGCTCCTGCGACGAGACTGCCGCCGCCATTGTGCGCTCGGGGGAACAAATTGTCTCGAACGTAGTGGCTTCTCAGATCGCGACGCATCAGCCTTACGGCGGCGTGGTGCCGGAATTGGCTTCACGCGAGCATCTGCGGGCGATCGTTCCCGTTGTGCAGCAAGCTCTGGCCGATGCTAAGCAGACTTACGGATCCGTTGACGCGATCGCAGTTACGCAAGGCCCCGGCCTCGCCGGAGCGCTGCTGGTGGGCATCAGCTATGCCAAGGCTTTAGCTTTCGCGCTCGACAAGCCGCTGATTGCCGTCAATCATCTCGAAGGCCACATTCATGCGGTTTTGCTCGAGGAGCGTCAGAAGGGCAACCGTGAGTTGCAGTTTCCCGTGCTGGCCTTGGTGGTGTCGGGAGGTCACACTCACTTATATCTTGTGGTGCAGAAAAATGAAGGTTGGGCCTACGAAAACATCGGCCACACTCGCGACGACGCAGCTGGCGAAGCCTTCGACAAGGTTGCAAAGCTGCTTGGCCTGGGCTATCCCGGGGGCCCTGTCATCGACCGCCTCGCTCCGCATGGCGATTCAACCGCCGTAGTTTTTCCTCCCGCTCAAATTAAGCACCGTGATCGCCGCGACCATGATCGTCGCGACCACCGCGAATCGAAAAAAAACGCGCAGGCTCAGTCGTCTGAGGCTGACAATCCACGCTTCGATTTTTCTTACAGTGGCATTAAGACAGCGGTGCTGCGTTACGTTGAGGTTCACCAGATGCACGAGAGCATCGAGATGCGGCGTACAGCCTTGAGGAGTATTCCCCGCCCGAAGCTCGAGGACTATCTCGCGAACTGCGACCGCCGGACGCTTGATTTGGTCGCATCGTTTCAACGGGCGATCGTAGAAGATCTAGTCGGCAAGACCTTGTCGGCGGCACGCGCCAACGATGTCGCAACGCTTTTTGTTACCGGCGGGGTGGCGGCGAATCATGAATTGCGAAGCACATTCGAGCGCAGAGGTGCCGAGGAAGGCCTGCAAGTGTACTTTCCGTCGCGACCTCTCTCTACCGACAACGCTGCGATGATCGCAGCCGCGGCCTACCCCAAATTCCTGAGGAAGGATTTTTCGGCCATGGATTTTTCAGCCGAGGCGAATCTACGCTTGCACTAGGTTGCGAGGTCAGAATGCTCGCGACGAGTGAAAGTGGGAAACCGGATGCCGGCTATTTTCCTGCTCCGCGACCGTGGCTTTTTCCCAGCACTGCATCGAGCGCCTTTTCGAGCTGGCTCTGGATATCGATGTCCTTATAGATGGCGATGTTGGCGCGTTTTTCGTTCTTGTCGAAGCCGCTGGCACGGCCTGCCACGATAATGATCGGAATGTTTGCAGTATCCGGATTCTTCTTCAGCGCGGTAATCAACTCGCTGCCCGACATCTTGGGCATTTGCATGTCGGTAACAATCACGTCCGGACGTACACGCTCCATAATGTGCAAGGCTTCCAACCCATTCGCGGCCGACTCTACCGCGTAGCCGCGCTCTTCGAGAGAGCGGCAGACGGTGTACCGGATGAGCATGGAATCATCGACAACCAGCGCTACAGGCATGAAAAACAATCGTGCACGCGGCACGCCCCTTGGGCAGCAGACTAGCAGAGCCTTTCCATCAAGAACAAGCCGGAATCTAAAGGAACTATTACCTTAGTGACACGCCAGTTCTGGGTCAGTCGATATTGATAAGTTGTTCCTCGAGAGTGGGTGCCTCCGCCTTGCCGCGTTCTTCGCGGCAGGGTGGGGTCTTTTGATTTTCCGGGAGGCAGCCCCTTCAGTTCTGCTCTGGCACTAGGGGGCTTGTTGAAGACCTCTAGTTTGTCACCCTGAGCGAAGGAAGTGCTGCGCGGAGCGAAGCACTTATGCAGTCGAAGGGTCCCTATTGCGCCTCGACTGCAAATCCTCAAGTGGGATGCTGGACCGAAGAATAGGGCCTCTGCTGCGGCTGGCTCAGACCCTAGAAAATCACAAGTTTTAGAAGTGTGCTGCCCAGGGAAAAAGCGCTCTAGAAAATCACTCGGGGCGGCGTATGTAAACCATAGGGAATATTTTTGCGGCGTCATTCTAAAATGGAGCCGTTTTTCAGGCGGAGCGAAGTAAGCCAAATTGCACCACTCCGACGCGCCAATCCAGTTAGGCCGGAAGTGCAAACTGCAGTTTCACGATTCGCTCACGATTCCTCGGCATCGCTTTCGGTGCTCTCTTCAATGCTCATGTCCTTGAGTTCACTGGATTCGAAGACTTCGCGGCATTCCAGGCACTCCACAAATTCGGCGTCTTCGTCGCGGCTTACGATTTGCACACGTGGGTGCTTGCACGGCTGCTTTTGCGCGTTCTGAGCATGAGAGGACGGCTTTGAACTCATAAATCCGAGAGCCTTCGTCCCTAAAAAGACACTGCGGGACGGATTCGCTTGGGGGATTTCCCCGGTATTTTAGACCTGCCACTCCACTTGTCAAGTCCTAAGGCGTTATTCTCCGGTTGAAACTGTTACGAATCGCGAAATTCCGACCGAAAATGTCGGCGATTTGTAAGCCAATCAGCCCCCGGCAGTTACCATTCGGAGCCTCATTTAGACAGCTGTCTGCAAAGGCTTGCGTAATCCCAGGTGATAGCCGTAGAATGAAATACGACAGAAAAGGTCGTAGATATATCCGGCGGTATTGGTCGGGATTCGGAAGTCAGCCAGTTACAGTTTCGCAGGTCGCAGGTCAAGATGCTCAAGCTGACCAAAAAAGCGGATTACGCGCTGATGGCGATGAAACATCTGGCAGACCACGCGCATGAGGGAACGCGCAGCGCCAGCGCAAAGGACGTTGCCGATTCCTTCGGCATTCCACCGGAGGCGTTGGCCAAAATTTTGCAACGGCTCGTCAAGGCAGGCCTGCTGCAATCGCAGCACGGCACCAACGGAGGTTACCGGCTGGCGCGCGCAGCGCATACGATTTCGGCTTTCGAGGTGATTCAGGCGATCGACGGCCCATTGTTTATTACGTCATGCGTTACAGTTCGCGGGGAGTGCGGCCAGAGCGATCGCTGCAACATTCGCGAGCCGTTGCGCAAAGTGAATGAGAGCATCGAAGCTGTGCTGAAGCGCATCAAGATTTCACATATGCGGGAAGAACCGGAAACAGCCGAGACCGCCGCTACAAAGCCGTCAGAACTGTTCACGATTATTTAGTTGGGCGGAGAGCTTTTTGCAGTCGCTTTCGACAGCAGTGAAACATCTAACTAGGATCAAGGGTAGGAGAAGGAATTATGAGCACGGATGTAAAGGTCCCCCAGCAATTTCCAGTCACGCAGCAACCAACTCCCGAGGGAGTGAATCTGCCCATCTATATGGATAACCACGCCACCACGCCCATGGATCCACGCGTGCTGGAAGAGATGCTGCCTTACTTCATGGAAAAATTCGGCAACTCGGCCAGCCGCAACCATTCATTCGGATGGGCGGCGGAAGACGGCGTGGAAACCGCTCGCGAGCGCATTGCCAAACTGATTGGCGCCACCACCAAAGAAATCATTTTTACCTCGGGCGCCACAGAAAGCGACAATCTTGCCATTAAGGGCGTCGCCGAGATGTACCGCGAGAAGGGAAATCACATCATCACTGCGGTCACCGAGCACAAGGCTGTGCTCGATACCTGCAAGCGCCTTGAGAAACATGGCTATCGTGTGACCTACCTGCCCGTGCAAAAAGATGGTCTGATCGATCTCGAAGACCTGAAGCGCGCCATGGATGACAAGACGATCCTGGTGACGATCATGTTCGCGAACAACGAAATCGGCGTGCTGCAGCCGGTTGCCGAGATTGGCAAGCTTTGTCACGAGCGCGGCGTGATCTTCCACACCGACGCTACGCAAGCCATCGGCAAGGTTCCGGTGGACGTGAACAAGCAGAACATCGACCTGATGTCGATCTCCGCGCATAAGATGTACGGGCCCAAGGGCGTAGGAGCGTTGTACGTCCGGCGCAAGAATCCGCGAGTGCAGATTTCCGCCATCATCGACGGCGGCGGCCACGAGCGCGGCATGCGCTCCGGCACTTTAAACGTTGCCGGCATCGTCGGTCTCGGTAAAGCCTGCGCCATCGCGTCTGAAGAAATGTCTCGCGAAGCCGTTCAGCTCGCCAGTCTGCGTGATCGCCTGCGCGACCGCATCATGAACCGTCTCGATGAAACTTATATCAACGGCTCCACGGAGCATCGTCTCCCTGGCAACCTGAACATCAGCTTTGCGTACGTCGAAGGCGAGTCTTTGCTGATGGGCATCAACGATATTGCAGTTTCGAGTGGATCAGCTTGCACCTCCGCGACTCTGGAGCCATCTTATGTATTAAAGGCTCTCGGCACGGGCGACGACCTGGCGCACAGTTCGATTCGCTTCGGCATCGGCCGCTTCAACAATGCCGCCGAAGTCGATTACGTAGCCGACCGCGTGATCGAAACCGTCGAGCGCCTGCGAGAACTTTCTCCGCTCTACGAGATGGCGAAAGAAGGCATCAATCTAGCGGATGTGAAGTGGGCCGGCGAAGCGCATTAATAACTCGTTCGGCAGGCACTGGATTGGGACACGAGAGTTCTAGCAATCGCCCCGGAGGGGCAGCAGGATATTAGCCCAGCGCTTCAGCGCTGGGTGATCTAGGAAAAGAAGAACAAGTCCCGTAGGGACGGCACAGATTTTCAAGTTCGAGGAGATCACATGTCATACAGCGATAAAGTAATCGATCACTACAACAATCCCCGCAACGTAGGCTCGATGGACAAGAGCAGCGCGGACGTAGGCACCGGCCTGGTTGGTGCCCCTGAATGCGGCGACGTAATGAAGCTGCAGATCAAGGTCAACCGCGAGACCAACGTTATCGAAGAAGCCAAGTTCAAAACCTTCGGCTGTGGTTCGGCGATCGCATCGTCTTCTCTCGCCACTGAGTGGGTGAAGGGCAAAACGGTGGACGAAGCTCTTGCCATCAAGAACATGGATATCGTGAAGGAGCTTTCGCTTCCTCCCGTGAAGATCCATTGCTCCGTGTTGGCAGAGGACGCCATTCGCGCCGCGATCGGCGATTGGAAGAAGAAACAGGCGAGTGCGAAGCCGGTAGAGTCGGTCGTAGCGCAGTAAGCTTTGCCGTGGGAATCCGCATGGCTGCGGAGCTGGGCTGCATTGGTTTTAGTTGTGCCGCATCCGTTATAGCTATGCTCCTGGGCTTAGTTTTAAAAGGGCGCTGCTTCAGCCGCGCCGAAGCGACCGGGAAGGGCTCTCCCGGGAAGAGGTACGATCGGAAAGGGCACGACTTTAGTCGTGCCGTAAGCCGATTTCTATTGCGGCTTTAGCCGCTGAGGGATCACGTCCGGGAACAAAATGACAACGGCAACCGAACAAACTGTGCAACCGCAAGCCGCGCCGGCCAAAGGCATTCAGGTCACCGACAAGGCCATTGCCAAGGTCCGCAGCGCGATGTCTAAAGAAGGCATTTCGCCCGAGCAGGGCGGACTGCGCCTGGGCGTGCAGGGCGGCGGTTGTTCCGGACTCAGCTACAACATTCGCTTCGACACTCAGCCGCGCGAACGCGATCGCATTTTTCAATTCAGCGACGTGCGCGTGTTCGTCGATCCGAAGTCGTTTATCTACCTGCACGGCATGATCCTGGATTACCAGGAAACGCTGATGCAGCAGGGATTCGTCTTCGTGAATCCCCAGGCCACGAAGTCGTGCGGCTGCGGCACCTCATTCTCCGCCTAGGCTCGTGTGGCTCGGACACTCCTGTCCGAGAAAGCTCACCACGAAGCTCTTTGTCCGCGCCTGCAAGAATTACGGGTGCAGTTGCTTAACAGCAGTTTATGACGAACTTAACCACCATCACCGCGAAGCCCGCACCGCAGGAAACTCAATCCTGCTGGTCATGCGGAACCATGCGCGCCGTCCACTTCTGCGAGGCGTGCGGCAAAGTCCAGCCGCCTGCCCCGGTCGACTATTTCACCTTCTTCGGCCTGCCACGAAAGTTGAACCTTGATGTCGCCGCGTTAGAAAAAGATTTTTACGTGTTGAGCCGCAAGCTGCATCCCGACGTCAATGCGCGCACCGGAGGCCAGGAGCAGGAGTGGAGCCTGCAGCAAACCTCGCTGTTGAACGACGCTCACCGAACATTGAAAGACCCGATCAAGCGCACGCAGTATCTTTTGCAGTTGGAAGGCGTGGAACTCGAAGAACAATCGAAGAGCGCCACTGAGCAGGCGCGCTCCACGGGGCAGATTAAAAAGCAAATTGTCCCGCCCGATTTGCTCGAAGAAGTTTTTGAGTTGAACATGCAGCTCGAAGAGCTCCGCATGCAGAAGAAGATGGGCGAGGACGATCCTGCCCTGATCGAAGAGATTGGCCGCCAGAAGCTTGAACTGGAAGAAAAGCAGGAAGCCCTACTGCGCGAGTTAACCGATCTCTGGAAGGTTTGGGATGGATTGATCCAGCGCGAGCACAACGGACAGCCCGTCTCCGAAGAGGAGCGCAGGCAGGAACGTGACAAAATGGTGGACCTGCTGAACCGCAGAAACTACATCCGCAATCTTGTAAGGGATGTGAATGAGGTGCTGGAGAGCAATTAGCACTTGGCAATTAGCAATTGTTTTTGGCTAACGGCTAATTGCTGTTCATCAAGTTTGAATCAGCATTTATGGCTACTGATCGCATCGTCGGAATCGACCTGGGCACCACGAACTCTCTCGTGGCCTTCATGCAAGGGGAGAGCCCTGTCGTTATCCCGGGAGACGATGGATCGAATCTCGTCCCCTCGGTTGTAGCGCTCGACTCAAACAACCAGCCGGTCGTTGGCAATGCTGCGCGCAATTCTTTGATCGATGCGCCCGAGCGCGCCGTCTATTCCATCAAACGCCTCATGGGACGCGGATCCGAAGACATTCAGGAAGAATTGAAATTCTTTCCGTTCCGGCTTGCCGAAGACCTGCAAGCCGGCGAAGTTCTGCGGATCAAACTCGGCGATAAAACTTTTACTCCGCCGGAAATCTCGGCGCTCATACTTCGTCAGCTCAAGCGCAATGCCGAACGCTTCTTTGGAGCGCAGGTTACAAAAGCAGTCATCACCGTCCCGGCATATTTCAACGACGCGCAGCGCCAGGCGACAAAAGATGCGGGCCGCATTGCCGGCCTCGAAGTTCTGCGTCTGGTCAACGAACCGACCGCCGCATCGCTCGCCTACGGACTCGACAAAAAGCAAAATGGCATCGTTGCAGTCTATGATCTCGGCGGTGGCACGTTCGACATCTCGATCCTCAAGCTTCACGACGGCATCTTCGAAGTCATCGCAACCAACGGCGACACGCACCTTGGCGGCGACGACATCGATAATCTGTTGATCACCATCGCACTCAACGACCTGCTCGGCGACCTTGGTCTCGACTTTCGGTGCAACGGGGAAGCCGTTCAAGCCATTCGCAAAGCGGTAATCGAGGCTAAGATCGCGCTCTCTTCGCAGTCCGCGGCGAAGGTGGATGTCGAATTGCCAGGCGGCAAGAGCTACCAGCGCGAGATCACACGCGAACAGTTCGAACAACTGATCCAGCCCGTCATCGACCGCACCATCGGCCCCTGCAAACAAGCTCTAAAAGACGCTGGCCTCAAACCCGAGCAAATTAATGAAGTAGTTCTCGTCGGCGGATCTACGCGTATTCCCAAGGTTCGCGCTCTGGTGAAAGAACTGTTTCATCGCGAACCCCACACTGACTTGAATCCCGATGAAGTGGTTGCGTTGGGTGCGGCCGTTCAAGCCAATATTCTCGGCGGCGGATCCGAAGCCACTGAGAACATGCTGCTGCTCGACGTCACGCCGCTATCGCTCGGCATCGAAGTTGCCGGCGGAGTCACCGATAAAGTCATTTTGCGCAACTCAACGATCCCGGCCTCCTCCACGCAGTTCTATACGACGCAGGTCGATGGACAGGCCAACGTCGCGATTCATGTGTTGCAAGGTGAGCGCGAGTTAGCCAAAGATTGTCGTTCCCTGGCGCGATTCGACCTTAAAGGCATTCCGCCGATGGCGGCTGGAATGGCGCGTATCGAGGTGAAATTTCTCATCGATGCCAACGGCATTTTGCACGTCTCGGCACGCGAGCAGCGCAGCGGCAAGGAAGCGGAGATTCAGGTGCAGCCCAGCTATGGACTCACCGACGAGCAGGTCGAGAGCATGATCCTGGATTCCTTCGACGCAGCCGAAGAAGATTTCCGCCAGCGCCAGGTCATCGAAGCGCGCAACGAAGCTGCGACAATTCTTGCGGCTCTCGACAAAGGCAAGAAAAGCCCGGCCTGGGGACACCTCACTACCGATGAAAAGAAAAAGATCGCGAAGATGGAGAAAGCTTTGATCGCGGTAAAAGCCGAAGAGGATTATCAGGCAATCCGCAAGGCCATCGACGCGTTGAATCAAGGCACGACGCGTCTGGCCGAACTGATGATGGATAGTGCAGTGTCGACCGCGCTGAAAGGCAAGACCATGGATGAGGCCGATATGGGCGAAGGCCCAACCGCCCCGCATCCCATGGCGAAGGCGGAGTTCGAATGAAGGTCACATGCAAGAATTGTCATCCTGAGCGGAGTAAGGCTTCGCTGAAAGCGAAGTCTTACGCAGTCGAAGGATCCCTGCAGCCGCATAAATTTTGCAGGGAAGACGACAACAAAAGAGATTGAGGTAAACATGTCAGAAGAAAAAAATCAGGGCGCCGGCACAGCCACAGAAGACGCCCCCGGCGAAAACACGCTCGGCCCAAACACGGTCCAGATCACGTTTCTGCCCGAAGGCAAAACCGTGGAGTATGAACACGGCAAACTTCCCTACGAGGACCACGGCAAAGAAGAGTCGATTCTCGACATCGCGCTGAATTACGGAATCCCGCTGGATCACGCCTGCGGAGGTAATTGCGCCTGCACCACCTGCCACGTGTGGGTCAAAGAAGGCGCCGAAAATCTTTCTCCGATGGATGACGACGAAGCCGACCGCCTCGACATGGCAGCCGATTTGCAGTTAAACTCACGTCTCGGCTGCCAGGTGCAGATTACGAAGCCAGGTAAGGTCGTCGTCGAGATCCCAGCCTGGAACCGCAATTACATCTCGGAAGAACATCACTAAGAAGAAGGTTTCAAAGTTTCATGGTTTCAAAGCCCGAGTATCTGGTCAGTGTAGAATTTCGAAACATTGAAACTCTGAAACCTTGAAACCTGATTCCGCAAGGAAACTCCTATGCCAAAATCTCTAACCTGGGACGACGCCGAAGATATTGGTATCCTGCTCTCCGAGACGCATCCCGAAGTCGACCCACTCACCGTGCGCTTCACTGACCTGCACCGCTACGTGACCGAACTGCCCGATTTCAAAGGCGATCCAAAGACCTCCAATGAAGGCAAACTGGAGGCCATCCAAATGGCCTGGCACGAAGAATTCCAAGATCGTACCCAAGGTTAAGGCACTCTCTACTTCTACCTCTGAGAGAAAATCAAGACTAGGAAAATCAAGACTGAAAGAATCGATGTCATTCCGAACCGGGCGCTACGCCCCGGTGAGGAACCTGCCGTTCCTTCACTCATCACAGCCGTCTGCCCCTGAGGAGAAAATCAAGACTAGGGAAACTAGAAGCTATCTCATAAATCAGTTTTGGGAAGGGCACAGCTTCAGCCGTGCCACCCAGAGCCAAGAATGACGCGGGCTTTTAGCCCCTGAGGTACATCCGCGTCCAACCGTCGAGGATTTATGAGATGGCTTCTAGGGAAAATCAAAACTAGGAAAACTGACTCCGGCAAAGATTCTTTTTACAATTTCGTTGACAATTCTGTCGGCGCTCCAATTTAGGTTCGATGAACTGTGACACGGATTTAAGGAGGCCCGCGACGGCGGGATCCTATGTCGTCTTCCTCTCGTACACTGTCTGTTGAAAGCAAGAAGGCACGGCGCCTGGCCGTGCCTTCTTTTCGTGCATGAAATCGAATCTTCTCTATCTATCCCGCCGTGGTCGCAACCGGCTCTTCCACACTAGCTTCCCGCAGAAACTTCGCGGCTTCTTCCGGCGGCGTCGGATTAATGTAAAAACCCGTTCCCCACTCGAATCCCGCAGTCTTAGTCAGCTTCGGCATAAACTCAATGTGCCAGTGATAGTGATCGTTAGTCGGATCCTGCGCCGGCGAGGTGTGCACTACAAGATTGTACGGCGGATTATCCAGCACCCGATCCGCCTTGCCCAGCAACGTCTTCAGAGCCTTCGCCAAATTCTCGAACATATGCGACGACGAATTTTCAAACGCCGACTCATGCTGCTTCGGTAGAATCCACGTCTCAAACGGAAAGCGCGGCGCATAAGGCGCGATCGTCAGAAAGTTTTCGTTCTCCGCAACCACGCGG
>JBAPOI010000567.1:0-1615 GCA_049279555.1 Candidatus Sulfotelmatobacter sp.
TGTGAATCCAGTTGGCCGGCGGCGAGCAGCTTACGGATGTGCGTAATGCGCTTGAAGCGCGGGCCGTCAAAATCTTCCAGCTTCAAGTTTGCCTGACGGCACGCGTCATACAATTCCTTGGCGCCGCGCCGGACGTTCCACTGCGGTGAAAATCCCGGGAGCTGGTTCTTAATTTTGCTGAAATCGACCCGATAGGAGCGCGGATCCGGACCGCCGCCGGAAGCGTACTCAACTTTACATCCCGGGACAATCTCGCGAACGATTTCTGCAAGGTCGCGGACCTGATAGTTTTCTTCGGTTATTCCGACGTTGAAAGCTTCGTTGTGAATCGCCTCCTGAGGAGCTACGAGTGCAGCCATGAAGGCGCGGCAAATATCCTCGACGTGAACGAGCGGCCGCCAAGGAGTACCGTCCGACTGAATTTTAATGCTGTCGGTCGTAACTGCCCAAGCCACAAGATTATTGAGTACGACGTCAAAGCGCATGAACGGAGAGACGCCGTAAGCCGTTGTATTGCGAAGGAATACGGGACTGAAATGAGTGCTGGCGAGCGCGCCCAGCTCCTGCTCGACGAAAACCTTGGACTCGGCGTAAGGCGTGACAGGATGAAAGGAGGCATCCTCGGTCAGCATGGCGGATCCGGCGGCACCGTACATGCTGCAGGAGGAGGAAAAGAGGAAGCGCTTTACGCCAGCCTGTTTTGCCATTTTCGCCAAACGCATGGTGGCGAGGTGGTTGATTTCGTAAGTGAGCCGAGGATTCAGATCACCGAGGGGGTCGTTAGAGAGCGCGGCGAGGTGCAGAACCGCGTCGAAGCCAGCGAGATCGCGGGACTCGACGTCGCGCAAGTCTTTGTGAAGACTGGGAATATCGACGACGTCACCGACGAAGCGATTTTGCGCGAAGAAGTCGCTGTCGAGACCGACCACCTCGTATGAGTTCTTGTCGAGCATCCTTACCAAAACGGCGCCGATGTAGCCGTGATGTCCAGTCACCAGTACACGCATAGATTGCACTCTCCAAATTCAATCTTATCCGATTCCAGTCTCTTCTGGGGCAGAGGCTCAATGCAAAAAACCTGCAGGTTGCGAGACTTCACACCCCTGGTATTCAACCAACTGGTTAAATACGAGAGACCTGAACAGAATGAATGCAGTTGCCATGCCATAGGTCACTTGGCGAGATCTTATAGTAAGTCATTTGTTTTCAATGTATTATTCGGACCAGCAGCCATCGAGCCATGACAGACGGGTGGCACACCTCCGCGGCGATTCCTCTCCAGGGAGAAATACCTACCGCTTTTCGAAACGCGCGAAGTTCCTGATAAAGGCAGCCGCCCTGCCGGTGGATGCCGCAGCGTCCTCGAGCGCAACATTTTTCCTTATAGCTCCGAACGTTTTCTTTCTGGGTGACAGAAACGTCTGATCTGACCGTCGGGCCGTCTTTGTATAATATTGATAATAAAACACTTGTTCTAGCGCTGAAGAGCGTTTCCGCACTTTGGGCTGGGCACGGAGATTGCACCAGTCAGCCCGAGAGTTCGGACATTCGGGCGATGGTTGTGTGTCTGAAAGACCACATCGGCTGGTTTCTGGCGATTTTGCAGGTGATTTCG
>JBAPOI010000568.1:0-2234 GCA_049279555.1 Candidatus Sulfotelmatobacter sp.
CGGCATGGAAGTGCAGGGCTGGCCGCCGGAGAACATCGAAGAACTGGCCAAGCGTTACGAGGATCAATACTAAGCCATGCGTCACCTCAATGCCGGCCGCAAGCTCAACCGCACATCCGCGCACAGGAAGGCGATGTTCGCCAACATGGCGTGCGCGCTGATCAAGCACGAGCAGATCAAGACCACGCTGCCCAAAGCGAAATCGCTGCGGCCCGTGGTGGAAAAACTCGTCACGCTGGCCAAGAACGGCAGCGGCGAGAGCAAACTATCTGCACAGCGCCGTGCTCTATCGCAGATCCACGATGCCGTCATGGTGCGCAAGCTGTTCGACGTGCTTGGCCCGCGTTATGCCGGGCGCCCGGGCGGCTATACCCGTGTGATGAAGGCGGGCTTCCGTTACGGCGACAACGCGGCGATGGCGTTCATCGAATTCGTCGATCGCGATGTCGATGCTAAGGGCCTGGACTCCGGTCCTGTCGAGGGCGACGAAGAAGCGGTCGTGCACGACGAGAAGAAAGAAAAAGAAGGCGAGGCCAAGGCCAAGGCCGAAGCGAAAGTGAAGGCCAAGGCCAAGGAACCAAAGCCCGGCGGCAAGCCCAAGCCGACGGCGCCGGCCTCGCCGGGTCGCAAATCCGAACGCAAAAGCCGCGGCCGGGGCTGAAGCAACGCTACGTCAGATATGAAAAAGGGGCGGCCACGTGCCGCTCCTTTTCTATTTGTTTAAATATCGCTCTCTCATTTGCTATTCAGAATATGCGTAATGCTGTGAAAGCCGTAGCCAAGGGTTGCCACGATAAACGGCAATGCAATAAGAAAAATTAGGACGGGTATCAGGCCGAAACGGCCCAACCGTAAGTACGGCCGCGCCAAATTGTCGGGCAACAATCCTCCTACAATTTTACTGCCGTCTAGGGGCGGTATCGGCAATAAATTGAATATCGCGAGAATGAGATTGACGGTGATAGAGGCTTGCATCGCATTGGAGGCCAGCGAAGAAATGTTAGTCGCGTCGAAAACGTAGAACAAGGCGCCAGATAGAGCGGCTAGTATTAGATTTGTAACTGGGCCCGCAGCCGCAACCAAAATCATGTCTCGCTTTGGATTACGCAGCGCTCTTGCATTGACGGGCACTGGTTTTGCATATCCAAAAATGAATCCAGTATGCGCGAGCAATAAGATGACAGGGATTAGTACAGTTCCAATTGGATCAATATGTTTGAGGGGATTTAAAGTCAGACGTCCCCGGTCCCGCGCTGTCGTATCTCCAAATCGGAGCGCAACGAATCCATGAGCAGCCTCATGAAATGTAATTGCTATGATGACCGGAACCGCGATCAATAATATCTGAATTAGATCGATAGTTCCGATCATCTAAGTTCAATAGTTTGTTCAGCCGAGCGCTTTCATGCCTTCTTCGGCAACAGCAGCGCAATCACCACGCCGCCGATGATATATCCCGCCACCGTCATGATGATCTGGGCTGCCGTGTAATCGGCCGGAAAGCCGTACCAGATGTGATACGAGCCGTTGGTGGTTATGGCCACCATGATGCCGGCCAAAGTCGCAAAGCCCAGCCGCGGCCCCAGCCCCATGAGGCTGGTTTGCGAAATCATAAAGGCCAGGATCAGCATTTCGACGATCTCGATCACGAACTCGCCGCCCAATTGCATGGGCGACATCGTGGCGATTTCACCGTGGTACACCAGCATGCCTTCCGGGCCCTTTGCGTTCATATCGCCCTTGGCCATCGCCATCGGAAACATGTAAAGGCCGTCATGATCGATGTTGGTCTTCAACGCATCCTGAACGGCCTGTTCGTTCTGGATCGTTCCAATGCCGGTCATGCCCAGCGGCAGCAGATCGTGCGCGACCCACTGCCAGCAGAACATGGCTACCGCGGCCAATACGCCCGCCAAAATAATGCGTAAGCCCATGGGTTTCCCCCCATTTGAGTGCTGCCACAGTATAGGCCAGATTTGGGGGGAATAACGGGGCCCGCTTCGGCCATTGTGGATAGCCGAAACTGGCAGTTCAGGGAGAACCGGAAAACCATGCGGTCCATCAGTGTTGCTATCCTGTTGAGTACATTGGCGGCTCCGGCGCTGGCCCAGGGCCAGGACGCGGGCCTTGCCCCTTCTTCCCGCGCCTTGCCGCAATCGGCTGCGCAGATGCAGCTTTCCTTCGCGCCGGTGGTGGCGAAGGTGGCGCCCTCGGTGGTCAATGTTTATTCGCGC
>JBAPOI010000569.1:0-14781 GCA_049279555.1 Candidatus Sulfotelmatobacter sp.
GAGCGACGCGTTCTTGATGTAGAAAAGGTCATACTGCAACTTCTCCCGCGCATCTTCCAGCGTGTTGCCATACTTGTACTGCACCTGCGCCCAGCCGGTAATTCCCGGGCGCACCACATGGCGCACACCGTAATACGGAATCTCTTTGCTCAGCCACTCGACGAATTCTGGCCGCTCCGGTCGCGGACCTACGAAATGCATGTCGCCCTTGAGCACGCACCACAGCTGCGGAATCTCATCGAGGCGCGAAGAGCGCAGAAATTTGCCAACTTTCGTGATGCGCGGATCGTCATCCGCGGCCCAAGTCGCGCCGGTATCCGCTTCCGCGCCGTCGCGCATGGTGCGAAACTTATAACAGTAAAACGGCTCGCCACGCCGCCCCACCCGCTCCTGCCGGTACAACGCTGGACCCGGAGAACTCAGCTTTACGGCCAGCACAATGAAAGGAATCAGAGGCAGCGAGAGCAATAGACCCACGAGGGCCACAGAAAAATTCAGCACCCGCCGCACCAGCCTGAAAAAATTGCTGAAGCGGAACCCATCCGCAAAAATTAACCAGCTCGGGTATAACTGCTCCACTTCAATTCTTCCTGAAATCCTCTCCAACCACGACGTAGCTTCCTCTACCTTCACTCCAGTCAGCCGCAGGTCCAGCAATTCCTCCACCGGCAAAGTGCCCCGGCGGTCCAGCATCGCGACAATGACTCGATGCACGCGCTTGGCGTGGACAAGGGCGAGAAGGTGCGAGGCGACACTGTCGCGAGTTAATTCACCATCGACGTTCCCAGTCCAGCCGACCACTTCGATCCCAAGGGCCGAACGCTGCCGCAAACCCCGGACTAGCCGCTCCGCGCGCTCTCCCGTACCCAAAACGTACACTCGCTCCCTCAGAAACGGCTGCTTGACCATCCAGGAATATGCCGTCCGCCAGCAAAACAGCATAATGGTGAGAATCAGAAGCCCTGCAAGAGCCGAGCCGTTCCCAGGCAAGAGATTGGGAAAGGCAAAGCCCACCGCGGAAAGAGACAGCGCAACCACGCCCAGCACCAGCAGTATGCGGAAAACTTGATCCCACTTCTCGCCAAGGTTCGCAGAATCGTAGAGGTCGAGCCAATGGGAAAGCAACAGCACGACCCCGGTCACTCCAAGAATTTTGAGGTATCCACCTTCGACATTCAGGAGCAGCCAACTGTCCTGGCTCTGCCACATCGTACCCAGCACAAACGAAAGCCAAACAATCAGTGCCTCACCTGCCAGAAGAACCAGTGTTCGCAGCGGGTAATACACTTTGAAAAGCCGGATCACGTTTCCCTGCCCTAAGACTCGTTGCTCCAAAGACTGGTCTTAAACATCAAGACTGGTTTTTAAGATTTCGACACGCTCGTATTCTTTCCGTCGCCATCGTAGTAATAACGCGTATATGGGATGGCCGCACCGTCCGTGCCGTTCAGCACTACTCCCACTAGAGCCTGATCTGGAAATTCCATTCGCGCGCGGCGCGCCATATCGACCGGCGTGGCGTTGGAGCGCACCACCATGAGCACTCCGTCGCAGACTTTGGCCAGTACGCCGGCATCGGAAACCGGCACTGCCGGCGGCGAATCGATGATGATCCAATCGAAGAGAGCATCAATTCGCTGCAGCAGTATCTTGAGCCGTCCGTTTGAGATCAACTCCGCAGGATCTGTGATCTCCTTGCCGCTCGGAATTAGAAAAAGACCTTCCATCGGTCCGTGCTGCATGATCGAAAACTCGTCGCCGCTTCCCATCAGATAATCGGACAGACCCGGAGACGAGGTTGTGCCGAGCATGAGGTGCAGCCGCGGACCGCGCAGGTCGGCATCAACTAACAGCACACGGCGTCCATGCTGCCGCACCAGCACCTGCGCCAGATTGGCCGCTGTGAAAGATTTGCCCTCTTTCGGCAGAGCGCTGGTTACGAGAATCTTCTTGAGCGGCATCTTCTCGCGTGTGGAATAAAGCCGCGAACGCAGGGTGCGAAATTCCTCGGTGCCGCGGGCCGCGTCGTCGCCATTGAAAAACAGCATGGTTTTCGTGTCAGGCTTCCATTGCAGTTGCTGGCAGCGCGACAACAGGTTCTCCACGCTGAACGGGCTGGCGAATGAAGGCATCGCAGAAGTCAAAGGAACGACGTCGGCGTACGCATCCCCAGGATGCTCTGCCCCCTGAGCCATTGATGGCACCGCCGCGAAGCTCGATTCGGCGGGAGCCTGCAACTCCGCCCGCTCCTGTTCCGCCTTCTTCAGCGCTTCGTGAATTCTGCTCATATCTTCCTTTCCTTGGAGACATCCTTGTCGTCTTCGCGCAAGCGGTCGGCTAAATTAGCCAGCGATCGCAAGGTGTCCACCAGGTCAAACTTTTGCTGCCCCGCTGCCGCAGGTGGCATCATGGCCCGCACAGCCATGTTATCGGCCAGATCGAGGTCCCGCGCCACATTGTCCACAACCGCCGGCTTAATTACATTCTGCTGGTCCACGAATGCGCTCACCAGGCAGTGCTCGCACAGCAAGTTGATAACCCTTGGAATGCCGTTCGCGTAGCGGTGGATCGCGATGACCGCTTCGGGATCGAAAATCTCCTGGCCATTCGACCCGGCGATGCGCAACCGCTGCTGCACATAGGCTTTGGTCTCGTCGAGCGTAAGCTCGTGCGTCTTGGCGCGCAGGCTCAGCCTTTGCCGCAACTGCCGGAGTTGCGGTTGTCTTAGTTTCTCTTCGAGCTCAGGCTGGCCCACCAATACAATCTGGAGCAGCTTTTCCGTGAACGTTTCCAGGTTGGTCAGCATTCGGATCTCTTCCAACACTTCTTCGGTCAGGTTCTGCGCCTCATCGACGATGAGCACCGCAGTCTCGCCTGCCCGGTAGCGATCCAATAGCCAGTTGTAAAGCCGCAGCAATATCTGACTCTTGTCCTTCGAATCGCAGGGAATGCCGAAGTCGGCCATCATGTAATCCAGGAACTGTGCCGTATTCAGTCGCGAGTTGAAGATGAATGCGGTCGCCACCTGCTGCAAGCGCAACCACTCCAGCAGCTTGTTGATCAGGGTTGTTTTCCCTGTTCCAACTTCCCCGGTCAGCAGCACAAATCCCTTACGGCTTTGGATACCGTAAGTCAGGCAAGCGAGCGCCTCCTCCGTGTGGCGCGTTAGAAACAGATAACGCGGGTCGGGATTCACATTGAACGGATTCGCCCTCAAACCGAAAAATTCTTTGTACATGGCCCCTTGCTTAAAACGTTCTTCCCTGAAACTTCACTGTTTTAAAACCCGACGGCTTCCTTTCCCTGCTCCCTTTCACGCTTCTTCCTACTCCAGAAGTTTCCATTGCCGTTGCTGTTCTCCAGCAGCGTCTCCGCCACCCATGGGACCGCGACCAGCATGGGAAGCTCAAGGGCGGCTTCAGCATCCGCCTGAGTGCGGATGGAGGTGTCGCGAAACTCCAGCCACAGTGCAAGCGTGCAACCCAGCGCCAAACCAGCGCCCAGTCCCGCTCCCGCAAACAGCAGGCGGTTCGGAAAACTCGGCAGATCCGGAAGGTTGGCGGGATTGAGCATGCGCATCTGCTCGCCTTCCTGCTGCTGCTCCATTTTCAAAGCGATATCGGACTTGCTCTTGTCGGCCAGCAAATCTTGATACACCTTCTGCGTATTCTCGTAATTGCGAGCCATTTGCTTGTACTGTTCCTCGATCGCAGGACTCAGCGACACCCGCCCCTGATACAGCGCGATTTCGTCGGTCAGTCTTCTTTGGTCGCGGGTGCCTTGTGCAATCAAGTCTTCGTACTGATGAATTTGTAACCGCAGTTGGCGGAGTTCGGGCGGCTCCGATCCTGATCCCTTGTCAGCCGCGGTTTCCGTGTCCTTGCTCGGAGCGCCAGCTTCCGCCAGCCTTTTCTTGACCTGCGCGATGTCCGCCTTGGTCTTGATCACGTCGGGATGATCGTCGGTATAGCGGGCTTGCAGGTCAATCAGCTGGCTTTGCAATTGCGAGAGTTGCTGTTGCAGGGTCTGAGGATTGTTGGACGACAGAGAATTCTTCCACGCCGTCAACTGCTGCGCTAGCAGCGATTCGGTATAGGCTTTGTCCTGCTGGGCCCGGCTCAACGTCTGGGTGTTGGCTTCGAGCTGCGAATTCAGCCCCATCAGGATTTTTAAGTTATTATCCTCATCGCCCGGAAGTTGGCCCATGTATTGCTTCTTGAAGTCCGCGAGCTTGCTATCCAGCTCATCGAGATTCCGCTTGGTGTCCTCTACCTGCTTGCTGAGGAAATCAGTAGTGCCGCGAGCCACGTCTTCGCGCGATCTCAGGTTTTCCGTTAGCAGAAGGGAAGTAAGTTCGTTGCAAATTAACTGTGCCCGGCGGGCCGACCTGGCGGTATAACCTACCGTGAACCCCGGAACTGGACTGCTCTGGCCCGCCTTTTTCTTACCGCCGCTCGCAATTTGCGAAAGATCGGTGATAACGGGTTCGACCGTCATATTGTTGCGGATGATTTCGATTGCCTCATCGGCGTCTTCGCCAGGCTTCGCCAACCCCAGGCGCTCCACCATGGGCTGCAGGCGCTCATGGCTGAGCACCTGTTGCTGCAGGGTGGCAATGCGCTGCGCCAAATCCTCGGTAACAACCGACTGCACAATCCCTTCCGGAACCTTCTGGCCCACGACCAGCACCAGAGAATTCGAGGTATATTTGGCGGCAAAGAAATACGAAACCAGAAATCCGGCGAGAGGTGCCACCAGCGCCGGGATCAAAATCACTTTGATCCGGCGGCGCAACATCGCCAGATAATCGTCCATGGTAAATTCGCGGTTTTCCATCGTTTCACTCGTTTCGCTGGCCTGCAACGCCAGCCGTAAGACTAATCAAGCCGGATTGGCCGGGGCGTCCAATCCACTCCAATCGTCCCCACACTTCGTTGTGCAATCCGGTTGCACGGGCCATTGAATGTCTGGCAATACGAATCGTCGAAGGCCAGGTAGTTGAACTGATAGCTGGCGAATGCGTGCATAGTTCGCCCGAACTTCCGGTGAAAACTTACCCCCGCAAATCCATACTGATAGATATTCGCGCTTACACCCGGGCAAGTCGCCGCGCTGGAAGCCGGGCACGTGATCGGTAGCACACGGCTGTTACGGGAGAACCCGATGTCGGAGCCCAGGCTCCAAATTCGGGTTAATGGCCGGCTGGCGCTGAGCTGCGCGATATCGCTCTTGGCTCCGGCGAAGAAGCCAGACCCACTGGTGATGTAATGCGCGTAAGTAAGATCCAGACTGGTCTTTGGGAAGCGATAGCGCAGCACCGCCCGGCCCGCAGCAGAGATGCGAAGGTCGTTCTGTGGGCATACGAGCTCTGGAGTACCCTGCGATGTAGCCGCAAATACACACGGTGGAACAGTGGGGTTTTGAGCCGCCGTCGCAGGAAGAAGCAGGTGGTTAATCTGGGTGAACTGCGGCCCCACCCCAACCAGAAAATCCATGCGTCCGGTGATTCGATGTCCCCACATCAGCTGAATGATGTGGCTGTAAAAATTAGTTCCGGTGGAAAATTGGAAGCCCTGGTAGGCATATACGATCGCTCCCTGGTCGTGCCGCCCAAGTATGCGGTTATAGCCGGCCTCGCCTGAAACCTCGTTGCTCCCGATGAATGAATTACGG
Source organism: Candidatus Sulfotelmatobacter sp. (assembly GCA_049279555.1). Lineage (GTDB taxonomy): Bacteria > Acidobacteriota > Terriglobia > Terriglobales > Acidobacteriaceae > Sulfotelmatobacter. The sequence continues at coordinate 5,674 of JBAPOI010000569.1, forward strand.
GTGCCGGGTTGGTTGTCCAGAAAGTGAACGAGACCGTATCCACCTGTAATGGTTATGGAAGACTTAGGGGTCAGATTTTCCACTGCATCGACAACGGACAGGTTCATGATACGGGGCACTTGTCCCAGCGCCCCAAAGACGGTCCCACCGTTAAAGCCGAGAAGCCCAGTCGAACTCAGGCCCGCACCGGTAAGCCCCACGGCACCATAAGCGCTGCCGAACGTGCCCTCGGGCTGGTAGCTGAACGCATCTCGAATCCCCAGCTTCCCCCGCTTCCAGGTGATTTGCTGGTCTAAACCAAGCTCCTCTATTTGTTTCAGGCCGAGACCACGAGCGTTGTAGTAACCCACTCCTCCAAGGTAGTCGAGCGCGAGATCGTAATTCCTCCAAAGATGTTGTAAGTCGACGCTGCCCAAAGCGAATGAGACCGAATGCGTGCCCGATCCCCCGAGGCTGTTCTGGACGTTCGAATCCACGGATTCGCTCGCATGCCCGCCAAGTTGCAAATAACTCAACGGAGCGGCGTGTGGCTCGAGGTTGGGCAGGTCCACTCCCGAGATTGGAGGATTTTCGATGATTGGCGGCACCGGATTGTCTGGCCCATTAGCCGGCACCGGCTGCTGAGGCTGGCTGCCCTCCGGAGCAGGGACAGGCTCCTGCTGGCTGGCGCTGTCCTGGCCCCAGGCTGCGCTCAGCGCCAAGGCAAGCACCATCACAAATCCCATGGAATAACGTCTACTCATTTTTGCTAAGGGACCACCACGGTATCGCCCCGCTGCAGCAAAATGTTCTGCTCGGGATGCCGGCCCTTCACCACTTCCTTGTAGTTGAAAGGCATCTTTACTTGCCTGCCGTTCTCCGTGCGTAGCAAATAAATACCTTTCAGGTTGGCAAATTGAGTGAAGCCCGCACTGGAAAGCGCCTGCAGAATCGTCATTCCCGGTAAGAGGGCAATCGGTCCTGAATGCGTGACTTCGCCGGTCACGAAAATTCTCCGGCTATTCATTGCGGTCACCACGACGGTTACGCGGGGGTCCGCAATATACTTCTTCAGTTTCTCGGTGATCGAATCTGCGAGTTGCATTGGTGTGAAACCCGCCGCCGGAACGTCGTTCAGCAAAGGCAGGGAAATTTTCCCATCCGGCCGCACCGGCAACGTAGCTGTAAGATCCGGTTCTTTCCAAACCGAGATGTGCAGCGTATCGTCGGCGCCAATCACATAATCGGCGGGCGCGTTATCCGTGGGCGCATTCGCAGTGGGCGCCGGAGCCGGTGCCCGCATCGCAGACTTGGAGGTCTCGGCCGGTTTGGGAGCCGGCTTTGTATAGACTTCGTCCTGGGCCCACATGCTCCTGGTTGTTAACCCCAGGAGCAATACCACGCAGGCAAGCTTTATTGCTTCTTTCATCCATTCTCCTGCAGAGCTTTTCGAGACCCGGCGCGTCGGAATCCCATCTACTCAACCCTATACAGCCAAGACTCATGGCTGATCCGCAACTATGCCTCGACCCGGCGCCGGCTCTAACGGCAAAGCGTTCGCGTCGGCACATCAATCCTTCTCTAGGCGAGAAGCTCCGCGCTGCCTGCTTTACAAACGAAACGTGGCCGGGGACACCGCATCCGGCCCAAGATCTCCGCCCCTAACAAGGCCACTAACCGCAGAAAGCCACAACCCGTATTCTCGCAGAAAAATGTTCTTTTGAAGCCGGAATATCTTCACATGAACGAGTGAATCACGCCACGAGTTTTAACTCTATGCTTTCAAAAGTTTATAGGCCAGAGCCGCACTGGGGAGGGATAAAATACTGGGCAATCCTAGCTCCTTGATGTTAATAGAAGATGAATTTGTCCGACGGCTGAGCCATGAAACTTTCGTCTCCGCTCGTTCGACCCTGTGCGCCGCCTTCGTGCTCAGGCTTGAGGGGCGCGGCATTCCGAGCAACATCCGTTTCTTGCCGCTCACACCTCGCCACCGACCGGCTGCATGGGTAGACGGCGATCCTGCGATTTCGTTGCGGGATTCTCACTACTTCGCTATGCTGAGGTCGCCCCCAGCGGAGAGAACCGTTTCCAGTGAGCCAAGTGCTGCAAACTGAACCACCTGCGCAGTCGCTCGCCGCCGAACCGGCATGGCCGCCGACGTGGCAAGCCGTCGTGCTCGGTGGACTATTGCTCTGGCTCTATGCTCCCACGGTTTACCACCTGGTGGGGCAGTGGTGGCATGACCCCAATTTTTCCCACGGCTTTTTCGTTCCCCTGTTTTCTGCTTTCGTAATCTGGCAAGAGCGTCCCAGGTTAGCCCGGTTGCGACCCCAGCCTTCATGGTGGGGCCTGCTGCTGCTCGCATTTGGCATGGTGGTGTTGCTGGTCGGCCGCATGGGTGCCGAGCTTTTCCTGTCGCGCTCATCTCTGCTTTTAGTGCTGGCGGGCATCATCGTATTGTTCTTAGGTTGGAACTTCTTTCGCGTCCTTTTGTTTCCCTGGGCATTCCTGGTGCTGATGGTCCCTATTCCAGCCATCGTCTTCAACCAGGTCACCTTTCCACTGCAATTGCTGGCTTCACAGGTCGCCAGCACAACCTTGCCGTGGATGGGTGTCCCCGTCTTGCGCGAGGGCAATGTGATCGTCCTTCCGGCGATGGCTCTGCAAGTGGCCGAGGCCTGCAGCGGAATTCGCTCTCTGATGTCGTTGACCACGCTCGCCATCATTTATGGATATCTGATGGAAAGCAGAGTTTCGGTTCGTGTTTTCCTGGCGCTAGCTTCTCTTCCTGTCGCCGTGGCTGCGAACAGCCTTCGAGTTGTGGGCACCGGTCTGCTCGTCCAATATTGGGATCCGGATAAGGCGCAAGGCTTCTTTCACGAATTCCAGGGCTGGCTTATGTTTGTTGCGTCGCTGCTCATGATCTATCTTCTTCATCGCGCCGTCTGTGTTTTTTGGCCTGAGAGAGGAGTGGAATCGTGAAGCCATCGAGCATGCTGCGTTTCGTTCTTGCGACGGCGTTGATTGCCGTGACCGCGATTGTGCTGCAAGCGCGCGGACGTAACGAAATCATCCCTCATGGCTTGCCACTATTGTCTTTTCCCACACAACTGGCGAACTGGACGAGTAACGACGTTGTGCTCGATCAGGCAACGCTCGATATATTGGGGGCTGGCGATTTCCTGGAACGCCTATACCAAGATCCTGCGGGAAAGCTACCCTATGTCGACTTGTTCCTCGCTTATTTTCCGAGCCAGCGCGCGGGTGACACCATCCACTCCCCTCAGCACTGCCTGCCTGGCTCCGGATGGAATCCCGACGAAAATGTTCGGGTTCAGATTTCTGTTTCAGGTCACGCCTCTTTTCCTGCCAATCGCTATCTCATTTCCAAAGCTGGCGCACGACGGCTGGTGCTGTATTGGTATTGGGCGCACGATCGCGGCGTGGCCAGCGAATATTGGGCCAAGTACTATCTGGTCAGGGACTCGATTGTGATGAACCGTAGCGACGGCGCTCTCGTTCGCCTGGTCACCGACATGTTCCCCGGCGAAACCCCCGACGCCGCCCAACAGCGTATTCTTCCCTTCACCACCGCCATCGTCCCGCTCCTCGATGACTACATCCCACGCTAGTAGCGACAGAGCGCAGTCATCAGCCCGTCGTCATCCCGAGCGCAGCGAGGGACCTTGGTTTCTGTATCCGGCCATACTTGCGTACCTCCGAAAAACTTTCGCCTTGCCCGGAGTCAGCGCCGAATGTTATTCCTGACTGTCCTCATTGCTCCGCAACTTGACTCCTGCCTCCATCGCCGAACCGAGTAGCAAAGATCCGAACCGCCCGAAACGCGTCCTCGGCTTTCGCGACCTGGTTTTGTTCTACGTGGTAACCGGCATCAGCCTTCGCTGGATCGCCGCCGCCGGCGCCGCTGGTCCCAGTTCCATCGTCATTTGGATTGGCGCATGGTTCTGCTTCTATACTCCTCTCGCACTTTCCGTGCTCGAACTTTCTTCGCGCTATCCCAGTGAAGGCGGCCTCTATGTCTGGAGCAAGCGCGCCTTCGGAGATTTCTCCGGCTTCATGTCCGCCTGGACCTATTGGACCAGCAACCTCCCATACTTTCCCGCCGTACTTTATTTCGCCGCCAGCAACATTCTCTTCATGCGCCAGAGCGCTTGGGCGCATCTCTCAAACAACGCAACGTTCTACATCGTCTTCTCTCTGCTCACCCTGAGCGCGGCTACGCTGATGAACATCGTTGGCCTTGATGTCGGCAAGTGGCTGCACAATGTTGGCGCGCTCGCCATGTGGATTCCCGTCGGCATCATCATTGTCATGGGACTCATCGCATGGCACCGCTACGGCTCGGCCACTTCGTTCACCCTGCACTCCATGACGCCCAGTACGCATTTGAACGACCTCATCTTCTGGTCGGTGCTGACGTTCGCATTCGGTGGATGCGAAACCGCCTCCTTCATGGGAGAAGAGATCAAGAATCCTCGGCGATCGATACCTTTCGCACTGCTTTTCGGCGGCGTAACCGTGACCCTGTGCTACATCCTGGGAACCGCCTGCGTGCTCCTCGCATTGCCTTCCGCTGAAGTCAGCAATCTGCAGGGTCTGGTGCAAGCCATCGCGAAAACCGCATCCCGAGTAGGCTTCCCCGGAGTCTTGCCGGTCGCCGCGTTCCTGATCGCGCTCAGCAACATCGGCGCTGCCGGCGCCTACCTCGCAGCTGTCGCTCGATTGCCGTTCGTCGCGGGTCTCGATCATTTTTTGCCACCAGCCTTTGGCGCACTCCATCCGCGCTGGAAAACGCCGTGGGTCGCGCTGCTCACTCAATTCGTTCTCGGCGCGCTTTTCATTTTTCTGGGTCAGGCCGGAACCAGCGTGAAAGGCGCCTACGACGTGCTGGTCAGCATGGGAGTGATTGTCTACTTCATTCCCTACTTGTATCTGTTCGCCGCCATGATCAAACTCCAGCGCGAGCCCGCCGGGCCGGAAGTGATCCGCGTGCCGGGAGGAAGTACTGTAGCGAAGCTGGTAGCCACACTCGGATTCCTCACCACTGTGCTAACCATCGCTCTGTCGCTGATTCCCCAGTCGGATGAACCGCACCAACTCGTCGCGTTGCTGAAGATTGTTGGAGGGACTGGGGCATTACTGTTGCTAGGAATCGGAATTTATCTAGTAGGACGAAGAAGAACCATGTTGGGAACAGCCGCCGCCCGCCATCAGGCGATGCCTAACTAGGGCCGTAAATCGTGTTCCGCTACCTCGCCACTTCCGACGCTAACTTGGCCTTGTTCCATTCATTGATCTGCTCGACCGCCTCCGCCAGAGAAGCCACGACTCGGTCAGGCTGCGCGCTCCCAAAACGTTCTTTGGCTTTCTCGAGGTCGCCGGTATATCCCCAAATGCCGGCAACGATCTTGGTCTGAGGCAACTGCATGCGGACCCGTTGGCACAACGCATGAGACTGCGCAAAAGCAAAAGGCGGAAGCGCAGAAATGCACACCACATCGTCAGGCTCCGGCGGCAGGTGGGTCAAAATTTCTTCGAAGGGAGAACCAACAGGCAAAGACAGTACACCGTGACCAGCACGTTCCAGCAACTGCGCCAGCATCGAGGACGTAATTTCGTCAGCTTGATCGCTGGCCGGGAAACAGAATATTCGAACCCCAGAGGCGGCAGGCTCCGTATGGCTTGATGGCAGTTCTCGCGCTCCGCTTGATGTCCAAAGCGACCTGAGCTTTTTCCGTTTCGCCACGGCTTCTTCTGTTCCGTAAACCGTCAACTCCGAGATAATCTCGCTCACGCTGAGAAACAAAAACGACTCCCGCATTTCGTCGAGCGCACCTCTGTGGCGATCTTGTTCGGCCAAAGTTAGCGCCGGAACCAAGACCGTGTCATACAAACTAACCAGGGGATGAGTCTTTAGAAAAGTATTCGCGATCAACCTCGCATCCTCCTGATCAAGCGCAAGCAATCGCTGATAAAACTGAATCTCGACCGACAATGCGCTCTCATCGCCCAGCAGAACGTGAAGGAATGACATCCTCGGCACGTAACGCCCCAGCACGATCACGCACACAGTAAGCGGAATCGCCAACACCAGTCCGGCCCACCCCCAAAGCGTCGTCCAGAATACTGTTGTAACGAGCAGCGCGAGTGAAGAAATCCCGGTGTGTGCTCCGTACAGCAACGGCTCAACCACATTCGAGGTAATCAATTCGAGAAATGCGAACAGCAGAAAAATCAGAACCGGGGGTCCCCAGCCGTTGAATACCGCGAGCGCGAGCGCCAAAGGAAAAGCTGTTGCAGTCAGCGCTCCTACATAAGGGACGATGCGTAACAGGCCGGCAATCACTCCCCACAACGTGGCATTCGGAACTCCAATCAAAAACAGACCTGTGCCGAAGCAAATGCCATAGCCCGCATTCACCAGAAACTGCATCACCAGATAGCGACTAATGCGGCGGCCGGCGTCATCCAGAGCCAGTGTCATGGCATGCAACTGGGCCACTCCCGCAAGGCGCAGAAAGCGATCGCGCAGGTCCTCCTGCTTAATCAGGATGAACACGGTGAATATCAAAACCATGAACGCTGTCGCCAGCGGCATTAGCACCGGTGCCAACACTTCTCGCAGGTACGGCAAGCCCCCAGTCGGAATCGTCACTACCTGCACCGGCACAGGCGCCGCAGGGTGCGCAGCCGTTTTGCCGGGAGAAAACTCTCCGCCGTTCCCTGAGTCCGAAAGTTCGCTGCCAATCTCCTTCACACTCTCGGTTGCCCGTCCCAGCGCGCCTTCCGGCGGGTAATGAAGAGCTTCAATCTTATTGTGAATATTCAGACGATACTTCGGCAGATCGTTCGCAACTTGCAGCAACTGCCTTGCAACCACCCACCCGACCCCTGCGAGCGCCCCCACCGAAATCAGAACCGCTAGAGCAACGGCCGGCACCCGGCGCATGTGGAGCCTCTGGAAAAACATCACCATCGGCGTTAACAGGAAGTTGAGCGTTAGGGCGAGCGCCAGAGGAATTAAAATCGCGCGCGCGAAATACAGAATCAAAACCACCACAGCCAGGATAACCAGTGGGGTTAGCGTTGGCCAATCCTGTCGTGAACGGCTCATATGCCTTGGAACGATACACCAACTCGGGAGGGGAATACTCGAAAGATTCTCGATTATGAAGTGGGAAACTTGGATTGACGGAGTAGCCGCACGACACCGAACGAGGCCCGGTGCTCGCCTGGACAGCCGCTAGACCGGTGTTGCCGTCTTCCTCGCCGGATTGTAGAACGGCAGTGCAGTCACCTTCACATTCGTCTTCAGCCGAATCGCCTCGATCGTAATCTCCATTTGCAACTGCGTTCCCAACTTCGAATGTTCGGTCTCCACGCTGGCCAGCGCAATCATCTTCTTCAGTATCGGCGACCAACTCGTAGTCGTCGCCTTGCCCACCTGTTTCTCGCCGGCGTACAAAGGCACGGCGACGCGCGAAGCCTGGCTCGGCGCAGCCGGAGTCAGTCCATAGCGCTCATACAGCGCCTCAACATCGGTCCAATCGACTTCGACTCCAACCAACTGCCGCGCCACACCATTTTTCGCATCCTGCTCCAGCGCACGCTTGCCGATGAAATTCTCTTTCTCCAGATGCACCATCTTGCCAAAACCCAATTCGTACGGCGAATATCTCTGCGACGGAATCAGAGCTTTCTTCGAACTCGAATAGTCCACTTCAATCAGCAGCAGACCGGCCTCAACACGGGCCACATCCAGCGCCAGCATCCCGGCAGCATGCAGGTCAAATTGCTTTCCCTTTTCCCACAGCGCATCCCACACTTTCGCGGCATCGTTCCACGGAACCCAGATTTCATATCCCAAGTCACCGGTATACCCAGTGCGCGAAATATCTACCGGCACGCCCCCAATTTTCCCGCGCGTGACTCGGAAATATTTGAGGTTTGCAATATCGGCCTCAGCTGCGCTTTTCAGCAGCTTCGCCGAAGTCGGCCCCTGCAGCGCCAGCGCCGCAACTTTTTCGGAAATATCTTCGACCTGCACATCCATGTTCAGGCCATTCTGCCGGAACCAGCGCAGGCTCGGATCGGCGGCCGTCCACCGATAAACATTTTCCTCCAGCCGCGAAATTGTTCCGTCGTCGATAACCTTGCCCTCTTCATCACACCAGCAGCAATAAATCACCTGCCCGACTTTCACTTTTTTGATGTCGCGTGTGATCACGCGGTTCACCAGTCGCGTCGCGTCTTTGCCGGTGATCAGATATTTGTAGAGCGGCGAAATGTCGATCAGCGCCGCGGCATTGCGGATTGCGTTGTACTCGTGCTCATGATGCACTTCATACACGCTGACCGTGTAGTATCCCGACCACTCGCGATAATTCAAGCTTTGGCAAAGCGGAAATGTTCTCTCGTGAAACGCAGTTCCAATGGGCAAAGGTGTGGCCTCGTTCTAGAATTCGTTCGCAGCCGGATTATATCAATGCCGGGGAATATCTTGGACGGCGTCATCCTGAGCGCAGGCGCTTTTCAGCCGGAGCGAAGGATCTCACAGCCGTCACATGTTCGTTTGTCACAGACACAGTCGGCCCGCCTACGCTAGCAAAGAAAAATGCGAAAGCCTAAACAGTTCTTCGTCTACATAATGACCAACAACCCGCGCTCTGCCGTCCTGTACGCAGGTGTCACCGGCGATTTGCGCCACCGCGTCTGGCAGCACAAGAACAAACTCGTTCCCGGATTCACTAGCCGTTACAATCTCACGGTCCTGGTTTATTACGAAACCTTCTGTTATCCGGATGCAGCCATTGCGCGTGAGAAGGAGATCAAAGGCTGGCGGCGCGAAAAGAAGATCAAACTCATCAACGTGATGAATCCGAAGTGGGACGACCTTGCTAAAGAGTGGCAAAATCTGTACAAGCCTGAGGCCGACCGGCAGCGGAGAGATCCCTCGTCCCGCTGGTGAAAACGCGGGACTTTGATTGCATAACGACGTTGGCCCATCGCGAGTAGATTGGTATGCGATGAAACAAGACCAAGGCTCGTGAGAGGAGCCAACGTCATGCTGATTATAGGCTGTGATTTTCATCCTGGGTTTCAGCA